>JAJZTR010000120.1 GCA_021848775.1 Chloroflexota bacterium | reverse complement strand
CTCCAGCAGCTTGCCGCCCTTGATCAGCGGGGTGATCATGGGATGCGCCAGGAAATCTTCGAAGATCTCGGCCGGTTTCAACTGGCGTTCGACCAGCGCGTCCAGGTGGATAACCAGCCCCACCGACAGGCTTTCCTGGTTGGTGTACAGGAACCCGCCGCCGGGGACGCCGCGGGTGGCATACCCGACAATGTTGTAGGCCGCCCCCTGGTTCCCGCTCAGGTGGAAGCGTTCCTCGATCACTTCGCGCGGCAGACCGATCACTTCTTTGACGCCGACCCCCGCATGCCTGGCGGGTATTGTGCCGCGCAACCCGGCCTGCTGGGCAATAAACGAATTGGCGCCGTCGGCGGCGATGACCACCTTAGCCAGCATTTCCTCACCACCAGCAGTGATGCCGACCACCTGACCGTTTTGCTTCAAAACCCCATCCACCTTGATGCCCGGCACCAGCATCGCGCCGGCATTTTCCGCCTGTTCGGCCAGCCAGCGGTCGAAGCGTGACCGCAGGACGGTGAATCCGTTGTACGGCGGAGTATTGAAGGCTTCGGTCTTGAAATCCAGATTGACCGAGGAATCGGCGGTTAAGAAGCTGACCACCTGATTGGTGATAGTCCGCTCGACGGGAGCGGTTTCCCAGTAATTGGGGATTAATTCGTGCAGCACTTTCCCGTAGAGCACCCCGCCGCTCAGGTTTTTACTGCCGGGGAACGGACCGCGTTCGATGAGTACCACCTGCAGACCGGCTTTAACCAGTTTGTACGCGGCGCTGCTCCCGGCCACACCGGCACCAATGACAATTACGTCAAAGATTTCCTCACTCACGGTTTCATTTTCCTTTATGCGCTTTGATGGCACGAATCAGCGCAGGAACCACGGCGTAAAGATCGCCTTCGATGGCGTAGTCCGCCTGCGCCACCAGGGGGGCGCCGCGGTCTTTGTTGATGGCTACTACCACCCTCGATTCGTTCATGCCGATCGTATGCTGCGCCTGCCCGGATACCCCAATGCCGATGTACAGGTCCGGTTTGATCATGGCGCCAGAAATGCCGATGTAGCGCTCGCGCGGCAGCCAATTCAGCCCCTCGGCTAACGGGCGGGTGCAGGCCACCTCAGCGCTGAGCGCCTGCGCCAGTTCCTCGATCATGCCCAGATCTTCCTGCTGTTTCAGGCCGCGCCCCGGGCAAACCACCCGTTTGGCAGCCGCCAGGTTGACCTTGCTGCCCTCCCGCTGGCGGCGTTCGACCACCACCGCCTGCCAGGGGGGATCGATCCAAACAGCCGTCTGGATTTCTCCGCTCGTTCCGGATGCTTGAGGCAAAGGCTCGAAGACGCCGGATCCAACCGTCGCCAGGAAGGGACCTGTTACCGGACGGTCGATCCGCACCGCTCCGCCGCCAAAAACCATGTGCTTGACCTGGATTCCGCTGTTCGTATATTGAAATTCCAGCGCATCGGTCAGCGCGGCGGTGCCAAGACGGGCAGCCAGCCGCCCGGCTACAGCCCGCCCGCGGGTGGTCGCGCCAATCAGCACGCCGAATGGCTGTGCTGTCCGCACCGCCTCAGCCAGGGTCGGGACTGCATCTTCCACCAATCTTCCGGGGGGCAGTTCTCCCAGCCAGAGCACCATGTGCGCGCCCATTTCGAAGGACTTTTCAGCAGCCTGCCGCGGCCCGAGGGTCACCGCGACCGCCTTGCCGCCGGTTTGCTCCGCCAGATTGCGCGCACCAGCGATTAGCTCGGGCAATAATGCGGTTTTTTCAGTAAAGACCCAGATATCCTTGTTCGCTGCCATGGATTTAAAGCACCCCTTCCTTGCTCAGGTAATTTGCCAGCGTTCGTGCTGCATCCTCCGGGCTGCTTTCAATCAGAATCTGCTTGCGTTCCACCGGGCGGGGGGCATGCAATTGAACCACTTCAATTGCACGGTTTAATTCGGCCTGAAATTCAAGGTCATCTAAGACCAATTCCTGCACCGGTTTTTTGCCTGCCAGCAGGATTTCCTTCATGTTGGGCAGGCGCGGGGTATTGATATCGGTGGTGACAGCCAACACCGCCGGCAGGGGGATTTCAAGAATCTCGGTCTCATCCTCCAGACTGCGCTCGATGCGCAAGCCGCTGGCAGCGGTAACATCTACGCGGCTGACGGCATTGAAAACCGGCCAGCCGAGCAGCTCGCCCAATTGCAGGCCGGTCTGCTGAAAATACAAATCTGCCGAGCCTTCGCCGGTCAGAACCAGGTCGACATCACCCATTTTTTGGACCGCCGCTGCCAGCACCCGGGCTGTCATGGCTGTATCGGCGTCTGTCAACCGGTCATCCGTCACCAGGACCAATTCACCGGGTCCGCGCGAAAGCAGGTCTTTGCGCAGCTTGGAATTATTGATGCGCTGCGGTCCAATGCTGAGGACAGTCGAGGTACCGCCATGGGCTTCGATCAATTTGACGCCTGCTTCAATGGCCTGCAAATCGAAACTGCCGATGCTCCATTCAGCCCGCTCGAGTGAAATGGAGCCGTCGCTGCGGACCTCGATGTCGCTCGCATCCGGCGCGAGTTTGGTGCAAATCACAATCTTCATTTATTCTCCATCCTGCGCTGGCTGCAGCGCATATTAATGGATAGGCAATTATCCTTTGCGGGCCTGTTTGAGCAGCTGCGGCCCGGCAATGTTGTACATGATCTCGTCGGTGCCGCCGCCAATGCGCATCAGGCGGATGTCGCGCCAGAGGCGCTGCACCCGGTGATCCATGGTATACCCCAGACCGCCTAAAATCTGCATCGCTGAATCCGTCACCTCACAGGCAGCCTGCGCCACATACAGTTTGCACATGGCATGTTCATGCCGCACCGGCTGCCCCTGGTCCATCATCCAGGCGATCTTATACACAAAGTTGCGCATATTTTCGACCTTGACCGCCATGTCGGTCAAAATGTGCTGCACAGCCTGGTAGCTGCCGATTGGCCTGCCGAACTGGACGCGCTGATTGGCGTAAGCCAGCGAGTCTTCCAATGCAGCTTGAGCCGCGCCGAGTGATGCGGCGCACAGCGCCAGCCTTTCGATTTCGAAGTTGGCCATCAGCTGCGGCCAGCCGAAATTGTACTGCCCCACCAGTTTCTTGCGCGGGATGCGCGCGTTCTCGATGTACACTTCATAGGATGGCACCGTCCACCAGCCAACCTTGTTGACGGGATTGAACCGCAACCCGGGGGTATCGGTGGGCAGCAGCCACATCGACATCGCTTCATACGGGTTGGCCACCTGCGGATCGCGGGTTAAAAGCAAAATATATTTGGTGATTTGAGCCAGCGTGCAGTACATTTTCTGCCCGTTGAAAATAACATCATCGCCGTCGAATTGGGCGGTGGCTTTCAGTGCGGCAGCATCGGATCCGGCTTGAGGTTCGGTGATCCCCAGCGCGACCGGCAAGTCGCCGCGCACGAATCCGCCCAGGACTTCAGCTTTGATTTCTTCGGAGCCGAACTGAATAATATCGCGGATGGTGATGATCCCCAGTGAATAGATTATGCCGAGGGGCAGGGCATGCCGACCAAGGGTCTCACATACCAGCGTCAGGGTGGTAATATCCGCCGGAACACCACCGTATTCTTCCGGAATGCCCAACGCCAGGATGCCGTTATCCGCCAGGGCCTGCCAGGGTTTAAAAGGGAACTCATGGCGGGTATCAAGTTCAGCCAGGAGCGTTTCGGGGGCCTCCCGTTTCAGCAATTCTTCCAGGCTTTGGATCAACAGTTCCTGCTCTTCTGTCCACCTAAAATCCATCACTCCCGTCCTTTCGATGCTCTGATGATGAGATCACAATAGCGGCGATTTCCACCAATCGACTTAATCATTTTTGCGGCAACACCTTGAATTTGTCCGGTTTTCCCCCTACTTATCGTTCCGCTGTTTGCCAAGAATCATCCCGCTGGGATCCACTTCTGTGCGCAAAATCTCCAGTTGATAATCCGTTGGTTCAGGTGTTTCCACGAAGTTTTCAGCGAACAGCATTTCGAAGCCGGTGTTTTCGATAATATCCTCGCGGGTAACGCCCGGGTGCAGCGACTCGACCTGCATGCGCTTGCTGACCGGGTCGAATCCCATCACACCCAGCGTGCTGATTACCTTGTACGGCCCGGTACCGGGTGGCAATCCTGCCGCTTCGCGCGCGCCGGGACCACTTAGATATCCCGGCGAGGTGATGAAATCCACTTTTTGAATAAATCGGCGCTTATCATGCTGCATGGTGGTCATGGTCTTCCAGCACAGGGATGCCAGATCGTTGGCGCCGCCGCTGCCCGGCAGGCGCACCCTGGGCAGACGATAATCATGCCCGATCATGGTCGAGTTGAGGTTACCGTACATGTCGATCTGCGCCCCGCCCAGGAAAACGTAATCCACCAATCCGCGCTGGCAGGCTTCCATCACCTCGAACATGCTGCCGTGAACCAGCGCTCGGGTCTGGGTCTCGGAACCGGAAACAGAGATCGGCAGCCGTTCCAGAATTGGCGCCATCGCCCCGGCTTCGAACAAAAGGACCAGGTTGGGTGCGGTGGTTTTTTGAGCCAGCATGGCGGCTGCGAGTGGTGTGCCGGTGCCGATGACTGCCGTTTGATTATCTTCCAGCTGGGCAGCTGCCGCGCAAATCATCAATTCCATTAAGTTATAGCGGGTGCTGGTGGCTACCATGACCTTCCCTAAGCCCGTTTCAATATTTCGAGTTTGCGCAGTTTAGCCAGACGCTCATCACCGGCTGCCAGATTCAGATAATCGGCGAAAGTGTCAACACCGTAGATGTATTTATCCAGAAAGGCGGCAAATGTTTCCTCACCCTGTTCGGCCTCGACCCATTCCGCCAGGTGGCGCTCATCGGAGAAATATTCGAATGGCATATTACCGGGATAACTGCCGAAGGGCACATGGCAAACCGCATCCACCTGCCAGTACGGGATGCTGGTCTTGCGCGGATCGCGGCGAAACTCCTCCGTGTCCACCATGCGTTCAGTCGTGATTATCAACCGTTTTGAGGCTTTCGCCAGGTCGAGATCCACGATGCTGGTGCCGTCGATCTGGGCGTTGCCGTATTGATCAGCCTGGTGCACATGGATGATGCCTACATCCGGGAACAGCGCGGGAAACGCGAGCAATTTTTGGCCGGTGAACGGATCGTCGATCAACCTGCTGGCGCTGTAACGCATGGTATCGCTGCCAAGCATCACCCGGCCCGGCAGGAAGGGAACCCCCATGGCGGCGGCTTTGTAGCGCCAGCCCAGTCCGGCATTGCTCCATTCGGTGGTGCGCACTGCGCCGCTTTCCATGAACCGGCGTCCGTTGGGTGATAATCCGCTGATGTCCAGCCCGACGACATAGGCAATGTCGCAGCGGTCGATGACGCGGCCGGCGGCTAATATTTGAAAATCGTGAGTGGTCGAGTGCCCGGAGAAACCCAGGTTGCGTTTGCGGGTGCGGACAATTTCATGCAGCACCGAGGTCGAGAACCGCACGCTGCCAAAACCCCCGGTGGCGATGTAGTCGCCGTCATGAATAAATCTGGCTACCGCCTCTTGCACACTCATGCGCTTGTCCGTCATGGCGCGTGATTTGTGCCGGAAGAATTCCCGAGCCGCGTCTACGTCAGGGGATTGGAACAATTCGCCAACCGGTTGAATCTCTTCTCCAAACTCGATCATGCGCACCTTTCTCTGCAAAGGCAGTCTGGCGGGAAATCGTGTATCGGTGATGAAATGTGTACTATTCTTATAATTTTAGCAAAGAAAAGTAAATTAAACATGAATTCTTGCAAGTGTGTTTGGAATTTGTTATTGTCAAACAAGAAATAGCAAAATAATATTACGATCAGCGCTTGTTTCTTGCGGAAAAACGATGGATCTCCTGGGTCAGATAGAATGGTGGGTCGGACTGCTGGGCGGAATCGCGATTTCCGTCACCCTTGGCGTTATTTTCGACGGCATATTCAGGGGAATAAAGCGATTCCGTGGTACGAACGCACCGCAACCGCTGGGCATCCTCCTCAAGCCGTTCTTTTATATCCTGGCTGGGGCTGGGTTTTTTATTCTATGCTGGTGGATCTGGCTGCCGCTGACGGCTACGCCGCCTTTTTGGTCCCGGGTGGTTGGTCTTCTTACTGGCGTCCCATTATTGTTCGGCGGGATTGGCTTGATACTCTGGGGGCGGCTGACACTAGGCAGGCAGTATTTTGTATCCACCGGCCGGGGAGCGCACCTTTTTACCGAGCATCAACTGGTTACCACCGGTCCTTATGCCATCGTGCGGCACCCCATGTATCTTGGTATTCTTTTGGTGGGTCTGGGCGGGACGTTGTTTTACCGCACCTGGACCATGGTTTTCATCTGCCTGATGTACCTGGGATTGAGAATCCGTGCCAGGCGCGAAGAAGAGGCACTGGAAGAAGGTTTTGGAGAGGGGTGGAAGGAATATCAACGATCAGTGCCAGCCTGGTGGCCCAGGATAAAAAAGTTGTAGGGTAGGCTTCAGTTCACCGTGTTAATTGGATTGAAGGGGGTGTCGTTCGCACCGTGAAAATTGATGGCAGGGGGGCGCCACGGCTGTGCCCCTGGGTTCCGAAAATCTATACCATTATTTCTCAGCATTCCTGGAACTATTCCTTGATCCTCATCGTCTTGAGCATAACAAGAATTAGCTTGTATAGAATTATTTTTATACCGGCTCGAAAACGAAGGAGGAGCCAATGAAAAAAGTATTGTTTGCCCTGATTGCTGTTGTAATGCTGACTGCCAGCCTTGGCGTCAGCCCCGTCGCTGCTGAATCAACTTGCGGTGCCACCTATACCGTGCAGCGCGGCGATTATCTGTTCTCTATTGCCAAAAAGTGCGGCACCACTGCCTCCGCTATTTTGACAGCCAACCCATCCATCAAAAACTGGAACCTGATCTATCCCGGTCAGGTGCTCAAAATGCCAACTGGAACTCAACCTTCGGTTGTGGCCGGTTCGGTTTACATCGTCAAACCGGGTGACACGCTGAGCGGTATTGCATCCATGTTCAAAGTCACCCTGACCAGCCTGCTCAAGGCCAACCCCGCCATTACCAACGCCAACCGCATTGAGAAGGGTCAGCAAATCAAGCTGCCAGAAGGCGCAGCCCAGGTTCGCACGGTTGGTATCACCCCCAATACCGGCAAGGCCGGTGATGCGATCACCCTCGGCGCCACCGGTTTCCGCCCCAACAGCGATGTGGATATCCGCTTCGGGCTGAAGGAAAGCGAGACCGAATCCATTGGCAAGGTGACCACGGACAGCCATGGAGCGGTTCTGCAAAAGGTTACTGTACCCTCCAGCGCGCAAAATGGCAAATCCTATGTCTTTGTTGTGCGGTCCACTGCGAATACTGCCGAGTTGGCTGTATCCAACACCTTCACGGTAGGCGGCACACCCTCCACTGGCAAGATCGAATATGTGGTGGTCAGCGGAGACTCGCTGCGCAAGATCGCCAACCGCTATGACACTACGGTCGCAGCTATCCTGGCGCTCAACACTGGCATCAAGAACCCTGACCTGATTTATGTCGGGCAAAAGATTACCGTCCCGGTCGGGCAATCTGCTCCTGCCGTCACCCTCGTCCCGAACACGGGCACCCCGGGCAGCAAGTTCCTGGTCATCGCGGATGGCTTCCCAGCTTACACGAACGTCGACATTACCATCCAGCTGCAAGGAGCGGTCAGTGGTACCACTGTGGACGCCAAGACCGATGTTGCGGGATATTTGAAGAAAGAAGTGACGCTTCCCACCGGCGCCAAAGCCGGCGAGAAATGGGTCGTGCGGGTGCACACCACGGATCTGGTGAAAACCATCGAAGCCACCTCGGGTGTGTTCACCGTCAAATAAGCTGTTCGATTAATTAAATGACGAGGGCCGACGCTCCCCAAAGTTGACCCTCAGCTAAATCCTCTCCCGTCAAGGGAGAGGATTTTTTCAATTTAAAACTTTTGCTCAAGGTAAGATAACAATTTGCCCGGAAGAGCCATCCAGGCGGATGCTCATGCCGGTCTCAAGCCGCCGGGTGGCCTGGTCCACGCCAACCACGGCCGGAATGCCATATTCACGCGCGACGACAGCGCCGTGCGTCATCATCCCACCCACTTCCATAATGAGACCACCGGCGGTCAGGAAAAGCGGCGTCCAGGAAGGATCCGTGCCCGGACAGACCATGATCTCTCCCGGGTGCAGATCGGCATGGTACGGGTCGAGAACCACCCGCACGCGCCCCTCCACGCTGCCGGGGGAAACGGGGCTGCCGCTGATGACATCCTCCGCTCCTGCCGGCGCCTGAATCCCCTCGTAAAAAGCCCGCCCGTCGCTGAGCAGCAGCCGCGGTATCTGGCGGCGGTGCTGCTCCAAATCGTAAGCGCGGCGGCGGCCGGCGATGATTTCACGCCAGCGCTGCGAATCAGCCGCGCTGCTGAAATCCTCCAATTCCTTATAGCTGAGGAAGAACAAAT
>JAJZTR010000119.1 GCA_021848775.1 Chloroflexota bacterium | reverse complement strand
CTATTCGGGCATTGAAATCGCCGCCGGTCACAGGCCGCGAATCGATGGTGGGGAAAACCGGCATCGTCACCCAGCCGCTCGAACCCCAGGGGATCATCAAAGTAGGCGGGGAAGCCTGGTCGGCGGAATTGATCCAAGCTGGCGAGCCGCTGCCTGTTGGAACGCGGGTGGTCGTCACCCAGGTCGAGGGATTGCGGTTGAAGGTAAAGAAGCTGGAGTAAAGCCGGTCCACCGCGGTCAGCCTGGAAAAGCTATGCCTGTGGGAAAAAATTAGCTGCTGCCTTGGCTTGATTTCGTGACAGCGCCTGAAAATTTAGAGTAATACCCTTTCCCGCTTAGGCTCGCCAAAACCCCCGGCGAACCGGCCTGACATCTTCCGCGGTGATGAAGGCTTCTCCATCAGTCTCGCGCACCAACTTATCGACCACATCCAGTTGGCGGCGCATCACATCGACATGCAGCAGAGAGACCATGCCGTTCAATCCGCGGGCTGATAACTCCGTAACCGCGTAGCCATGTTCGCGCAGCATTTCCGCGATCGCCACGCCTCTTGCCGGGCTGACGATCGTCAGGTGAATATGGCCAATTGCCAGACGTTCTTCGATGAGCATACCAACCACATTCCCGGTGGCAAACCCGGCGGCATAACCCACAATCGTCATGACATTCTGATCATTGGTTAGAACGCTGCTGATGGCAATGATGAATACTGCCGATTGAAAAAATCCGAGGACCCATGCCAGGAGTTTTCGTCCGCGAACAACGAAAAGTACCCGAATGGTGTCCAATGACATATCAATTACGCGTAAGAAAAAAATGCTTAACGTAATCAATAGGGTGGAAACCGTTAACCACTCTGGCATGGTTTACTCCTGACGAACAATCTCTTTGCTGGTCAGGCAGGGGAGATACATGTCCTGCAAATATTCAGTAACCATGCGGCGGGTGCTGAACTGCGGAGACAACGTGCGAAGCGATTCTTTAACGCGCGTCAACCAGGCAGTTGGAATGTCATCTGTGGTCCGGTTCGAATAATACAGCGGTACGATTTCGTTTTCCAGGTGATCGTACAGGCTTTGAGAGTCGCTTTCATCCTGCTGGTTGGGGTCAACCGCATCGGCATCTTCGCCAATTGCCCATCCATTCAACCCGTTAAACCCTTCACGCCACCAGCCGTCCATAACCGACAGGTTAAGCACACCGTTAAGCGCAGCCTTCATGCCCGAAGTTCCTGATGCCTCATTCGGGCGGCGGGGGGTATTCATCCAAACATCGACACCCTGCACCAGGTAACGAGCCATGTTCATGTCATAATCTTCCAGGAAGACTAACCGCCCGCCGGAGCGTGAATCCTTCACGGCACGGTACACCTGCTGGATAAGCAGTTTGCCCGGTTCATCCGCAGGGTGAGCTTTGCCGGCAAAAATGATTTGCACCGGCATATCCGGGTTGGTAATGAGGTGAATCAACCGCTCATAATCGCGCAGGATCAGATTGGCGCGTTTGTAGGTCGCAAACCGGCGCGCAAAACCAATTGTTAACGAATAAGGCTCCAGGAAAACGCCGTCTGCCAGCGCCTGGGCCGGATGAATGGTCCCACTCTGCCAGGCGTTGCGCGCCCGGTTATCCACATACAACACCAGTTTACGCTTGAGATGCCGGCGAACTGCCCATAACTCGCTATCGGGTATATTTTGCACCATGGACCATAGGGCAGGGTCGTCAAGACGATCCATCCAGTCCTCACCCAGATAGGTACCATACAACACCCGCATGCGGCGTGCCAGCCAGGTACCGGTGTGCACTCCATTGGTGATGTGTTTAATCGGTACTTCATCGGTCCGCCGTTCTGGCCAGAGGAAGTTCCACATCCGCCGTGAAACCTGACCATGCAGCTCTGAGACTGCGTTCGCGTGATCAGAAAGGTGTAGAGCCAGGACCGGCATACAGAAACTTTCGCCCCAGGGAGTAGCCTGACGTCCCAAATCCACAAATTCATCGCGGGTCATGCCAAGTTCAGCCCATACACCGGAGAAATATTTATCGATTAACCACAGGGGAAACTGGTCATTTCCGGCTGGAACAGGCGTATGGGTGGTGAACACATTCGAACGGCGCACTCGCGCCGCAGATTCTGCATAAGAGGTGCCCTCGCGCACCATTTCCAGGATGCGCTCCAGAGCCAGAAAAGCGGAGTGTCCTTCGTTCATGTGCCAGACCTGGGGGTCAATCCCCAGCTTGCGCAGCGCGCGAACACCGCCCATTCCCAGCAAAATTTCCTGAGAAATGCGAATTTCCAGGTCGTTGCTATACAGGCGCGCTGTTAGCTGGCGGTCCGCATCGGAATTGGAAGGTAAGTTGGTATCCAGCAAGTAGAGCGAGATTCGCCCCACCTGCACCAGCCACACCCGCGCAAAGACGCTGCGCCCAGGCAGCTCAATCGAGACGGTTAATGGTTGTCCATCCTCACCATATAACGGGATGATGGGTGAATCCTCGAAAGACAGGTAATGCGTGCCGGTTTCCTGCCAGCCATCCTCAGTGATGCGCTGGGTGAAATAACCCTGGTTGTAAATAAAACCAATCCCCGAAAGCGGCAATCCCAAATCGCTGGCTTCCTTCAAGTGATCGCCGGACAATACCCCTAAACCGCCGGCGTAAACCGGCAGCGATTCGTGCAGGCCAAATTCAAAAGAAAAATATGCAATTTCACTATCGACAAGGTTGGGATATTTTGCGGTAAACCACGTTGGTCCATCGGCCATATAGGTATCAAATTGCTTTATAACCCGGTCGTACATTTCCAGATAATCAACATCATTGGCAACTGCATTAAGCTGGCTGCGCTCGACTTTTTTCAAGAATGCCACAGGATTATGCCCCACTTCATCCCAGACTCTTTTATTGATGGAACGGAAGAGATTAAGCCCTTCAGGATTCCAGACCCACCATAAATTGTAAGCTAATGATCCTAACCGGATAATCCGGCGTGGAAGGCTGAAATTATTGGGGATTTCACGTTTGATTAACTTGTTCATCGATTATCCTATTTGAAAAATCATAGTGGTCTGAGGGGATGGACAGCCGATGAAGCTGGCGGGCGGCACCCGACAGGTCTACACAATGGGGCAGGATTATAACACAGGGAATTATATCCACCTTTTTACTTTTGGAGTGTAAGCGTATGGTAAGACCGGCTTTCAGATCCGAAACCTGACCCAGCCAAACTGGTTGATGACGTGTTTCAGCTTTTCCAAAATAACGGTCGGCCGATATAAGCATCCCCAGAGAAATTTGATCTCGGTGTGGATGTTATAATTTACTAATGAGAAAAATCGGCATCATTCTCCTGGGACTGCTGGCGGTCGGCATACTTGCGATTGGCGTAATCATCGCAGTCCCTTCCCTGCGCCAAACGGCTATGTTCCAGATTGATAAACTCCGAGTGCAGGCACAATACGCAATATCACCGCCTCAGGAAGCGGTTTTCGTCCCCGAAAGCGAACTTGCCACTGTGGTGCAAGCGACCATGCAAGGATATGCCCCTACCTCCACCCCCACACCCACCGCCACGCCTACGAATGTTCCCCCCGGACCCACACTCCCCCCGACACCCACAGCCACGCCAATCCCTTCATCTGTAACCCTGAAGGGGGTACGTTATATCGATCAGCACGGGTTATGGAATTATTGCGCGCCTTCGACCCTGGCAATGGGGCTCACCTATTGGGGCTGGCAGGGCGAACGCACTGACGTCGGGCCGGTGGTAAAACCATTCGATAAAGACAAGAACGTGATGCCTTATGAATTGGCTGATTATGTGAATACCCAGACTCAATTCAGAGCCATCGTGCGCGCTGGTGGAGACCTTGACCTGTTGAAACGACTGGTCGCAGAGGGATTCGTCGTTGTAATCGAGAAAGGCATCTTCCTTAAAGATTTCAATGGCAAGCTGGGTTGGGTTGGACACTACGCAGTTGTCAACGGTTATGATGATGCGAAAGAGGAATTCATGACCCAGGATGCCTACTACAGCGCAGATTATCCGGTTAGGTATGAAACGCTGCTCAGCCAGTGGCGAAGTTTTAACTTCACCTATCTGGTGATATACCCGCTGCAGGATGAACAAAGTTTGATGCGAACTTTGGGTAATTCAGCTGATGAGGCAGCAGGTTACAGCATTGCGGCTCAAACTGCTGCCACCGAAGCAGTATCGTTGGATGGATTACAGCAATTCTTTGCATATTTCAACCGCGGTACCAGTCTGGCAGGCTTGCAGGATTACAGTGGAGCCGCGGCTGCTTACGACCAGGCTTTTCAACTCATGGCCGCCCTGCCGGAAGCAGACCGCCCCTGGCGCATGATGTGGTATCAGACCGGGCCGTATTTTGCTTATTACTACTCCGGTCGCTATATGGATGTCATTAATCTTGCCACCAACACCATCGATACCGCAGCTGAACCTTACCTCGAAGAAAGCTTCATCTGGCGCGCCCGCGCCCGTATAATTCTTGGAGACAATCAGGGTGCGATTGAGGACGTTCGTAAAAGTCTTGAATATCATCCAGGATTTGGACCAGGCGTGGAACTGGCGCAACAGCTCGGAATCCAATACTGAAACCAACCATGATCAAAATCCTGCACTTTGCTGACGCCCATATCGACATCGCCAATTACGGCCGCCATGACCCGGTAAGCGGCCTACCGCTGCGCGTTTTGGATTTCCTGAAGGCACTCGACACCATCGTGGATGCGGCGGTTGAGGAGAAGGTGGACCTGGTCATTTTTGCCGGCGATGCCTACAAGGATCGGGCGCCGGCTCCCACCTACCAGCGTGAATGGGGCCGGAGGGTAATGCGCTTATCCCGGGCTGGCATCCGCACCTTGCTGCTGGTTGGGAACCATGACCTTTCACCGGCTGTTGGAAGGGCGCACGCTCTGCAGGAATATGAAACGCTCAATGTTCCCGGGGTGCAGGTCATCGGGCTGCCTACATTATTATTACCGGATCAGCTGGGCGGACTTCCAGTACAGGTGATGGCTCTGCCCTGGGTTTCGCGCTCTTACCTGATGGCTTCGCGTGAATTAAGCGGGGCTGTAATAAAGGATGTGTACGAACAGATTGAAGAAACCCTAAGGCTGCAAATAGCAGAATGGTTCGAAAAGATCGATCCCAGCCTGCCGGTGATTTTTACCGCACACGGCACGGTGGAGGGGGCATTATACGGCGGTGAACGCAGCGTGATGCTCGGAAATGATTTAAAACTGCCCGGTTCTCTGGTTCGCGATCCACGGCTGGATTATGTTGCGCTGGGTCATATTCATAAATGGCAAAACCTGAACGAAAACGCCCACCCGCCTGTGATCTACCCGGGTTCGATCGAGCGGGTGGACTTTGGCGAAGCCCAGGATGACAAGTATTACGTCGTAGCACACATTGATCGCGGAAATACACAGGTCGAATGGCGCAAACTGAACGGCCGGCGTTTTATCGACCGCCGCGTGAATTTATCCTCATTGGGTGAAAACGGTCTGCCGCAGGCAGAAGCTTTATTGGACGCCATGAAGCAGGCATTACCGAAACCATCTCAAATGGATCAGGCAATCGTCCGCCTTACCATCGAGTACCCGCGTGATTGGGAGACCCTGATCGATGAGGCGGCACTGCGAAAATTCACAGAAGATACCTTCGATTTTCACCTGGTGCGTCGTCCCCAGATCGAAGCCCGCATAAGACTGGATCCGGACCAGACGATTAGCACACTGGGACCGATCGAACTGCTCGACCATTACTGGAAGGCAAACAAATTTCAACCGCAAGACATTGAAGAACTCAATTCCCTGGCGCGGAAGCTTATTGGAACCGCAACCGACAATGAGGTTCCAGAATAGGTGAGTGGATGGATAATCCTTTTCTTGAAATCGCGGTAATCTTCCTGCTGCTCCTGCTCAACGGGGTATTTGCCATGTCCGAACTGGCAGTCATTTCAGCCCGCAAGGTCCGCTTGCAGCAAAAATCTGAGGACGGGAATAAATCAGCCAAAGCTGCATTGGCGCTGGCTGAATCACCAAACCGTTTTCTCTCCACCGTTCAAATTGGCATCACCCTGGTGGGAATTATGGCCGGCGCCCTGGGTGGAGCTGCGCTCGCAGGACCCCTGGCGGACCTTTTGGCCCGCGTACCTCGGCTCGAGCCTTACGCTGGTGGTATCGCTTTCGCAATTGTGGTCCTGGTAACGGCTTATTTTACCCTTGTGATCGGCGAGTTGATCCCCAAGCGCCTTGCGCTCAACAACCCTGAGAAGATTGCCATGAAAGTTGCGCGCCCCATGCAGTTTCTTTCGCGCATCACTTCGCCGGTCGTCAGCCTTTTGAGCGCATCGACGGATTTAGGCTTGCGGCTGCTTGGCATCACCCCCGGAAATGAGCCCCCCGTCACCGAAGAAGAAATCAGAGTTCTGATGGAACAAGGCACCCTGGTAGGCGTTTTTGAAGCTGCCGAGCAGGACATGATCGAAAGCGTATTCCGCTTGAGCGATCGATACATCGATGCCATCATGACCCCGCGAACTGAAATCGAATGGCTCGACATGGAAGAATCACACGATAAAGTTCTGACGGATATCCTGAACAGCAATCACAGCCGGTTTCCGGCTGCTGCGGGCAGCCTGGATAACGTTCAAGGGGTCTTACGCGCCAAGGATTTTTTTGAGAGCCTGCATCTTGGCAAGCCGTTTGAAATTCAAGACCTGCTGCAACCCCCGCTGTTCGTTCCCGACAGCATGTCAGCGCTAAAGGTTCTGGAGATGATCAAAGAAGCCGGCGTCCATGAAGCACTGGTTCTGGATGAATACGGCGGCCTGCTCGGCATGGTCACTTTGTACGATGTGCTAAAAGCGATTGTGGGTGAAATTCCGGGGCCTGGCGATGATATGGAACCGCAAGCGATCAAACGCGATGACGGTTCCTGGCTGCTGGATGGGCTGCTGGATATCGATGATCTCAAGGAGATTCTAGATACCGACGACCTTCCGGATGAGGACCGCATCGGTTATCAAACCCTGGGCGGATTTGTGATGAGCCAGTTGGGCTCCATCCCCATTTCTGGAAGCTCATTCGAGTGGAACGGCATGCGTTATGAAATCCTGGACATGGATGGCCGGCGGGTGGACAAGGTGCTGGTTTCCAAAATACCTCTGGAGGATGAGAGCGCCTCGATATGATCCCTGTTCGTATGCAGCTCACAGGTTTCCTGTCCTACCTGGATACGGTGGACATATCCTTCGATGACTTCGACCTTGCCTGCATTTCAGGTCAAAACGGAGCCGGGAAATCCTCCATCCTGGATGGCATCACGTGGGCTTTGTTCGACAAAGCACGTGGCAGCGGTGATGAAATCATCAATAGCCGTGCCGATGCCGCTGAGGTCATCCTTGATTTTGACTACGAGGGCAGTCTCTACCGCGTCCAGCGCAGTAAAGCGCGCGGTAAAACCACTCTCCTGGAGTTCTTCATCCGCGATGAAGGTGAGCGATGGCGGCCTTTAACCGAAAGCTCGATCCGGGCTACCGAAGCCAAAATCCAGAAAATTCTGCGGATGGATTACGAGACCTTTATCAATGCTTCCTTCTTCTTACAGGGAAAAGCCGACCAATTTTCTCAGCAGAGTCCGGGAGACCGGAAAAGGATCCTTGCCAATGTCCTCGGTCTGGAGATCTGGGAAACTTACCGCTTACAGGCTGCGAAGACTATTCGGGCACATGAACAGGAGCGAGCCATCCTGACCGGACAGCTTCAATCGTACGACGATGAACTGGCCCGCGAACCCCAATATAAAGAACGCCTCAGCCAGCTGCAAAAAGATCTGGTCAATCTGGATGAACTGCTGAAAAGCAAAACCGGCGCCCTGGATGCCGCCCTTCAGCAGGAAAACCTGCTCCAAAGTTTGCGCAAATCGCTGGACGAAAAGACTGCCCGTCTGCGAACTGAACAGCAGCGGCTGGATGAGCAGCACAAACGATACACTGAACGCACAGCCGAAAGGGATACCTACCAGAAAATCCTTGAACATGCATCTGAGATCGAAAAACAGTATCAGTCCTGGCTCAAAGACAGGCAGCAATTGGAACATTGGGAATCTTTGAAATCCTCCCTGCGCAAGGTGGAGGAGAAACGAGCAGCCCAGCAGGGGATCATCGATCAGAAACGGGCTGGCTTGCAGGCGCAACGGGACGCCCTGCGCCTGCGGCAATCCGAGAAGGAAACCCTCGAAAATGATGCGCCGACCGTCGAACAAAACCTGGCTGGTTTGCAGTCTGAAGCCGCGGCGTTAATGGAGCAGAAACAGAATCAGTCTGTACTGATGGAAAAGGTGCAGGTCTTGCGCCTTGAGGTCGTGGAGTTCGAGACAAACCAGCAAACGCATACCAGGGAGCTGAACTCTCTCACTGAACGTATTGACCGCCTCGGCGAGGCTGAAGAGGAAGCGTGCCCGGTTTGCAAAAAACCTTTGTCAGCCAGTGAACGGC
>JAJZTR010000118.1 GCA_021848775.1 Chloroflexota bacterium | reverse complement strand
GTAAACGCCGCTACGTACTTGGGTCTTAATTACTGCCATTTTTGGTCTCCTGATCTATTCGTGATTAATGGAACAAACAACTTTGAAAAGTTAATCGTTCCACCCTAAAGGTCATCACTGGAGCAAACATCCGTCATTGGTCAATTAAATTAAATCTAAGCGTAATGCAACAAAAATTTTTTATTTGGAGACACAGCCATCCAGCTGTCAAGAGAAAGATTGTTTCTACCGGTAAGCTCGGCCCTCTTCCAGGGCTCAGATTGTTGGACAATTGGTTTTGAAAGTATAGCACTTCCAAAAATCAGAGTCAACAAAACATGAACGATGGGGAAAACCTTGCTCGAAGAGAGGGACAGCCCCGGCAGAAATGCAGCTTTCTCTCCCTGTATGAACGACAGGATGTCGCTGCAGGCAGGGTCGGTTGAATTTTGGAGGATGGAAACCTCAGCAAATATTCAACGGACCGCCGCCTGCGCAATAGCCGATGGATTGTTAAATTTCTGGTGTTTCCTGCACACGCATGACTTCGTTCGCCTTGCGTACTTCATCGGTGACTTCGAAGTTCAAATCGGTGCTCATCATGCTGACGAGGTGGTTCTTGATCTGGCGCTGCCAGGATTCCTGGGTCACCACATAGACCTTGGCGCCGCCCAGTTCATGCTGGTATTCCGGCCACATCTTGGTAGGCTGCGCCATCGCCAAACCGGCCATGCGCCAGCCATTGTAGCTTTCGAAGGTTGACCACCATTCCTTGGCTTTGAGCAGTTCCATGGCATAGTAGGTCTTGGCGTAGTACATCGCCCAGCCTACGCGCCCGCGGCGTGAGAACGCCATGGTGTGCAAGCTGATCGCCAAGTCCTGGCTCCAGGCGCGCCCATTGGCAAAGCCAACAAATTCACCGTCGATCAAGCCCAGGATGGTGAAAGGATCCTTTAATCGTTTGCGGCGTACAGCCAGAATTTCACCATAAACACGCACCCCCACAATGTCATAGAAGTCTTTATCAATCTTCATGACCTTTTCCATAAATGGCAGCAGGACATCGATATCATCATCGCGCATGGCACGCAGGTAGAGTGTCCGTCCGTCACGCAGAACGACGGAAGATTCAGGCCATTGCGGCATATCCATCGGGTAACCTTGCAGCAACCCTTCGATCTCGCCAACATCGATTTTCATTTCTTCTACGCTGGCTGTGATTGGGAGAGGCAATTTCATGATAAAACGCTCCTTAAAAAGATTTTTGGGGGGTGGGTTGAATTCAGACTAACCCAGTTCTCCAGAGGGAGAAATGGGTCTTCAAATATTTCCCATGTCCTGATGGCGGTCTTGCCAACCTTTCATGTAACCACAAGATGTTAATTATGCATCGGGTAACACGCATCGGGGACATCTAGAATTTTATCAAACCGCTTTACTGAATGCAAATTGACCATGTAACCATTCAAACTGACTTATGTCATAATATTTGTAGGACAACTCAGCATCGGAAATTCAATTAATTTGCTTTTTATAATATTACAACCAGATTAGATTAATAGTATTGATTCTTGGACTATAATCCAATATAATAGACGATAATGAATGCCAACCCGCTGACCTCCAGTGCCGAACGCACTTTGCGATTAATCGAAATCCTGATGTCAGAACCCGACGGACTCACTCCGCAGGAGATGCTGGTGGTGCTGGACACCTCCCGCAGCTCATTGTTCAATCTACTCAGGAGGCTGAAAGCGCTTGGCTATGTGGAACAGGCTGAACGGCGCGGTCGTTACCGGGCCGGTCCGCGGCTGACCGCATGGCGTGCTGCGCCGACCGACTCGATCCAGACCCTGCTCGCTACCTTCTACCTGGAAGTCGGGCGAAAGGATTGGTCTGAAACCCTGCTGTTGTGTGTGCCTGCAGCAGAAGGTGTATTAATCCTTGGTCAGGTCGAAAGCACCCAACCCGTTCACAGTGTCTACACGCTGGGTGAGGTCAATCATTCGCTTTCGGTGGCCAGGAATGCCCTGGATGTTAATCCGGCCGAGGATGTCCGGGCGCATGGTTATTCAATAGACCAGCCGCCTCAGCTTTTCGAGCTGGCGCTGCCCATCTGCCCTGACGGAAGCACACCTCAGGCCGCATTACTTTTTTCAGCCCCGGCTTACCGCTGGACCCAGGAAAGGCTGCTGGAAGAAATCTTACCGGAGCTTCGGGCAATGGCAGCCCGGCTTTCCTACCGGCTGGGAGCTGCCACTTACGCTCCTTATCATCTTTCTCCGGTGGAGATGCGCCCAGAATCGCAGTTGAACACGGATGAAATTAACCTCTTCCTCGAAGGTCCGTGGACTGCACGCCTGGCCTGTGTCCGACCGGACGGCACGCCGCATGTTATTCCGGTTTGGCAAGCCTGGAATGGATCGCACTTCACTGTAATTGCCTGGGAAGGCTCGCAGTGGGCTGAATTCCTGTTACAAAATTCCAGTGTTTCTTTGACCATCGATGAGCCCTGGCCGCCGTTCCGGCGGGTGGTTGCCCGCGGCACTGCGATTCCCCTGCCCGAACCAGTCAGCCACGCGGACCTTGAAAAATTAGTGCAGCAGCTTGGACGCCGCTATCTTGGCGCTTCTGCAACCACCTTGAAAGCAGATAATGTCCTGCGGGTATTCCACATCAAGAGCGAAACCTTGCGCGGTTGGCAGGGGCTGCCCGGTTCAACCGTGAAAACGGGAACTCAATCCCGATGAATATTCAAATCGATTCCCTTACCCATATTTTCAAGAACGGCAAACCGCAGCGTATTGCCCTGGAAGATATTTCATTAGAAATAAAATCCGGTCAGTTCACCGCGATCATCGGGCCGAGCGGCTGCGGAAAATCAACCTTGCTGCGGCTGGCTGCCGATTTGATCCAACCCACCGCCGGGGGCATTCGAATCGATGGACACAGCCCGGCACAGGCGCGCAAGAGCGGTGAAATCGCCTGGATGGCGCAAAGCCCCGCGCTTCTCCCCTGGTTGACCGCGCAGCAAAATGTCACCCTGGCGCAGAAGTTTTTGCGCGCAGACCGTCACCCGCGGATTTCCGCCGGACAGGCGCTTAAACGGGTGGGGTTGGGTGATGTTGAAAACGCCTACCCCTTTACACTTTCGGGCGGCATGCAGCAGCGGCTGGCATTAGCGCGGCTGCTGGCATTGGATGCCGGTTTATGGCTGATGGATGAACCCTTTGCCGCGCTGGATGAAATCACCCGTGAAAAATTGACCGCCGAATTGCTTAACCTGTGGCAGCCGTTGCAGCCGACTGTGTTGTGGGTGACGCATAATTATTATGAAGCCCTGCGGCTGGCCGACCGGATCATCGTGATAACCCCCTCGCCTGGTCGCATCGCTGCGGATGGGGATATCTCCCTGCCCCGTCCGCGCCGCGAGGATCAACCTGAATTCCAGCTACACCTGGCTGCGCTGCGCGATATTATGTCCCGTTCTGCGCTGCCACAGGATGCGCAATGAAATCCAGCCGATCATCCGGGATTATCGCCTGGGCAATTGTCTTGATATTCCTTGGCCTGTGGGAAGCGGGGGTGCACTTGTTCCAGACGCCGGTGTATATTTTACCCGCGCCCTCCCGGATCATCCTCACGCTGTTCAAACACCCGGAAATGTACCTTCAGGCAACTGCCCTGACTCTGGGCGAATCCCTGGCCGGGCTGCTCATCGGCGTGCTTGCCGGCGGCTCTCTGGCCGTCCTGCTGATTTTGTTCCCCGGGCTGGAAGGCGGCGTAATGACTCTGGCGATATTAATGAAATCGACCCCACTGGTCGCCATCGCTCCCCTGTTGACCATCTGGCTGGGGTTCGGGGTCTTACCGAAAATTGTGATCACTTCTCTGATGACCTTCTTCCCGGTGCTGGTAAATATGCTCGGAGGGCTGCAGCGGGTTGATACAGCCTTGACCGATCTCTTCCATTCCTGGAATGCCTCCCGCTGGGAAGTCTTCCGTCATTTACGGCTGCCGAACGCTCTGCCGTATTTATTTTCCGCATTGAAAATATCCGCACCGCTGGCGCTCATCGGTGCGGTGGTCGCCGAATGGACAGGGGCATCCGGCGGGCTGGGTCGTAATATGTGGATGGCTTACACCAATTTGAATCTCCCCTTCCTATTCGCCGCGATCTTCATACTGGCAGCTGCCGGTATGTCGCTTTTTCGCTTGCTGGCCTGGCTGGAACGAAAATCTGTGTTCTGGCAGCCGGGTAATCGTGAAGAATAATTTCAATTTCTAAAGGAACCTTCTATGCGTAAAATATTTTTCATACTGATCGTCACCGTATTATTGGTTACTGCCTGTGCACCAACCAATACAGCCGAGGCACCGACCCCGACCATTCCAGCTGCAGATTCGACCGGAACAACCGCCCCGCCCACCGCCACCGCCGAACCGGAGCCTTCCCCCACATCTGAAGCAGTCATTCCTATGACCTTCATGCCCGGCTATAAACCCCAGGCCAATCTGCCCTTTGTAGGCGCTTATGTCGCCCAGGCTAAAGGTTTTTTTGCTGAGGAAGGCCTGGATGTGACCATCGAGCATTCCGCCGGACAGGGGCAGCACTTGCAGCTGCTGGCAGCCGGAACGGTGCAGGTGACCACTCAGGATGCTGCAGTTTTGCTGCAGCGCCGGGCTGACCCTGGCCTGCCACTGGTTTCATTTGCGCTTATCGGGCAGAAAGGTCAGCAAGCCTACGCGGCTCTGAAATCCTCCGGCATCAACTCGCCCAAGGATTGGGAGGGGCGTACCGTGGGCTATAAAGGCACACCTCCCCCAGACCTGTTCTCTCTGATCGATGCGGCAGGCGCTGACCGCAGCAAGATCGAGCTGGTCAACGTCGGTTTCGATCCACGCCTGTTGACCGAGGGCAAAGTTGATGTTTATCCGGTGTATAAATCCAATGAGCCTTATTTAATCGGCAGTTGGGGCTATGATTTAACCTTATGGTCCGCCGAGGATTTTGGCGTGCCCAGTCTGGGGCTGACCTATGTCACCAGCCAGGATATCCTCGAGACCCAGCCGGAAATGCTGGCAAAATTCCTGCGGGCGTCCCTTCGCGGAATCCAATACGCCTCCGAGCACCTGGATGAAGCCGTCGAGATCACCCTGACCTATACCGGTCCTGAGACCGATGCCTCCCATATGCGGTTTATGCTGGACGCTGAATTACGCGACGCGCAATCGGATCTGACAAATGCCAATGGATGGGGATGGCAAACTGCCGAACAATGGCAGGGCCTGGCCGACATGTTGAAAGCCCAGGAGCTGCCGGTGGAAGCGGATATCAGCGGAGCATTCACAAACCAGATTCTGGAAGCTGTCAAGAGTCAATAGCCTTTTCACCGTCCCTAGCCTCGGATCGAACAAGTAACCAACCATTAAAAAGACCGCTTGTGGTACACTTATGCTGACCACAGCGGTTTTTCAATATAGCTGCGGGTTACTGCTGCCATTCACCGAACCTTTCTGGTTCTTATTGAATGGTTTTTCTTAAGGAAGGTTTCATCGATGCGCTGGATTCGAAATTACTCCCCTCAATCGGAGGACAACCGGCTATTCAAAATAGCGTTGGTTATCACCATTGTCGCGAATGTGGTTCTGGCAATATCCAAGGGGCTGGCAGCCTATTTTTCGGGATCGGTCGCCCTGTATTCAGACGCCGCCAATTCAATCTCGGATGTCCTTTATTCCATCCTCCTGGTCATTGGTTTACGGATGGCGATGCGTCCGCCAGATCTCAGCCATCCACAAGGTCACAGCCGGTTCGAACCTCTGGTGGGATTAGCCGTATCTTTTTCGATGGCCTTTGCCGGCTATGAAGCCGGGCGTACTTCTCTGGAACGTTTTATTGAAGGCGGCCTGGCGGTTGAACCTGGTTTACCCTCTCTGGTATTGATATTCAGCGCGGCAGTTAAAGTGGGAATGTTTTTCGCCATACGTAAAATTGCCCGGCAGGTTCACAGCCCAACACTGGGTACCACCGCGCAGGATAATCTAAACGATGTTTACACCTCACTGGCGGCATTTATTGGCGCAGTAGGTTCCAGCCTGATTCACCCACTGATGGACCCCTCCGCAGGTATTCTGGTGGCATTATGGATATTTCGGTCGGCGTACCGCGCTGCCCGGGAACATCTCAACTTCCTCACCGGCGCTGGAGCTTCTGAAGAACTGCGGCTAAAAATTATGGAAACGGTCGAAGGAGTGCCGGGCGTACTTGGTGTCCATCACTTAATGACCGATTATTCCGGTCCGCGGTTGGTTGTTGATTTACACATCAACGTCGATGGAGAAACCAGATTACGGGACACGCATGAGATTACCGACAAGGTGATTGCCAGCCTGGAAAAGTTCCCTGAAATTGACCGCACTTATGTTCATGTCGAACCGGACGATTGGGTAGATTGACCCCCGAAGGAGATCGCACCATGCGCATGTCTCAACTATTTTCCACCACGCTCCGCGATGCACCTGCTGAAGCGCAATCGGAAGGATTCGCCTTGCTGCTGCGCGCAGGGTTCATTCGCCAGATTGCTGCCGGAATTTTTGCCACCCTCCCGCTGGGGAAGCGCGCGATACAGAAAATCGAAAGCATCCTGCGCGAAGAGATGGATGCCATTGGCGGTCAGGAATTGAGCATGCCGGTGGTTCTGCCAGCCGACTTATGGAAAGAGACCGGTCGTTGGTATTCAGTTGGGGATGAGTTGGCGAGGTTAAAAGACCGCAACCAGCGCGACCTGGTCCTTGCCATGACGCACGAGGAAGCCGTAGGCGACCTGGTACGGCATGAGATACACTCTTACAAACAATTACCCCGGTTGATCTATCACATCCAAACCAAGTTCCGCGATGACCCTCGCCCGCGTGCCGGGTTAATTCGCGTTCGTGAATTCACGATGAAGGACAGTTACTCCCTCGACAGCAGCTGGGAAGGGTTGGACCGGCAGTACCGGGCTCACTATCAGTCGTATTTCAACATCTTCCGGCGCTGCGGATTGCCGGTCATCGCGGTCAAAGCCGATACCGGTATGATGGGCGGTCACCTGGCCCATGAGTATATGTATCTCAATCCCATCGGAGAAGACACCATCATCCGTTGCGATACCTGCGGTTACACGGCAAACCGCCAGATTGCCAGATTTATGAAATCTGCACCAGCGGCGGAAGAGCCCAAATCCCTCGAAAAAGTGCATACCCCTGCAACCAAAACAATCGAAGATCTGGCGCGATTCCTTCAGATTCCCGAATCCAGGACTGCCAAAGCGGTCTTCTTCACCGCCGCAATTCCCAATGAGCAGGAAACAACAGAACGGCTGGTCATGGCGATTGTGCGCGGCGATATGGAACTCAACGAAACCAAGCTCAGCAACCTCATCAAAGCCAAAGAACTGCGACCCGCGACCGAAGAGGAGATTCTGGCGTCTGGCGCGGTACCCGGCTTCGCCTCTCCTTACGGGCTCAAAGACACTCTGGTCGTGGTGGACGATCTGATCCCGCTTTCGCCCAATCTGGTCGCCGGTGCCAACCAGACCGATTACCACTTGAAAAATGTAAATTATGGCCGCGATTTCACAACCCCATTTGTGGCGGACATTGCTGCAGCCGGAGAGGGAGACCTTTGCCCGGATTGTGGATCCGTGCTGCGGGCTGAACGGGGCGTGGAGGTCGGCAACATCTTCAAACTCGGCACCTGGTACTCGGAAAAGCTTGGCTGCACTTACCAGGACGAGAAGGGTGAGAATCAGCCGGTCATCATGGGCTCCTACGGCATTGGCTTGGGGCGCCTTTTAGGCTGTGTCGCGGAACAACATCACGATACCAACGGGCTGACCTGGCCGGTGAGCATTGCGCCGTACTCGGTTCATCTGGTGCTGCTGCATGGTAAACAAAATACCCTGCCGCAGGAAACGGCTGACAGGCTGTTCAGCCAATTGCAGGCTGCCGGGATGGATGTGCTTTACGATGACCGTGAAGAATCTCCAGGGGTTAAGTTCAATGATGCGGACTTGATCGGGATCCCCCTCCGTTTAACCGTCTCCGCGCGCTCGCTGGAAGCTGGCGGTGTAGAGCTGAAACTCCGGAGCGAGTCTGACCGAGAAGTGATTCCGTTGGATGAGGTAATCGAGCGCACCCGGATGATTCTAGCCGGGATGCTAGAGACAATTCAGGCAGAAGTTACATCTGTGATATACCACGAATAATCAAGCGAATTGCACGTTCTCCATCAGGAAGCGCTCGATCCGCGGGTATAAATCCAGCAGTGGTTCAGGGTTTCTAAAACCGTGGCCTTCGCCCTCATACACATGAAATAAATGTTGGACACCTGCAGCCTGCAGCCGCTCAACGATTGCTTGAGATTGGGTGATCGGCACGGCATGGTCGTCACTGCCGTGGAAAATGGCTAGTGCGTCCTTAATCTTTTCCGCATGAAACAACGGAGAGCGGTCGCGATAGATATCGGCGGCTTCAGGCAGTTTTCCAACCAGTTTTTCATCATAATGCTGTTCAAATTTGTGCGTCTCGAGCCCCAGGGTGAACAGGTTGCTGACCGGATAAAGCGCTACGCCGGCTTTGAAAACTCCCGGATGCTGGGCGAGCGCAAGCAAAACCGTGAAACCGCCTGAGCTCCCACCAAAAATGACCAATTTCCCGCCGTCAACCAGACCGCGAGCTGCCATGGCTTGCGCACCCGAGACAGCATCCTCCACATCGTAATTGCCCC
>JAJZTR010000117.1:783-8770 GCA_021848775.1 Chloroflexota bacterium | reverse complement strand
CGGCCGGTGGCAGCAGGTTCAGAAATTCAGGCATTGTTCATCCCACCCATAAGGTAAAGGTCTGCAAATAAAGGGTAATTGCGAAGGTAGCGTAAGCAGTAATTTTGAGCAGGTTCCAGCGCGGTTTTGCACCTCTGGAGATTTGCCATATTTGCCATGCCTGGAATAACCCAATCGGTAAAGTAAGCAGCTTTGGCCAGATCAGCGCCGAAGCAACCCCAACCACCGCGCCAATTCCGACCAGCAGGGAAGCAACCAGGATTAGCAGGTTATGGAAAACCATGCCGCGCTGCCATCCGAGGCGGATCATCAGGTTTTGGCGACCCGCCTTAATATCCGCGTAGTACGTTTCCAGTGAGACAGCCAGGATCATCGCCAGGTATAGTGCAGTGATCGGGAAGGTCAACGTCCCTAACAAATCCGACATTTCACCCGTCTGCAGAATAAAACCCAGGGCGGGAATAAGGTTGGTTAGAATGATTGCCATGATGATTTCACCATAACCGCTATAAACCAGCCGGAACGGTGGTACAGCATAAATATAAGCCATCAAAAATGCCAGGCCTAAAACCAGGAGCACGGTTGGATTGAACGCCCCGGCAGAAAACAACAATACAGTGATCATGGCACCAGCCGTCAGGGTCGTGACCGCGGCCAGCAGGAAGGTGTTGCGTGTTAAGACGGTGTTTTCATCTTCTGGTTTACCGGTCGGCAAATTCCCACGTCTCCGCGGCGGATTTTGCAGACGGGTGTAATATTCGGTCAGGTAAAAACTGCTCAAGAGCAGCAATATAACCATTGCCAAGCCCAGCCAGAAATTCGCCCAGTTGAATAATTCTCCACGGAACACAACAATTCCAGCACCAAGCGCATACAAAAATGCCCCGGCTAAAAGATTGGGCCATGAGGAAATCCGGATAAATTCAGCCAGGGGAGTTTTGGTAGGGATTTGCATGGGTCGGCTTTCGTCGCTAGATGAGCTGGTATCCGCCGTCAACGACCAGCGTTTCGCCGGTGATATATTCGTTTTCGATCAGGAAGAGCACTGCCTGAGCAACATCCTGCGGCGAACCGGAATGGCCGGCTGGCAGCCGCTGCACAAGTCTCTGCCAAACCTCTGATGAAGTGTCACTGGATGGGAGGATCAATCCTGGAGCAACAGCGTTTACCCGAATTCCTGGGGCAAGCGTCCGTGCTAAAAGCTGGGTGAGCACTTCCAAACCGGCTTTACTTATCGTATAAGCCGGAAAACCGGTCCAGGTCTTGTGCGCACCGGTATCGGAAATATTAATGATAACCCCACCTTTATCTTGCATCAATCCGGCAGCTGCCTGAGCGCACAACCAGGGGGCACGGAGATTCACGTCCAGGGTGGCATCCCACTCTGCCACCTGCATCGACCGGAGATCTCCCCTTGGCATGACGGACGCGGAGTTTACAAGAACACCCAGCTCCATGGATATTTCCGCAATTTTAGAAAAAAGAGTCTTTATTTGGGCCGGGTCGGTTAAATTAGCCTGGAATAGAAATGCCGGCACACCAAGTTCTTCGACAGCGCCGGCTGTTTCTTCCGCAGCCTTCTGTGAGGTGTTGTAGTGCACCCCGACGGCATATCCAGCCCCTGCCAACGCCAGTGCGATTTCTTTGCCAAGGCGAACAGCGCCTCCCGTGACCAGCGCCAGTTCATTCCTCACCACTGCACCCATCAGATCATCCTTTACTTCTGGAAAAAGTTGGAGATGAAAAACCAGACATTGGAAGGTCTTTCGGCCAGCCGCCGCATATAGTACGGATACCAGTGCGTTCCATAAGGCACGTAAACCCGCACCGGATATCCCAATCGATTCAGCTCTTGCTGCAGATCACGGCGAATTCCATATAGGAACTGAAATTCCACTGATTTTTCCGGGAGGTCCAACTGTTTTAGCATTTCGCGTGCAAAGCGAATGCGTTTGACATCATGGCTGGCGACGGCTGCAAGCGGCGGAAAAAGACCGTCTCCGCTGCCGCCGTAAAAACCAATTTCAGCTTCTTTACTCAATAATAATTTGGTGAGCCTGTCAAAAGCCGCATCCACATCCGCCTTTTTAGGATAGGCTACCGAAGATGGCTCCTTGTAGGCGCCTTTAACCAGGCGAACCTTGATCCCTTTTTGGGCTAATTGCCTGATGTCGTCCTCGCTGCGATACAGGTAAGACTGAATGACGGTACCGACATTGTCATAACCTGCTGCCTTAGCCCGGGATACCAGCTCAAGGGTGATCTCTGTCAGCGTGGAGTCTTCCATATCAACTCGGATAAAGTTCTGATACTGGCGTGCACGGTCCAAAATTCTGGTCAGATTTGCATAGGCCATTTCAGGATCGAGAACCAGTCCTAGTTGCGACAATTTAATCGATACGTTCGACTTAAGTCCGGCGGTGTGGATGGCAGCCAAAACCGACAGCACATCGTTCGTAAACTGTTCGGCTGCCTTTTGATCCTCAGTGTTTTCTCCAAGGTGATCCAGGGTAGCCAGAATCCCCTGCTGGTTAAGTTGCCGAACCACATCCAACGCATCTTCTTGCGTCTCTCCGGCAATAAAACGGGAAGCCATCCGCCAGGCGAATTTCCAGTTTGTAATGATTCGCTGAGCCCAGTCAGCCTTGGATAGGAAAATGAAAAACGCTCGCAGCATCTCACCTCAATATAATGATTAATGATACCTGCCTCGTACAACGGCTGACTAATTCTAACATAAGGGCTAAGTCACTATCTCTGAATGGAGATATCCTAAAGGTTAATCGATTTTATACAATAGTGTCTGCCAATCGGTTGTGGTATAAAATGAAGTATCGAGATGTCTTGAGGAGAATTAAATGATCCCTTCCAACTTTCCCCTTTCTTTTTCAGATCCAGTAGCCCGAGCACGCGTTGACCATCGACCTGTCGTGGCGCTCGAATCTACCGTCATAACCCACGGCTTGCCTTATCCTGATAATCTGAACCTGGCCCGCGATTTGGAAAATGAAATTGCAGGTGAGCAAGCCACACCAGCAACCATAGCCTTGCTGGACGGCAAGATTCAAGTTGGGTTAACCAGCAGCCAGCTCGAACGACTGGCTACCGCTGAAGGTGCCATCAAAGTCAGCCGCCGCAATTTTGGCCTGGCACTCGCCCGTGGATTAGTTGGCGGAACCACAGTGGCAGGAACGATGCATGTTGCCCATCAGGCAGGGATTCAAGTTTTTGCCACAGGCGGTATTGGAGGGGTACACCGCAATGCACCCTTCGACGTCTCAAATGATCTGATGGAATTAGGGCGCACCCCAATGGTAGTGGTATGTGCTGGCGCTAAATCCATCCTTGACCTGCCAGCCACCCTGGAAGTACTGGAAACCCAGGGGGTACTAGTCCTGGGATATCAGACAGATGAATTCCCCGCATTTTTCTCACGCACGAGCGGACTGGCATTATCCGCCCGCAGCGACAACCCGGAGGATATCGCAGCCATCGCACGAGCCCACTGGCAGGTGGGCGTTGATAGCGCGATTTTGGTGGTGAACCCGCTGGCTGAAGAAGTTGCCCTGGATTATGGTGAGGTTGAATCGTATATCAGGACAGCGCTGCAAGATGCCGAAGAACAAGGAGTTCATGGTTCATCCATGACGCCATACCTTTTAGCGCGGATTAATGAGCTCTCAGGTGGGCGAACCCTTCAGGCTAATCTAGCCTTATTGCGATCAAACGCACGTCTGGCTGCGCGTATCGCTGTTGCACTCGTCCTGCCGGGGTTGAACCGCACGATGTAAATTGTCCAGGTTGAATGAGGGTTCAACCTCATACTGGCAGTTCATGTGCTTCTAAGCTTTTAGTCAACCGCAAATCGGAAGACGGGATGGAGTTGGTTAGTAGGTGGCGGTTGGGGCACGCGTATTGGTGGGCTTAGGGGTCGGTGTCCTGGTCCGGGTTTGAGTTACCGTTGGAGTGGGTGTTACGGTAGGCCGCAAAGTAGCGGTACCTGTAGCTGTCACCGTCCAGGTAGCTGTGGCTGTTCGGGTGGCTGTGGCGCTGGGCAGCGGGGTAGGCGGTTCGCCTGTGATCGTAAACTGGCCGGAATTTTTCCATTCGGTACCAACGAATATCTGCACCTCATAATCGCCAGGCAGCCATTGATCAGATGTGGGCGTGCATTCAGTAAAGCCATACCCCCCGGTCCCACCGTCCCAGGGCTTCGACTCATAACAGAGCAATTCTTGGTCAGCCAGCCGGTACCATAAAGCAGCCCAATGCGATCCGACCACCATTTGATCGTAACTAAAAGCACCATAGAGGGTCGTTACTGGATTGTCAAACATCGTCTGAGGGTCAATTGGCTGGAAATCATCATCAATCATGCGAGAGATCAAGACAGGGCTAAAAACTGCGCTGGGATTCGGAGTGATCGTAGTCTGAATCCCGTTGCGGATGCTGTCTGGCATGGCTGGTGTGTAGGTGACCGAAGGGGTATTGGTGATCGTCGGCGTCAGTGTAATGCTGGGTGTGATCGTTATGGATGGGGTGAGGGTAATCGTAGGCGTCAGGGTAATCGTGGGTGATGGGGGAAAAAACCTGTACGCCGTCGGTTCGGCATAACGGTTGATTGCAAAAGCCACGCCGACCAGTAGGAAGGCGCCAAAGATCGCGCGCCATCCTCGAGAAACCATCTCGCGGCGTTTGCGAAAATATAAAAGTTTATGACCTGACCGGATTGTCCGAATACCAACAAAAATGCTCAGCACTACGCCTGCAAGAGTCAAAACAAATAATGTTTGGATTGCTGTGCGAATATCTAGATTCATAGCTACTCTTGGATTGCCATACAGAAGAGATTATAGCATGATCAAGATTGATGAAAATCCAGAATATAACAAGCGGAAGTCCTTTTTCTTACAATTTTCAAGCACAGCTATAAACGCTGTTCATAAATGATATTACAACATCTCCTCCCTGGTTCTCATTGCGTATTACTTTTATCTTAGGTAAAATCCTTTTATATGACGCTTGCTCCGGGGTCCATCCTCAACAATCGATACCGAATTGTAGCCATCCTTGGCCAGGGTGGAATGGGATCTGTTTATCAGGCCTGGGATGAGAACTTGGGGATATCGGTTGCGGTTAAGGAAAATTTATTTTTAACCGATGAATATGCACGTCAATTTCAACGGGAGGCTAACATTTTGGCCAGCCTCCGGCATCCCAGCCTGCCCAGGGTAGGTGATTATTTCTCGATTGCCAACCAGGGTCAATACCTGATCATGGATTTCATCGAAGGTGAGGATTTACGGCAGCGGATCGAACGCATGAGCACCATCCCCGAGAATGAAGTCATTCTAATCGGTGCGGCCATCTGCGATGCGCTCCATTACCTTCACCATCGCTACCCTCCAATCATCCATCGCGATATTAAACCTGGCAATATAAAAATCACCCCTGAAGGTCAGGTATCCCTGGTGGATTTTGGACTGGCAAAATTAATGGTCGGGAGCCAGCAAACCACCACCGGGGCACGGGCGATGACACCGGGGTACTCTCCCCCCGAACAATACGGCACGGCTCCAACCGATGCCCGCACCGATATTTACTCGCTGGGTGCGACCCTTTACGCATCACTAACCGGTACCATTCCCGAGGACGCATTAGCGCGCGCAACCGGAAAAGCCGATTTAACGCCCGTAAGGGCGCTGATGCCAAAAGCAAATCGTAAATTAGCCTCGGTAATCGAAAAAGCCCTGGCCGTTGATTCCGAGGACCGTTATCAAACACCCATGGAGTTTCGGAAAGCCTTACTGGATGCGGGTAATTTGGACCGGATGCCGGAGGGGCAGTCTTTGGTATCGCCCCCGCCTTACACGCCTCCCCCACCAGAATTTACTGTGGGGGGGACGGATGATTTGGCGCAGGATAATTCTATTTCAAATGATCCTATGCTGTCGCGCCGGTTGCCCCAAACTCGGATAAGGCGTGCCAGATCACGTAGGACCATCACAGTGTCCTTATTGCTGGCTGGAGCACTTGCGTTGTTCTTCATGTTGCAGCCGGGAGTTTCAGAAACTTTTCGCTCCTGGGTGTATACTGTTCCGAGTGCTACCCCTACCCACGCAGTAACCCAATCGGGCAATACTCAGATGGTCATCACCACCAATGAAATTAGTCCTTCCAGCACCCCCGAACCAACCGGCACGATACCAGCTACAGTTGAAATTTTTCATACATCAACGGCTGAATTAATGGTGACACCATCGCTGGCTCCAACAGCCACGCCAACATCTTTTGGTGGAAGCGCCGGGCAGATTGCTTTTTCTTCCAATCGTACCGGCAATATGCAGGTCTGGTTGATGAATGCCGATGGCAGCCAGCAGCAACCGCTTACCAACCTGCCGGACGGCGCATGCAAACCCTCCTGGTCACCAGACGGCCAGCAGATCGCCTTCATTTCACCCTGTAAAGAGCGAAAAGACCGTTATGACGGATCGAAAATTTTCATTATGGAGGTTGACTCTGGTTCGTCTCCGTACCCCCTGCCAGTCCCTCCCAGCCCGGCTGAAGATTATGACCCAACCTGGTCCCCGGATGGATTGAGAATTGCTTTTACTTCGACCCGCGCTGGTAATCCGGATATCTTCGTTTTTAATCTTAATGACAAATCTCTCCTTCAGCTAACAGACACCCGTTCACCAGAAAAATACCCGGCATGGTCGCCCAGCGGCACCCAGATTGCCTTTATACGCGATATTTCATATTCACAGTTATGGATAATGTCTGATACTGGACAATACGAGACACGTTTTGCTGTCAGCGGAGAAATCAATGACATGTGGCCAGCCTGGTCATCGGATGGCAACCTGGTATTATTCTCCCAAATGTCATCCTCGAATGTGCCATGGCTGGTGTCGCTGCGATATGAAGACCGCAATACCACCCAATCCACACGCATACCAGCGCGCGGACAACCCGATGTTGGGCCGGTGGCTCAAGTTAATATTTCCCCGGATGGGAATTGGATCGTGTTCGAAAGTTGGCCTGATGGCACCAATCACGATATTTATATAATGACCATTAATGGATCAAACCGGATGCGGTTGACAACCGACAAAGACTTCGATTTTGGGGCTGCCTGGCGTCCAGCGCTCAATCGTCGGTAGGTGTCTGCAAGGAGTGTTGCATGACGCTGCAAATTGGCGATTTGCTCAACAATCGGTACCAGATCACCCAGGTCATAGCCTCTAAAGTTGAACCTTTCCTTTATCGTGCCATCGATAGGGAAATAAATACGGAAGTCAGTATTAAGGAATCGCTTGCGACTTCACCAGAAACCTGGCAAAACCTCCTGGATGAGGTGGATTTATTTGCTTCACTGCGCCACCCCAACCTGATGCGAATCACCGATCATTTCAATATCCCAGGTCAGGGAGTGTACCAGGTCACTGATCTTCTGGATCCTAAAAGAGTCTATAATCCCTCAGTCTACCCGGACGGCATGCCTGTCAGAGAAGTGATTCCGATCATCCTGACTATCTGTGACGTGCTTAATTATTTACATCAAAATCAACCCCCGATCGTTCATAAAGAAATCAATTTAAACACCATTTTTGTTTTATCCAATGGACAGGTTATGCTTGGACATCCAAAATGGTTCCCGTCAGGCACTTCAGATAGCGATATTGCGCCAGATGTCCGTAATGATATTTTCGACCTAAGTTCAACCACATTAACCCTTTTAACCAATCAAACCATCGGGAAAAACGCCGCGGGGCTGACACCGGAAATGCTGCAAGGATACTTCAGGCAGGCTAAACCACCAGTGCCAGATGGGATTGGCATGGTACTCACCAAAGCTTTGCAAAAAGACCCCGACTTACGTTTTCAAACCATTGAGGAGTACAGGGCCGCACTCCTCAATGCAGTGATCTTCATGCCAACTGAATCCGCGGCTGACCCCTTAATATTGCGGTCGACCCCAATCAAC
>JAJZTR010000117.1:0-773 GCA_021848775.1 Chloroflexota bacterium | reverse complement strand
GTAGCATCATCGCTGAATCGGTTGATCCTAAAGAGACTCCACCCCAACCGGAGATACTACCGCGGTCAAGGGCCCCGATTCGCCGGAGGGTACCCTGGGGCTTGCTTATCATGCCCCTGACCGCCGGTGCCGCCGGGTATTTTGCGCAATTGTTATTAGCATGACCCGCTGATTTATAGGCTTAGCTGGTCTCCAATGCAGAACGACAGCATCTCAGTCGAGAGCAATAATTACCGGTCAATCAGGCTTGACGCGTATGGCTCAGCAAATAAGGCTGGGCTGCCGCCTGTATGCCAAAATAAGATGCGGTCTTTATCGCTAAAAAATCCTTTTCGGATCAAGTCGATCATGCCCGCGGCGGCCCGCCCGGTATACACTGGATCCAGCAAGAGGCCTTCGGTTTTGGCAAACAACCGAATCGCCTCAATTTCAGGGTCACCCATCACCGCGTAACCGCCTCCTAAATACCGGTCATTTACCCATATTTCTTCTGGGGTAACCTTGATATCCAAGTCAAGACGGCTGGCACCTTCGGTGGCTAATCGTGCCACTGCTTCTTGAAGCTCAGAGGCCGCATGGTCTATGCTGATTCCCAACACCTTGCCCTTCCACCCGGATTGCTTTGCGCCTAACACTAGTCCTGCCTGCGTCCCGGCAGATGAAGAAGCCACAACGATCCAATCAACCGGCACCTGCTGGGATAAAAACTCCTGGAAGGCGGTGTAATAGCCAATTGTGCCGGTAGGTGTGGAAGCTCCAAGTGGAATCAAGTA
>JAJZTR010000116.1 GCA_021848775.1 Chloroflexota bacterium | reverse complement strand
AATGGGTGAGGGAGGGGTTAGATAGAGTTTCTCGGCCAGGGGAGAAGTTGCACCTTCTATAAGTTCTACCGCCATATCCGCCATACGATCCGTAATGCGGCGGAGGTCAGTGAGAGACGGAATATTTCCAATCTCCAGGCTCAGTCCGCAATCCTTCATGATGAGAAATGCAGGGTCGGCTATATGCTGAATCCGACCCGTATGATGGTCTAATTCCAGGATGCGTCCGCCAAAATTCATGGCAGCTGCAGCAACATACACGCCACTGCGAAAAATGGCACTGTTCGCACTACCGCCGCCAATATCCAGGTTTGTGACAGTGGTGTAATGGGTCAGCGAATACCCGGCTGCGCCAGAACCGCGCCCGGCTATCAGGCTTTCTACGTGCGGACCAGCGATACTGACAACAAACTCACCCGCCAAACCAGCTAGCGTTCGCAGAATTTCATCCGCATTCTTCTTTTTTGCCGTCTCCCCGGTAATGATGACGGCTCCTGTTTCTACTTTGGTTTTATCCACCCCGGCGGCTGCGTACTCGCCCCGGATCATTTGATTCAATTTTTCCGCATCCACCGTTTCGCGGTCAAGGAGTGGCGTTATATAAACGGGACTTTGATACAGAATTTCCCGCTCTGTAATGGCCATGCGGGGAATTTGCCCCGGACGGGCGATATCCGATACATTCAGGCGCGAGAAAACGATCTGGGTGGTGGTCGTACCAATATCAATACCAACGGATAGCAGAGAGCGAGTATCAGACATGGTCGGGTATGCTTTTAATCTTGATCAGCACGGATCACCGGGCAGATCATAAGTGAACAATCTATAATGGAATTAAATTTATATTAACCAGCATGAATGCTCTGGAAAACTAATGACGATTTCGTCTCTTGCGCGAGGCAGGGTCAGGCTGCGTTCATTGAACAAATCGGCCGAGAGCAATACCCCTCCCACATCAACGCGTAAACGAACAACGGCTCCAAGAAACATAACCGTTTCAACACGCCCTTTCAAAGTATTTCGACCTTCCCCAATGCCAATTTGAATCTCTTCCGGACGGATAGCCAATCGGGGCGTCTCGCTAATGGTTCGTTTAAAGGAGTGGTCGAATTTAACTGGCTGACCGGCTAATACGCAAGTGCCGTTCATCACATCAACGTGCGTCACCGGTAAAAGGTTTAATTGACCGACGAACTGCGCAACAAATTCAGTGGATGGGTAATTGTAAATTTCTGCCGGGGTTCCGATTTGTTCCATGCGCCCCTGGCTCATCACCACCACCCGGTCAGAAAGCATTAAAGCCTCCTCCTGATCATGGGTTACGTAGATGGTTGTAATTCCCATAGCCTGCTGAATTCGACGGATTTCCAGACGTAACTCGACGCGAATCTTTGCATCCAGCGCCGAAAGGGGTTCATCCAGCAGAAGTACACGTGGGTTGATGGCCAGCGCACGCGCCAGGGCAATGCGCTGCTGCTGTCCACCGGAAAGCTGGTAAGGATACTTGTCAATATGTTTTTCCAGGTGAACCAGCGTGAGCATTTCATTCACCCTTTTTTTGATTTCCTTTTCCGGACTTTTTCGTGCCTGTAAACCAAAACCAATATTCTGACCGATGGTCATGTTGGGAAACAGCGCGTAGGACTGAAAAACCATACCTACATTGCGTTGATTGGGCGATTGGTAGGTAATATCTTCCTTATCAAGCGTAATCACGCCAGTGGTCGGCATTTCGAATCCGCCGATCATGCGCAGGGTGGTGGTTTTTCCACATCCGGATGGTCCCAGGAATGATACAAACTCGCCTTTTTCTACCTCAAGGTCGAAATCTTCGACTGCAGTGGTTGTTCCAAAAACCTTGGACAAATTAGATAATGAAAGATAAGCCATAATTCACCATTTATCTCGAAAATTTAAATAATTCCATTTGGGTTATCGCGCTCCGGCAAGTGTGCTGGTATCGGCTTTGCCCCGGTTGAATAATTGGATCATGCCCATGAAAGCCCAGGTGAGCATGAAGCTAATTATGGCAAGCGAAGATGATTCATACGTCTTATTTTGACCGATCAAGGACATATAGGGTCCAAAACTCTTGATGCCAACCAGGAAACTGGCAATTGTATACTCACCAATAACCGTTGCCAGTGTCAAGAATGCGCTGCTCATGATTGCAACGCGCAAGTTCGGGAAAATTACCTTGAAAATAATCGTTGGCCAATTCGCGCCCAGGCTCTGGGCCGCTTCGGTGAGAGACTGCACATCGATAGCTGCCAGGCCGGTATCCACAGACCGAAATACAAAGGGCAGTGCCAGCACCACGTAGCCAGCGACGAGTAAAACGTATGTGCCAAAGTAGGTGTTGGTAAGGAAAAACGGTGCGCCGCTAAAGACGCGGATCAGGCCGAATACAAGTACGATGGCCGGGACAACAAATGGTAACATGGAGATAAACTCCACCAAAACTCTCAGTTTCGGCAACCGCAACCGGATCCAGTACGCTGTGGGAACTACCAACAAGATACTAACGATGATGGTGAAAATAGCAATCAAGAGTGAAAATTTTATAGTGGACCAAAAATTTGGGTCCACAAATACTCGTTGATAAGCTAAAAAGGAGAGAACCCCTTTCTTGGCGCGTAATGAAAAATCAAACGTGGAATAGAGCGGCAGGATAAAGTACGCCATGCCGATTACAACCCACAACCACGACCAAATGCTTCTCCGTTTCATGGACGCAGCCACCTTTCACTTCTACGCCGCAGGAAATAATAAAGGGCCATCATCCCGGACATGACCACGACCATCCCAATCGCAAGAGCATAACCCAGACCTGGATTATAGAGAATGTCCCCTTTGATCTGCGATCCAATGACAATGGTAACCAGATTGATAAACCCGCCGGTGAGGGAGTATGCGGTTGCATAGGCGCCAAACGAATTGCCAAAAAGCAGAATCATGGAGCCAAGAATGGATGGCAAGAGGATCGGCAATGCCACTTTGCGCAAATACATACTATGGGAAGCACCCAGATTCTCTGAGGCCTCACGCCATTCTTTCTTGAGCCCATCCAGAGCGGGCGTGATGACCAGGATCATCAGTGGAAATTGAAAAAACATATAAGTCAGAGTAAGTCCCCAGAAACTGTATAAGTTAAACCCCTGGTCATACAGGTTTATTTTCAATGCGCTTTTCAGCAGCAGAGTAACCAGGCCGGTACGCCCCAGTGTGGCGATAAAAGCGAATGCCAGCGGAACGCCGGCAAAATTCGAGGCAACCCCCGAGAAGGTCATCAATCCCGTTCGCACCGCACGCGGTAAATTTCCCACAGTAACGGCGTAAGCCATTAAGAAGCCTAACAGTCCCCCACCGACTGCCGTAGCCAGGCTAATACGGATGGTTACCCAGTAGGCGCTGAGAATGGACGGTTCAAACAAACCGGCAAAGTTCAGCAGGGTGAACTTGCCATTATTATCGATGAATGCACGCGTCAATAAGCTAAAAGAAGGCAGGACAATAAACAGGATCGTAAACAGGAAAAATGGTGCAACCACAATCCATTTGCGCCAGCCAGAGGAAGAGGGACGCGCTCGAGGCGCGTCCCTTTTATTGTTCTGGATGAACGTTGGCTTACTTGACATCTGCGCCAACAGCAGTCATCCAATTGTCGGCGATAACCTGCTTCGCGGCATTGATCTGGTCAATACTCGGGAAGGCTACCGGCCCATCAAAGGTTGGCAGTTTGGCGGCAAATTCCGCATTAAGCGCACCGCTAGTCTGCATATCTGCGTAGCGGATCGGGTGGCAATAGCCCTTAAGCCAAATGTTCTGGCCTTCATCACTGTACAGGAACTCCATCCACAACTTGGCAGCATTGGGGTGCGGGGCATAAGCCGAGATCGCCTGGATGTAGATGCCGGCAATGGTGCCACTCTTGGGGTAGACAACTTCGATATTCGGGTTCCCCGCCAGGACGTCTTTGTCGGAAAGGGCGCTGTAGTCCCAGCGCATGATGATGGGAGTTTCGCCCTTGGCAACAGTCGATTGCTTGGCGATGACGGGCACGAAGTTGCCGGCATCATTGATCTGCTTGAAAAAATCGAGACCGGGCTGGACATCGTCAAGACCGCCGCGATTGTAGAGGGCCGCAGCGTAAACACTCATCTGAGCCTGGGCAGAGGCACGTGGGTCGCCGGAGAGCGCAAATTGGCCCTTGTACTCTGGTTTGAGAAGGTCAGCCCAGTCCTGAGGTACGTTCGTGACGGCATCTGAATTAACTTCGAACGCCATTACGCCGTAGTAGTCACCATACCAATACCCATTGGGATCCTTTGAATCGGCTGGGATAGAGTCCCAGGTGGCGACTTTGTAGGGTTGAACAAGTTGTTCTTCAATCAACTGCGGACCAAAGCCGTAGCCAACATCGATGACATCCGGTGCCTGCGGGCCTTTGTTGTCTTTGTTGGCCTTGACCGCTTCGATTTCATCGGCGGAACCGGCGTCGGGGTTCAGTTCATTTACCTGAAGGCCGTATTTGGCTTTGAAAGCTTCGATCGCCTCGCCATAGTTGCACCAGTCATGCGGCAGAGCAATTGTCGTTAGCGATCCTTCAGCCTTGGCAGCCTCTACTAATGCGGCCATAGGGTCTGCTGCTGCAGGCGCGGGGGTCTCGGCGGCTTTTGGCGCGCAAGCCGTCAGTACCATGGCTAATACGACCAGAAACGAAATCAGGAAATACAATTTTTTGTGCGGCATTTCTCACTCCTTCTTTTGGATTAATAAAATTATCAGCTAAGCAGAAGCTCAACTGATATTTACCCACACACAGAACTTATTTTCTCAAGCCAATAATTCACGCGAATCATGCCCAATAACGGTGCGTGGATGGCCAGGAACTTTTTTTGATGGCTGTAATCCGATGCGATCACATTTTCCCTCTCGTGAACCATTACATTCTACAAGAGAATGCATTCCAGGTAAAGCATGAAAGGAAGGTAGTTTCACTGCCCACACGGTAGAGAACACAGACTGGTTCAAACACGAAGGTGCCTGGACATGTCGGCCACCTTTTCCTGTAAAAACCCGGTCTTCGCCATCCAGAAGATCAATAACAATGCGGTTTCGAGCCCCAGGTTTCTCCTGAACAGGACTGGCGCAGAAGAGCCAAATCCAGCCCGCGCTGCAAACAGGCGTGGCGAGAAAACGAATGCCCGCCTCGGATGCGGCTTTCTCTCCAAATACCCTTGGCCGCATCGCATGCTGAGCCTGTCTCTTGATCGTGCCGGTCTCATGCCCGCAGGGCGCGCTCCGAGCGACCGAAGGTCTCCCCTAATCGCCCGCCTGTTGAGCCTGTCGAAGCACCCCCCAATCGCGCTAATGATGGTGTTCGTGGGCGTCGGCTTCGGCCTTGGTCTTGTGGACGGTGCCCTCTGGATGCTGCGGCGGCGAGTAAATCGTGTACAGCTTGAGCATCTCATTGGCAGATGTGTTGATGATATTGTGCTGCACCCCGGCCGGCACGACGACAACCATTCCGTCCTCCAGCGGGTATTCTTTGCCAGCCAGCACAGCCTTGCCTTTGCCGGCCTCTATTCGAAAAAACTGGTCATTGCCATTGTGGATTTCCTGGCCGATCTCATCCCCCGGCTTGATGGCCATGACCACCAGTTGGCTGTGCGGCCCGGTAAACAGGACTTCGCGGAAGTATTCGTTTCGTAAAGTTATTTTCTCGATATCGGCATGGTATCCGGCCATTTTCTACTCCTTGTTTTCAAACGATGAAATTTCCTGATAATGTAATCTGCCTTCATTAAGGCAGGCATAATGCTGTAAATGATTATGCCATAATTGAACGCTCATCGTGGATTAAATAAGAGAGGATCTGGCAGAGACCTAATATCGCCATTGAATTTTGTCACCGAAGGCCTGGCCAGAGACGGGAGAGCCGTAAAAGCCCTCCCTGGCGTTTCTATATTAATCTAAAACCTCCCCGAGAGCCATATCGGGGAGGTTTGCGAGGGGAGGTTTGCTGATTACGGTTTGAACACCAGGAACGAAGCCCCATTTTCGAAGGCGTGACGAACCTGAGCGTTTTCAAAAATGGCCAGGCCGAAATGATACTGGGCGGACAAGTCGGTGAACTGCACATCTGTCTGCGAACCGGTATCCAGTTTGCGGCCAAACTCGATCGTCCACACGCCGTCAGCCCACTGCCAGGCAGCAGTGATGTCGCCGCGATCACCAACAATTGGGCTCTTGATAATCGCGGGGATGTAGGAACCAACAGGCATGGCATCCAGGGCAGCCTGGTCGAGCGGCACTTTTTCGGAGTCCAGAATATAGCCAGGAGCGCCAGTGGTCAGGTCAACATTGGGGGAAGTGAAACCGGGTTTTGACATATCAGCGACAGTTTTGGTGGCGTCAGCAGGATCGGGCATAGTGGCAAAGTTGTCCGCATATCCGCCAGAATCCTTGGCGTCGCTCTTGCGGCCTGCGTCCTTGGACTTTTCAGCGTCAAAGCGGGTCCAATCCAGGTATTGGTCGTCGATTTGACCGGCGTTGCGGATCGATTTCCAATGCCAGATATTGCCAAATTCACCTTCGGTGGCAGTGTACTTGTTGCCAAAGGGTTTCACGTCCGAATTTTCGCCAGCATGGCAGGCCGTAAAACAGCCGGTGGTGTTGAAATTCTGGATGCTGCCATTGATGTTCCACAGGAACATCATTCCCCCCTGACTATTTTTGGAGCCGTAACCCTGCCGGTTTTTGCAATTGTGGCAGCAGTGGATGTGATTGGCTCCTTTACAGCCGGTTCCATCCCGGTTTACCAGATGGTCGAAAGTCTCGTTCGCTATCTTATTGGGGTTCCCGGAGCTGCTGCTGCCACCATTGGATTGCGTAGCGACGCACGGAAAGCGTGGGTTGAACAACGTCGCCCGTTGGATAAATATCTCAACCTCACCGCCATGGGTTTCGCAATTTACAGCCTGACACAGCTATTCGTGCCGGCCATGAATACCCATCTGGCCAGAATAATAAATATTGATATTTTTCAAGCTTGGACCTCGATCCCTATTCCGGTGTTTCGTACTATTGCCGGGATCATCATTACAGTTGGTTTGTTCTTCATCACAAGTTTTCTCGAGACAGATCGGCAGAAGATCGTGGCCGAGGCGCAGAAAGCCCGTCTTATTGCACTCAAGCAAGAAGAAACCATACAGCGCCTCCTCCTGCGACAGACAATTGCAGCGCAGGAAGAAGAACGCACGCGAATTGCCCGAGAGCTTCATGATGAAATGGCTCAGACCCTGACCGCCTTCTCACTCGATTTGGCGACCCTGCAGCAAGACCTGAGCAGCCGTCCCAAGTACCAGAATATTCTGGCCAGATTGCAAAACCTTGGAAAAGCAATGTCCCAGGGTATTCAGCGCATGATCAGTGATCTGCGTCCGGCTCACCTGGATGATCTGGGTTTGGTGCCAGCCCTAAAATTCCTGACAGACCAGGCGCGTTCACAGTTCAATCTTTTAGTTACCTTTGAAACGCAAGGTCATGTGCGCCGCTTTGAGCCGCTTCTTGAAACCGCCATTTATCGCATCGTACAGGAATCCGTAACCAACATCGCTCGCCACGCGAGCACTGACCGAGCTTCGGTTAACCTTTTGTTTTCACCCGATGAAATCCAGCTACAGGTTACCGATCAAGGTTCGGGATTTGATCCAGAGGAATTATTCAATGCTCCCCGCGGCTGGGGTTTGGCTGGAATGAGAGAGCGAGCGGAAGCTGTGAATGGTAATTTTTCGGTTAAGTCTAAACCCGACGAAGGCACGACCATAATTGTTGTGATTCCAACGACTTCGACAGAGGAGCGTACCCCGTGGAAACAATCCGGCTAATGTTGGTTGACGACCATGAAGTTGTGCGAACCGGGCTGAAAACATTTCTTAATTCCCAGCCGGGTTTCGAGGTGATTGCTGAAGCCAGCAGCGGATCGGAAGCAGTTAAAAAAGGACTCGAAATCCGCCCCGACATTATTGTTATGGATATTGCGATGGCCGACGGGGATGGGCTGGAAGCCACCCGTTCATTAAAAGCTGTCTGGCCTGAAACCATCGTCCTGGCCTTGACCGTGCATGAGGATAAGTACTATTTCATGGAAATGTTGGCTGCCGGCGCTGCGGGCTATTTGACCAAACAATCCGCTGCGGATGAGCTTGTTCAGGCAATCCAAGCAGTAGCCCAGGGACATATCTATCTTCAACCGGCCCTCGCGCGTTGGCTTTTGGAAGATTACCAAAGATTGTCGGATATTGCCGGGAAGGCATCTACGACTTCTGTAGCAGGTGGACCGCGACCTGTCGGTTTGTATGTGCTGAGTGAACGCGAGCGGCAAGTGCTTGAGTTGTTGGCGCGTGGCATGACCAACAAGGAAATCGGGCTTCAACTGGGGTTAAGCCCGAAGACCATAGCCAGGCACCGCGAACGGATTATGGGGAAACTCGATCTGCACTCAAGAACGGCGCTGGTACGGTATGCTATTAAGACCGGTTTAATTGACGCAGCGTAATTTAGGCAGCTTGCGTCGTTCAGTTTGATTCACCCGCCAGGTCGTTATGCTGGATGATCTGCTGGTACCAGTACGCGTTGTCCTTGGAGTAGCGCTTCAGGCTGGCAATATTGACAAACACGATGCCAAAGCGCGGCACAAGGCTTTAAACCCTTATCCTTCCGGCCAGGCTTTCCGGTAATGAGCCAGGATGTGGTCGAACAGAGCATCAAAGACCGGATCGGTTTTTTGCCGCGCCGGGTCCCCCATGAACCAGTTGACAATTTCCCGCGCGCCCTGCGAAAACGGTGTCGTGCAGACAAAATCAGGCACGACCTGTTTGATTTTGCTGTTATCGAATATCGCGCTGTGCATTTTATCACCGCGCAGACT
>JAJZTR010000115.1:6160-8987 GCA_021848775.1 Chloroflexota bacterium | reverse complement strand
TGTGAAGGATGCCGCGATAAAGATGGCGCGGGAATGGTTGAAGGATGGCAAAATCGTCGCCATCAAGGGGTTGGGCGGGTATCATTTAGCCTGTGACGCAACCAATCCATCAGCAGTCGATGAACTGCGCCTACGGAAAAAACGCAGCGATAAACCTTTTGCGCTCATGGCATTCAGCCTGGAGCAGATCGAACAACATTGTGCGATCACCGCTGCCGAGCAAGACGTCCTGTCATCCCCTCAACATCCGATTGTATTGTTACAGCGAAAGCCGGAGTCCACAGTCGTACCCGCAGCCGCGCCGCAGCAAATAAACCTTGGGTTCATGCTGCCATACACCCCGCTGCACCTGCTGCTGACCGAGCCTGCTCCGGGTTTTCCATCCGCGCTGGTGATGACCAGCGGTAATCTGAGCGAAGAACCTATCGCCTATCGGGATGATGAATCCCACGAACGGTTGGATTCCCTGGCAGACGCAATTCTGCAGCATAACCGCGGAATTCATATGCGGGTGGATGATTCCGTCGTGCGGATCCATCGCGGCAAAACATATCCGCTGCGCCGTTCGCGCGGGTATGCGCCTGATCCGATCTTGCTGCCGGTTGATAATCCTTCCTTGCTGGCTGTGGGGGCCGAGCTAAAAAACGTGTTTTGCCTGACCCGCGAGCGCTATGCCTTCCTGAGCCATTTTATTGGCGATATGGAAAATTATGAAACATTGGTTTCCTTCGAAGAGGGAATCCGGCACTATGAACGCCTGTACCGGGTGCAGCCTAAAGCCCTTGCAGCTGACCTGCATCCGGATTATCTGGCGACCCGTTATGCCATCCAACGTTCGCAGGAGGAGAACCTTCCACTGTACCAGGTGCAGCACCATCATGCTCATTTAGCAGCGTGTCTGGCAGACAATGGCTGGAATAATGACGAGCCGGTGATTGGCATCAGCTTTGACGGCACCGGCTACGGAACCGATGGGACGATCTGGGGATCTGAATTTCTGGTCGGCGGGTATGACGGGTACCAACGGGCAGCCCATTTGAAATATGTCCCGCTTCCAGGCGGCGACCAGGCAGTGCGCAAAGTCTCGCGCATGGCACTGGCGCATCTTTGGGCGGCGGGAATAGACTGGGAGCCTGAACTCAAGCCTGTACAGGCATTATGCCCTGAGGAACGAGCGGCCCTCACAGGGCAACTCAAGCATGGTTTAAACGCACCGCTCACATCCAGTATGGGCCGTTTATTCGACGCTGCCGCGGCAATACTGGGGATTCGCCAAACCGCCACCTATGAGGGCCAGGCTGCCATCGAACTGGAAATGCTGGCTGACCCGGATGAAGATGAAATCTATCCATTCCCGTTTTCGGATGGCATCATCGACCCGGAAGCGATGTGGTCAATGCTGTTAAAGGATTGGCAGGCTGGTATTTCGGTCAACAAAATTTCGGCACGCTTTCATAATGGAATTGCCCAGATGACTGTTGATGTGTGCGCAAGGGTTAAAAAGATTTATGGAGCAAATACGATTGCCTTAAGTGGTGGAGTCTGGCAAAATATGTTCTTACTCAACAAAAGCCAGACACTGCTGGAAAATATCGGCTTTACCGTTTTAATCCATCATCAAGTTCCAGCCAATGACGGTTGTATCGCGCTCGGGCAGGCGATTGTGGCTGGCAGGCAGTTCATTTAATCATTTTTACCAATAGTGGAGGTCTTATGTGCCTGGGAATTCCTGGAAAAATCGTTGAATTGTATGAACAGGGCGGTCTTAAAATGGCCAAAGTCGATTTTGGCGGCGTGCTGCGTGAAGCCTGTATGGAAGCTGCCCCTGAAGCCCAGGTTGGTGAATACGCCATCATCCACGCTGGATTTGCTTTGAACATCCTGAGCGAAGAAGATGCGCTCGAGACCTTGCGGCTGTTGGATGAAATTGGCCAGCTCGCCAGCGAACTCGATCCTGAATCAGCCATGCTGACCTCCTCGGATAAAGAGTAATTCGATGGATGCCAGCCAATTTTCAGTCCCCTTTCGCGACCGCAAAGTCATCGAAGGTGTGCTGCACGAGGTACGTCGTATCGTGACCCGCCCCTGGGTCATTATGGAAATCTGCGGCGGGCAGACACACGCCATCATGCATTACGGGCTGGATCAGCTTCTCCCGCCTGAAATCGAGCTTGTTCATGGACCAGGCTGCCCGGTATGCGTAACATCTCTGGAATTGATCGACAAGGCGCTTGCTATTGCTGCCCGTCCGGAGGTCATTTTTTGCTCCTATGGAGACATGCTGCGGGTCCCCGGTTCGTCGCGGGATTTGTTCAGCATACGCGCTTCGGGTGGTGATGTAAGAGTGGTTTATTCCGCGCTGGATGCTGTCAAGCTGGCGCAGCAGAACCCGGATAAGCAGGTCGTTTTCTTCGCGATAGGCTTCGAGACAACCGCACCCCCTAACGCGATGAGCGTGATGCAAGCGCACGCGTTGGGTTTGAAAAATTATTCTGTTTTGGTCTCACAGGTATGCGTACCTCCAGCCATGCATGCCATCCTTGGCTCACCCGCGAACCGGGTACAGGGTTTTCTGCTGGCAGGTCATGTTTGCACGGTAATGGGATACCAGGAATACCCGCCGCTGGCTGAAAAGTATAAAGTTCCCATGGCAGTAACCGGTTTTGAACCCCTCGACCTGGCGCAGGGGATTCTGCAGGTGGTGCAAATGCTGGAAAAAGGAGAAGTGGTCGTGCAAAATGCCTACCCGCGGGCAGTCACCTACGACGGCAATAAAGCTGCCCAGAGCATCATCAGCAGGACTTTCCAACCGGTGGACCGCAACTGG
>JAJZTR010000115.1:0-6150 GCA_021848775.1 Chloroflexota bacterium | reverse complement strand
TGCTGGTGATCTGTACCATTCCCTTAAGCGGTTGGGGGCTGCGACCGGAGCTGGCGGAGTTCGATGCTGAAAATCGATTTGCCGTTGATCACATTCAAACCGCCGAGTCGCCGTTGTGCATTGCCGGCGAGATCCTGCAGGGACTGAAAAAGCCGCATCAATGCCCGGCCTTTGGACAGCAATGCACACCACAGTCGCCCCTTGGCGCGCCGATGGTGTCCGCTGAGGGCGCTTGCTCCGCGTACTACCGTTACGCCCGTATTGAAAATTCTTGAAAGTGGATCAGATTCTTATGAATGATGAAACACTGCCAAACCTGGAAGGACCGGTGTGCCCGATGCCGCTGCGGCATAACGAACAAATCGTGATGGGGCACGGTTCAGGCGGGCGCATGACACGCGACCTGATCGAAAAAATCTTCAAGCCCTACTTATCCAGCGCGCCTCTCGAAGCAGGGAACGACTTTGCCCGGGTTCCGGCTCACATTCCATCGGATAAGGGTGGACAGCTGGCTGTTTCCACCGATTCGCATATCGTCACGCCCTTATTTTTCCCCGGCGGCGATATCGGTCGGCTGGCAGTTTGCGGGACCGTGAATGACATCAGCATGTCCGGGGGAATTCCCCTTTATCTTACAGCCGGGTTTATCCTGGAAGAGGGCTTGCAGGTGGAGGTCCTTGAGCAGGTGCTGGCGTCGATGCAGTCCTCTGCCGCAGAGGCAGGCATTCAAATTATCGCCGGCGATACCAAAGTGGTGGAGCATGGCAAAGCCGATCAACTGTTTGTCAATACCGCCGGCATCGGTTGGATTCCAGAAGGCCGGGTGATTGGCGGGAACCAGGCCAAACCCGGTGACATTGTGCTGATTTCCGGGACGATCGGCGATCATGGAATCGCCGTGCTCTCAGCCCGCGGGGAGCTTGGATTCGAGGCAGACGTCCGCTCGGATGTAGCGCCGCTCAACCATTTGATTCACGCCGTGTTGGAAGCGGCCCCCCACACCCACGTTTTGCGCGATCCGACCCGCGGCGGGCTGGCTACCACACTCAACGAAATAGCCATTCAAAGCAATGCTGCCATATTGCTGGATGAAGCCAAAATTCCTGTGCAGCCCGCCGTGCGGGCTGCCTGTGAAATGCTGGGCTTCGACCCGCTTTACGTGGCGAATGAAGGCAAGGTCATCGTGATCGTACCGGCTGACGAAGCCGAAGCCGCTTTATTGGCTATGCGCAAACTGGATTACGGCAAAGACGCCGTGCGGGTCGGCGAAGTGCTGGACACACCGGCCAAACGCGTTCTGATGCGAACGCTGATCGGTGGAACGCGCATCCTTGATATGCTCAGCGGCGAGATGCTGCCGCGCATCTGCTAGAACTTCCCAATTTTAGCGAGGCTCAAATTTACGGGAAAACCACAGGTTCGCCGAGCCAGGTTTCCTGGGCTTGCGAATTATAGTAGTTGTACATTACCTGAACCAGTTGGGCGATCAGTTCATTGCCCGGATCAAACAACAACTGGTCGTAATCATACAGGAAAACCGCGAACACAAAGTCGGCGCCCGGTGAAAAAACTATCCCTACATCGCTGATCGTGTGCAGGTAACCGTCCGCTTCCTCGGTCCAACCGTGCTTATGCGCCACCCGGGTACCGTCCGGCACGCCAGCTTCTGACAACACGCCAATTTGATTGCGAGCCATGGCGTCCAGCATATACTGGCACTCGTCCTGGGTGATTTCCCCCGCGAAAGCCGAAGTTAGGATGGACTCTTGACCCTTCGAACAGGTATATATTCCCGCAAGCAGCGTACCCATATCGGACGCGGTGGTCTGGTTATAAATATCGGGATCAAGGTTGACATCGCTGCGGGTATTGGCTGGTGTTTCATAAACTTGCAGCAGTTCGGCGCCCAGGTAGAAAAAGCCAGCCAAAAAAGTGTTTTGCAGCCCAAGACCATCCTGCATATCACTGGTTACTTCCAGCGGCGCCCGCAATGGATCGATTACGGCTTGCATTAACGAATCGGCCGGCGGATTTTCTGACAACTCGATCATGCGATCCACCAACCGTTTTACTTCAGCGGGAGCCGGTTCGTTTGTGCGGCGCATCACCGAAACCATAATCGGTATTTTGATGGTGCTGGCAGCTGAGAAAGCGATATCCCCTGCCAAATCATCGCCATCACGGATGGCAAAATGCAGCAACTCATGCGAGACGGGTTCCTGCAGGTAGATTTCGGCAATCCCGTTAAACCCGCTGTTGGTAATCGTCTGCTTCAGGAAAATTTCAAGGTTATTAATGTCACCGGTTGGAATAGCGACTCCAGTAACTTCGAGCTTAACTGAACGATTGACCGGGTCCATTAAAGCCTTAGAGATTTTTACCGAAGATTTTTGAACATCGAGTTCCCATCCACCCCCACCATTGGTGAAATTGGTGGTCCCGGGAATAGGCTGTGGTTTTTGCGCTGGACGATCGTAGCGGGGCGCAATTTCATTTTCAAGGTACCTTCTGAGTTTATTCCCATCCACGCTGGCCTGGAGTTCAACACTGGAACCCAGAGCTTCTTTATTCCATAAACGTGCCAAAAAACCAGCCTGAGCCTCTCGGGTGGCAATATCCGCCATCGCCGTGGAATCCAGAACGAAACCCAATTGATCGGGGGACACCAGGATGATTTCACTAAGGTATTGCATTTCAAGCGGGGCTGAATAAGCGTCTTCAATTCTGGCAATGGCTTCAGATGCGGTTAAACCGCCAACTGGCACCCCGCCCCAGGTTGAATTAGCGGCCAACACCGGTGTGGAATTCGCGCCGTATAATAGTGTATATGCCAAAATCAATATCGCTGCTGCGATTAAGAGCATTGCGATAAGTCTTAGTGGTCTCTGATACGTTCGTCTACGCATTGATTACGCCCGAAGATGGGTTGATATGAATTTTACCAGAGGAACTAAGCTTGTCATCTTGACAATCACAGCTTAAAATTTATACTTACCGCACAATTAAAAACAGTGAGGAACAATGACCTACGATTATCAGGAGACCACCGACGACCTCTTGAAACGGATTGACATCCACAGCAGGTACGGCGGGCACAATATCGATGACTGGATGCTTGATATCCTGCCGCTCAACCCCGGGCAGACCATCCTGGATGTTGGCTGCGGCGCAGGAAAACAGTGCTTCCTGTACCATGACCATCTTGATGGTCAAGCCGAGATCACCGGGGGCGATGTAAATGCTGAATTGCTTGAAAAGGCGCGGAACGAGAATCTTCGCCTCGAAAAAGATGTGAAATTCATGCCGCTCGATTTCGATCGGCCTTTTGGCGTACCGGATAACTACTTCGATCTGGTCTCATGCTGTTTCGCCATTTACTATGCCGCCGATATTCCATTCACCATCAGCGAGTTCCACCGGGTGATTAAACCGGGCGGCATGATGTTCACTTCAGGGCCTATGCCTGCCAACAAAAAATTGTTTTACGACATCATCACCGAGGCAACCGGTCTGCCAATCCCGCCCATGCCCGGCAGTTCACGCTTCAGCACCGAGATCTTCTCGACTATCCAATCCTTGTTTTCCAGGGTGAAGCTGGAAATTTTCGAGAATCCCCTGACCTTCGAGTCCACTGACCCATTCATCGAGTACACACGTGCGTCCTTATCGGAAGACCGTAAATTATGGAATTCATTCTTCCAGGACAAAGATGATTTCAACCGCATTATGAGCCAGATCGAGACTGTTGCCAATCGCCGTATTGAGAAGGAAGGCAAATTGGTGATGACCAAGGTCGTTGGCGGAATTTTGGCGACCAAATAAAACTATGAACCAGGATATGACTTTCTACGGCCGCCGGGTATTGTTTATCGGCGCCCACCCTGATGACATTGAAATTGGCTGCGGTGCATTGATTGCGCACATCGTCGGTCAAACCGAAATCTTGTGCGTTACCCTCTCCGACAACCAGAAGAATCCAGACCTGATTAATCTGGTGGATGAGCATTACCGCAGTATGGAAGTATTAGGCGTGCCCAGGGAAAAAATAGTTCTTGGCAACTTCGAAACCCGCCGTTTTCCGCACCAGAGACAGGAAATCCTGGAATATATCCTTAAATTGCGCCGTGAATTTTCACCGGATATTGTGTTTGTGCACACTAAATCCGATATCCACCAGGACCACGTAACGATCACGGAAGAAGCCCTGCGAGCATTCCGTGGCACAACCGTGCTGGGTTACGATGTCATCCGGTCTTCCTACGGATTCTTCCCCAGTTTCCTGGTGGAAGTGAACGAAAGCGATGTCAACAAAAAAGTTGAATCCCTGGCTCAGTATACAACCTACAAGAGCCGTTATTATTTTGGAGCAGATGTGACACGCTCGACGTTGGTTCGTTTTGGAGCCATCGGTGAACGACCGTTCGCTGAGGGCTTTGACATCCTCAGGGTAGTCGGGACCTTTGGCTGCCCCCCTGAAAAATAATAATTTAATTAATAAATCCCTCGCCCACACAATCCGGCGAGGGATTTTTCTTATTTATAAAGTAAGCTATTCTTCTCGTATTCCAACCTCGATTTCGCTGCCGTTTATGCGCACCGGGTAATTGGGCGTATCGACCACCGCGGGCAGGGTCAATGCCTTGCCGTTCCGAACATCGAATCGGGCTCCGTGGCGTGGGCAAACAACCTGGTAACCATCCAATTCTCCCTCACCCAGCGGTCCGCCGTCATGGGTGCAGACATCGCCAATGGCAAATAATTTGCCAGCGATATTGAAGACGACGATGTTATCTTCGCCAATAGAGATGAAAATTCTCTGGCCATTCAGAACTTCACTGACATCCGCCACCCCGTAGAATGTGTATTCAGATTCAATAAATTCAATCATGCTTTACTCCTCGACCAATGTGTCGCTGGCTTCCCCCAGACCATAAACGCCAGCCTTGAGCACTTTTAATGGCAGGAGAGCACATTTCAGGCGTACCGGGCCAAGATCGATACCCAACAAATCCAAAACATCCTGCTTCGTAAAGGCTTTAACTTCCTCGAGCGATTTACCAACGACTGCTTCAAGCAGCAAATCCGCCGAGGCCTGCGAAATCGCACACCCGTGACCGCTAAAGGCTGCTTCTTTGACGATATTGCTTTCATCCACACGCAGGTCGATGCGAATCTGATCGCCGCACAGCGGATTTTCATCTTCGAATGAGATGTCATACGGATCGAGCTCGCCGCGATAAACTGGGGATTTATAACGGTCAATAATGATTTGGCGATAGAGATCGTCCATTGCAGTTGTGCCTATCCGAATAGTTTATGAACCTGCTTCAACCCTGCCACCAGCAGATCAACATCATCTATTGAATTGTAAACGTAAAAACTGGCCCGCGTGGTCGCAGGTAAATTTAATTTCTCATGCAGCGGCATCGCGCAATGATGCCCAGCCCGCACCGCAATCCCCTGTGAATCCAGAATTTGAGCAATGTCATGCGGATGCGCATACGGCAGGGTAAAAGCCGCGACCGCGCCTTTGTGATCGGCGCTGGGGCCAATAACCTGCAAACCCTCCACTTCATTGAGTGCTTCGAGGGCATAATGGATGATCAAATGTTCGTGGCGGGCGATATTTTCCATTCCCATGGCTGTGCAATAATCCACCGCTGCGCCAAAACCGATCGCCTCAGCAATGGCTGACGTTCCCGCTTCAAACTTATGGGGAAGATCATTGGGGGTGAAGCTGCGCAAATGAACTTTCTTGATCATATCCCCGCCGCCCAGGAATGGCGGCATGGCGTCAAGAAGAACCTCTTTACCATATAAAACCCCGATACCGGTGGGACCAAGCATTTTGTGCGCCGAGAAAGCCAGAAAGTCTGCATCCAGATCTTGAACATCCACCGGCAGATGCGGTACTGACTGGGCACCATCCACCAGTGTCATGGCACCAGCCTGATGTGCCAGGTGGATGATTTCCCTGGCGGGGTTAATGGTTCCCAAAACATTCGACATCTGGGTGAACGCCACCAGCTTTGGTGAAAGGGTCAGAAGATGCCGGTATGTGTCAAGATCTAATAGACCTTCCCGATTGACTGGAATGAATTCCAACTGCAAATCCAATTCCTGCGCCAGCATCTGCCAGGGCACCAGGTT
>JAJZTR010000114.1 GCA_021848775.1 Chloroflexota bacterium | reverse complement strand
ACTGGGTTTTTTCATTTCGCCAAATTCCGCATGCGTCTTGCCGCTGTAATTGTATTCGAGCGGCCAGCGCCCCGCTGAGTCCTGCTTTTCCCGGATACGTTGAATGGATTTCCTCAAGCGGGGGTCCTGCCCATATCCTAACCCTGTCATCGCATCCACTAGCTGCAGGAGGTCGGTAATATAAAAAACTGGGAAGCCAAATTTCCACCAGTTCCCGCTTGGCTTTGCACTATAGGGATGCGGGAATCCGCCCCAGCCGGATCGACACTGAATATAAATTCCACTCCAGCCTGGACAGCCGATTCAATCAATGGGGTTCGTTTTACTTGCGGCAAAACTGAAAAAGCCAGCATGACCTTGACCGCACCCCAGGCACAGGGCTGGGTATCATTCGCGCCGCAGGCGAAATTCGGACCGCATTTTCCAGCGTAATAGCGTTGTTCGACCCCTTTGGTTCCGCGGGGAGCAACTCCCTCACCGGTAACGCTGCGGGCCATCCACTCATATGCGATGTCCATCCGGGGATCGTTGAAGCCCATGACGGTCAACGCCCAGCTGATGTTTCCCTGCAGGCAATCCACCGTTCCCGAGGGCTGCCCTGAACTGGTAATTTGGCCGCTTGGACTAAGCGCATGATCCAGGTAATAATTGCAAGCGCGCTGGATGCGTTCATCCTCATTAACGGATGCACCAAGCTGCGCCAGTAAAACCAAGGACCAGACTGTGGAATAATATTTGGGGTTATAGCCAGGCCCAGGCACATTCCAAAACCCTGTATCATCCATGGCTGCCAGAACCTGACCCATCTGGCCGAATGTGTAAGCCTGCTGCCGAGCCTCGATTAACTCAGGGGAATCAGAAGGCATTTCCACAATTTCCTTCATGGCCAGGTAACGAGCGCCTGGATCTTGTTTTTCAAGCAGCCAATTCATTACCGAAGTAGATGGGATGAAGTTTGTGGTCATTTCATTCCTTTCCGCAACGGTTGTTGAGAAACAATGGGTTGAAACAGTTTTTTAGCATTTACATTATAGTGATATTCGACAACCAACGATCAATCAACCGAAAACAATCTTTAAAGCTGTTGGATTTCGGACTGCAGAGATCCTGTTTACTTTACATCACATGCTCGCCCTCAATCCAACCGACAAAAGAATAAAAAAAATCCACCTGCGCGGATTTCTTCGTGTGCCCCCAGAGAGATCCCACAAGGGGACAATGTTCGAATACCATCCCCTCATGGGGACGTTCGTTTTACAGGATAGAAAAAATCCGCCTGCGCGGATTTCTTCGTGTGCCCCCAGAGAGATTCGAACTCTCGTTTTAGCCTTGAAAGGGCTGCGTCCTGGTCCCCTAGACGATGGGGGCGGCAACGGACGAAATTCTACCAAATACCTGGGGAACGGTCAAGGAATTTGTGCCAAAAACTCAAAATACCTCGCTGCCCCATTCGGTTTGCGGTCTGATCAAGGCAGGACTATCCTTACCAGGGTCATTGACCATGCGACTGACGGTGTAGGCTGCCATTTCTTCAGCCGGAAAAGGTCTGAGCATTTTGGTCAGTTCTTCAACCGGCCCGCCATCCAGCCATTTCCAGCCTGTATCCGGTTTCAGGATTACAGGCATGCGGTCGTGCACCGGCGTAACGCATTCATTGGCTTCCGTGGTGATAATCGTGCAGGTCTTCAACCCGTCTCCCTCCGGCGATTGCCAGAACTCCCACAACCCGGCAAACGCAAATGGCGAGCGGTCCTTCATGTGAAAAAAATACGGAATCGAAGGACCTTTCTTATTTTCTTTATGCCACTCGTAGAATCCATCTGCCAGGATTAAACAGCGGCGCCGCGCGAATGCGTTCCTGAAAGACGGCTTCTCGGTCACAGTCTCACCGCGGGCATTGATAAGCTTGTTGCCAATCGAAATGTCCTTCGCCCAGGACGGCACCAGGCCCCAGCGCATAAAATCAACCACCCGCGTTTTTGAATCGGTTACAACTGCTACGGGTTGGGATGGGGCAATATTAAACCGGGGAATCCATTCCTCGGGCATTTCGCCTATACCGAATGCCTGACGCAACTCCACCGGATCAAGCGTCAAGGTAAAACGTCCGCACATGATGACCTCCTTCGCCACCCAGGCACACTTCCAGATATAATAATACCATTCCAAGTCTTGAGGTTATCATGGCAAATCCCATTGTTGAATGTATCCCGAATTTTTCGGAAGCCCGCCGCCCTGAAGTTTTGGCTGAAATCGTAAGCGTGATCAAAGCCGTCCAAGGCGTGAATGTCCTCGACCGGCATTCTGACATGGACCATAACCGAACGGTGATCACATTTGTCGGTGTGCCGGAAGCGGTCGAAGCAGCCGCCTATGCGGCAATTGCCAAAGCCGCTCAACTGATCAACCTGAATGAGCACGATGGTGCGCATCCACGAATTGGGGCTACCGATGTGGTACCTTTTGTGCCCATCAGCGACGTCACCATGCAGGAGTGTGTCGAAATGGCACGCCGTCTGGGAAAACGTGTTGGTGAGGAGTTAAAGATTCCGGTCTACCTTTATGAAGAAGCAGCCACAACTCCCGAGCGTGCGAATTTAGAAAATATCCGCCGTGGGCAATATGAAATCCTCAAGGAAGAAATTTCACTGCGTCCGGAACGCAAACCCGATTTTGGTCCATCGGTCCTCGGGACTGCCGGAGCAACCGTCATCGGAGCCCGCCAGCCGCTGATTGCATTCAACGTGTACCTGACCACGAACGATACTTCGATTGCGCAAAAAATCGCCAAAGCCGTGCGCCACTCATCCGGAGGGATGCGCTACGTCAAGGGCATGGGGGTATTGGTCGAAGGGCGCGCTCAGGTATCAATGAATATGACCAATTACCGCCAGACTCCCCTGGCGCGTGTGGTCGAATTGATTCGCCGTGAGGCACAGCGTTATGGCGTGGGGATTCACCATACGGAGCTGGTGGGTCTTATCCCACAGGAAGCACTCAATGACGCCTCAACCTGGTACATGCAGCTGGATGGTTTCTCTACCGACCAGATATTGGAACAGCAAATGATGAAGTTACTGCGCAGGTCGTCTGCCACAGGAGCACCTCCGGAAAAGACATTCCTGGACGAGCTGGCTTCCTCCAACCCCACCCCGGGTGGTGGATCGGCTGCAGCACACACGGGGGCGGCCGCTGCCGCGCTGGTCGCGATGGTCGCCAGGGTCACATTGGGCAAAAAGAAATACGAGGACGTCAAGGAGCAGATGTATGAGCTGGTGGAGAAGGCCGAAGCATTACGCGCCAATTTGTCGGACGGTGTGCAGCGCGACGCTGATGCTTTCGTCGCTTTGATGGAATGTTACAAACTGCCCAAAGACACTCCGGAACAGGTCGAATTACGAACTCAGAAGATCCAGGCAGCCACGCTGGTCGCTGCTCAAGTACCGCTTAATGCCGCTCAATTATGCCTGGAAGTCCAGGAACTTGCGCTCGAAGCTGCCAGGACGGGCAACATCAATGCCATATCGGATGCTGCTTCTGGAGAGACGCTAGCCCGGGCGGGTTTAATTTGCGCAGCTTATAATGTGCGGATCAACCTTCTTGGCCTGGAAGATGAGAGCGTAAAGCAGCAAATGCTCGATTCGATACGTTCCATAGAAACAAAATCCCGTTCTATCGATGATCAACTGCACAGCTTATTAACCGCTCGCGGTGGCATGACACTCGACTAACTCATTCTCAGAAAGGAACACTATTATGGGGATAAAACCCGATCATTGGATTCGCAAGATGGCACTTGAAGCCAATATGATTTCACCCTTCGAGGATGGGCAAAAACGCGAGGGTGTAATCTCCTATGGGCTTTCATCCTACGGTTACGACATCCGCGTGGCGGATGAATATAAAATTTTTACCAATGTGTATTCGGCAATTGTTGATCCCAAAAACTTCAGCACCCAATCGATGATCGATTTCAGGGGTGAAGTGTGTATTATTCCACCAAATTCCTTCGCGCTGGCACGCACCGTGGAATACTTTCGCATCCCGCGCGATGTTTTGACCATCTGCGTCGGGAAATCGACTTATGCTCGCTGCGGCATCATCGTCAATGTAACCCCATTCGAGCCGGAATGGGAGGGATTTGTGACATTGGAAATCTCCAATACCACCCCTCTGCCGGCGAAAATCTACTCCAACGAGGGTATAGCCCAGGTGCTGTTCTTCGAAGGTGATGAGCCCTGTGAAATTTCCTACGCTGACAAGAAAGGGAAATATCAGCACCAGCAGGGAATCTTGCTGCCCAAATTGTAATAACCCACAAACAGCTGGGATTACTGCCGCTTTTGTTCCAGTAACCAGTAAATTAGGTCGGGCATGCGGTAGACCTGTTTCCAGATGTCATGCCCGCCTTCTGGAATGACTGTAAATTTGGGGCTGCCGCCAACAGCCTTCATTTCATCAACCAGCAAAACAGACTCACGCATTGGCACGATCGGGTCCGCTTCGCCGTGAAATACCCAAACCGGGACTTTGTGTATGGATCTGGCACGCTCGGGAAAACCGTAAAACCAGGCACCGCCGCCGCTGATTGGGACCAATGCAGAGAACCGGTCGGGGTACTGGGCACCCAAATGCCAGACCCCATAAGCTCCCATACTCACCCCTGTCACTGCGATCCGGTTTTTGTCGACGGTGTAGCGGTCGCACACTTCATTCAATAAAACGTCTATCGCGGGAAGGTGATCTGACCACCAGGTTTCCGGCGGACAGAGCGGCGATACCACAATGAACGGATAGTCGACTCCCTCTTCAATAACGCTGGGCAAGTCGTGGCTAAGGATTTCGCCCGGATCTTCACCCCGGCTGGAAGCTCCATGCAGGGTTAAGATCAACGGCCAGGCTTGTTGAGAATTTGTGCCATAATCCGTTGGCAAATATATCTGGTAAGGTAACTGAAAAGGCTGAGGAATGATGGTTTGGAAAGTAACGAGTTGATGTTTCATAAAAGACAAAGCGATCTTTCTGCTATCAAAAATTTGTGTTCAATGGTTCAGCCCCCGTCAGAAACATAGTCTTGAATGGTCATTAGTATAATCTACTAACGTCAAAAAACCCAATTATTCACCCGCGACAATTCACCCATGCCGATAAACCTCGTATCCCCATTCTATCAATTCCATTTCACCCCCGAAAAAGGTGTTTTCGACCTTGTCCCGTTGGCCCCGGCAACCGCCGCCTTCAGCGGTGGCCGCATGAGACTTGAAATTCAGCATCTTTTTCGAAAGCTGAGAGTACCGCTCGATTCGTGGACAAGTACGCCGCCTGAGGATGGGTCGTTGGTCGTATCTCCTCACGGACAGTTGATACAGGCAGCAGCGTATCAGGAGATCCCCCAGGCTAAGATTCAAACCATAGTAACATTTGCTCTGTCCAAAGACCTGCCGCTCTTTCTTTGGAAACTAAAATTTCTAAATCTTGGTGATGATCCTGTTTGGTTGGAGAAGATCGAATTCCTCCGAGCTGGAGGGCAGGCAGATTTCGGTTCCTTAGATTTTCCCGGAAACACCGCGACCATGCGATGGTCTTTTTTCAGCAACGGCTGGCAATCCTGGTCACATACCGGCACATACCTGCCTGGTCAGTCCATGCGTATTTCGCGGCTGGGATTTTTGCAGCAGCCCATGGCGGTGAATCATGGCACGCCTGCCCTGCGGTTGCCCGGATACTACACTTCGGACTTTTACGGGGCGGTCACAGACCTGACCTCGGGTGCCGGGTTGGTGGCCGGATTTCTCTCTCAGAAAAACCATTTTGGAACAATCGAAGGTGTGCTCTATGACCGCCCATCCCTGGCTATGTTTACCACCGATCGTTCGCGGTTTGACCCAGGTGCCGAACTCGAGACCGATTGGGCGGTTCTCACATCCTGCAACCAATCTGTCCCGGATCCGTTCGGTGTCTACCTGGATGCTGTTGCCCGCGAACACAATTTAGAAACCACGCTTAACCACCCGGTTAAGACAGGCTGGTGCTCCTGGTATCGATATTACACTAACGTAACTGACCAGGATATACGCTTGAACCTCAACAGCATGGATAAAATCCGCCAATCGCTCCCGCTGGATTTGGTGCAGATTGACGACGGATTCGAAACCCGGGTCGGAGACTGGTTCTCCTTCAAGCCGGCGTTCCAGCAAGGGGTCGCACCGCTCGCCAAGGAGATCTCTGACCGGGGTTTTACCCCTGGCTTATGGCTGGCACCCTTCATCCTGGACCGTCGCTCCCAGTTCTACCGGGATAACCCGCAATACATCCTGCGCAACCGGCGCGGCAAACCGGTCAATGCCGGTTTTGGCTGGAATTCATTAACCGCATCCATCGACCTTACTGTTCCGGGCGCCATGGAAGAAACCTGCCGCGCGGTTCAAATCGCTGCCAGCGAGTGGGGATTTCCTTATCTAAAATTGGATTTTCTTTACGCAGCTGCCTTGCCCGGTTTTCGTTATGATCCCACCCGGACTCGCGCTCAAATCATGCGGGCTGGGATGCAGGCACTGCGGGATGCAGCCGGAGCAGACACCTGTTTGCTGGGTTGCGGCTTGCCTTTGGGATCCGGGATTGGCCTGGTGGATGCGATGCGAATCGGGGCTGATGTCAGCGGAGCCTGGCAGCCTCAATTTCACGGAATAAAGTCGTTTATAAAAAATGAACCGCACATGCCAGCAGCCCGGAACGCAATCCAGAACACGCTCTCTCGGGCACCATTGCACAATCGCTGGTGGGTGAACGATCCGGATTGCCTGCTGGTTGGGCCGGATACACAACTGACCGAGGCCGAAGTACAAACTTTAGCCACCGTGATCGGGCTCACGGGAGGCTCGATGCTGCTGTCAGATGATCTAGCCTCTCTGCCGCCTGAGCGCATGAAAATTGCCCAGGTTTTGCTGCCAGGTCTGGGAAAACGTCCCGAGGTGCTCGATCTGCTGGAAGAACCCACTCCCCGTCGGCTGCGGCTGCCTCTTTCCGGCCCGTCAGGTGAATGGACCCTGGCTGCACGATTCAACTGGCAGGAACAACCTGAATCCTGGGTATTCAATCCGGCGGATTACGGGCTGCCGGATGAAATCTGCCGGGTCAGTTCATTCTGGGACCAGAGTATCCATCAATATCAGCCGGGTTCACCCGTCGGGATGCCGGCTATTCCTCCACACGGGGCAGCTTTACTGGCAATTTATCCCGCTGAACCGGCAGCCCAGCCTGCATATTTGGGCAGCAATTTGCATTTTTCACAGGGGAACGAGGTAACAGGCTGGGAAAAGGGTGAGAAAGATCTGCAATTAGAGCTTGGTCTTGGCCGGACCGCAACTGGCTTTATCCGGTTGTTCTTGCCCCTCCCCCCAATGACGGCAGTCTGTGAAGGAAAGTCCATCCACTGGACCCGGGAAGCAGAGAGCATTTACCTGTTCGATCTAAGCGCAGATAAGACGGCAGCAATTTTGATTCATTTCTAGCTGAACATATTTGGCCGGGAAATCAAGCAAGGCACCCGGGTGGATGCCTTGCGGATTTATCGTTTAGGGTGAAAGCCTGAAAAAGGGTTACGAATTTTCGTTTTCAGAGGCTATCGCTGACTTTTTAGCTTTACGTTTCTGGTTCCACTTGACGATACCGCGGATGAGGAAGAAAAGGACCAGTCCGACGGGGATCGCGATGGGCAGGCAGAAGATGACAATCCATATCACAGCGTCAGCAATTGTTTGGTAAGCCCGGATCAGGGATTCGACTGCGTCCTTCGCCACACCTTTAGGCTCCCAACCACCCACCTGGATCGGCTGAACGCTTTCTTTGGCTTTTATGGTCACTGTAATGGCAGATAATTTTGCGGACTGCTCATAGTATTGAATTTGACCTTTCAAAACCTCGATCTGCTCGTTGACATTCTTCAACTCACTGAAAACCTGAAGCACATCCTCGGTCTTGACCGCGTCATCCATGATTTCCCGCAGCTGTTCAGCGGTATCTTCCAGGTTTCGCAGGCGCGAATTCAGGTCAGTGTATTCCTGGGTAACATCCTGACCGGAGACATTTTCATAAAGGACATCATTGTCCGGGTCTTCCACATGGGCTTTAATCTGGGTCAAGGCTTCATCCAGCAGATCTGCCCGCACACGCACCGTAATTTGTGCTTCGGGAACTTCCAAACCTGATACAGTTTGGGTTTGGTACAGATTTGAATTGACGACAAATCCTTCCATTGATTCAGCCATACGGGAAATATCTTCCATCACCGCGGTCGGATCGTTCACGACGATGGAAAGGTTCGCATCCCGAATTACCATCCGCTCAACTGACTGGGTTGTAACGGATTGTTCGTATGCGGTGATCGCGTCCTTCGAGTATTCCAACGAGGGGGCTTCTGCCGGCATTGGTGGAGCTCCTTCGGCAAAATCCCTTTCACCTGACCCTATCGATTCATTTTTAGCAGCGCTGGCACAACCAGCCAAAACAAATACAGCCATCAGCAATATGATTGCAATCCGCTTGAACATTTTCTCTTCTCCTTGGCAGCGAATGGATATTACGGATAGGACGCTGCCCACCAGGTAAATGTTCCATTTACCATCCGTCGATCAATCGCGTCGCGTGCCTTTGCGGTAACCCGGCAGCTTTTATCCGCTCGTGAACTGCTGCTACGTCATAAGCCACCCGTCTGGGTTCCCATTTGCTTTCTTCCGGCGTAAAAATGGCATACGCGGCTCGTGGATCGCGGTCGCGCGGCTGACCCACCGACCCAGGATTTAGAATGGCCCGCCCTTTGATGATCAGGGGAGTGCCCGGTTGAGGCACGCTCCAATCCACTGACCCGTTGCCATTATGGGAATAGAGGATAGGAATGTGGGTGTGACCAACCAGGCAGATTTTTGTTCTAAAGAATGAAAAATTAGTTAACACGGTATTGAGATCGAGCAGATATTCCCAGATTGGATTACGCGGGCTGCCATGGCTCAACGTCACACCCATGGTCTCCACCCGGGTAGTCAGGCTCTGA
>JAJZTR010000113.1 GCA_021848775.1 Chloroflexota bacterium | reverse complement strand
CATAGAATGAGTATCGGTTTTCGCCAAATCAGTCCTTTTCATCCTTGGCCTGATCCATAAGAACGGAACCTCAATGATGAAATTGGTCCTCAATCCTTTCCCATGTATCATGGTGGTTGCTCTGATCTTCACTGCGAGCTGCACGCCGCAATCTGCATCCACGCCTGACCAGGAGCCGGTCAGCATCACCGTTTCAGCGGCAGCCTCGCTCACTGAAGCATTTACAGAAATTGGGGAGCTTTTTGAGGATGTAAATCCAGAGGTGAGCATCATTTTCAATTTCGCCGGCTCACAAGAACTCGCGCAGCAAATCAACGAGGGCGCTCAAGTGGATGTATTCGCCTGTGCCAATAAAAAGCAAATGGATGTTGTAGTCACTGCGAACCAATTTCCCGAAGACGGACCGGTCGTGTTTGCCCAAAACCAGCTGGCAGTAATCTTCCCATCGGATAACCCGGGCGCAATAAAAGAATTAGCCGATCTAGCCAAATCAGGCCTCAAATTGGTTTTTGCGGGGTCAGAAGTGCCGGTAGGCTTATACAGCCTGGCCTTTCTAGACAATGCTGAAGCGAGCGGCCTTTTCCCCCCTGAATATAAGCAGGCTGTACTCGATAATATCGTCTCTTACGAAAACAATGTCAGGGCAATCCTCACCAAGGTTTCTTTGGGTGAGGCAGACGGTGGTATTGTCTATGCCACGGACATTGTCAATGCTAAAGATAAGATTGGCTTCCTGGAAATCCCAACTGAGTTGAATGTGATTGCCACCTACCCAATTTTGGCGCTGCCAAACGCCTCTCAACTTGAGTGGGGACAAGCGTTTGTGGATTTTATCCTCTCAGATGCAGGTCAGCAGGTGATGGAAAAGTATGGTTTCTCACCAGTTCAATAAATTAATTTCCACTCGCTGGATTACGATTATCAACTACTCTCAAGCACCAAATGGCTGATTTATTCCTATTCTTGACTATAATTTTTTGTGTCGATCCAGCCAAGATTCCAGGCTTATTTGTAAACGGGAGACAGTCATGCCGACTGAAAAAGAAAAAATGCTCGCCGGCGAATTATATGATTCCACCGATCCTCAGCTCGTTACCGAACGCCGGCGTGCGCGAAACCTTACCAGGGCGTTCAATGACAGCTCTGCCGAAGATGGAAAAGCCAGAAAACAACTGCTGACAGAGTTGTTCGGGCATTTAGGCAAAAATTCGGCCATTGAACCGCCCTTCCACTGCGACTATGGCTATAACATCTATCTGGGAGATCGCGTATTTTTCAATTTTAATTGCGTCATACTGGATGTCGTTCGGGTGGATGTTGGGGATGGCTCTATGTTTGGGCCTAACGTGCAGATTTACACCGCCACCCACCCTATGGATTTCGCCGAAAGAGGTGCCGGGCTGGAGTTTGCCAAACCCATCAGGATCGGGTCGGATGTGTGGATCGGCGGATCGGTGATCATCAACCCCGGCGTGACCATCGGCGACCGCAGCGTGATCGGCTCAGGCAGCGTGGTAGTCAAGGATATTCCGGCGGGTGTGTTTGCCGCCGGCAACCCCTGCCGGGTCATCCGCTACCTGGAGAATCCCAACGACATGCCCGGCGATTGCAATTTGGGGTAAGTCCCGTTTTTCTTAATCCGATGCCAAAGCACGGCTCTGGCTGTAATTTCCTGCCAGATCCTGCAGTTGGCCGCCTTGCAGCTCTAAAATCCGCCCAACCACCTGGTCGAGAAAATAACGGTCGTGTGAGATCACCAGCACCGTACCCTCGAAATCTTCCAGCGCGGTTTCAAGCACCTCAGCCGAGGGGATATCCAGATGATTGGTAGGCTCATCGAGCAGCAGAAAATTCGCCCCGGAGAGCATCAGTAACGCCAGCTGCAGGCGGCTGCGCTCGCCGCCCGAAAGCTGCCCCACGCGCTCGCTGCTCTGCAAATAGGTGAACAAAAACTTGTTGAGCAGCGCAGCAGCTTTCTCTTCACCCATGTTAGCGCCGAACCTGACCGCGTCCATCAAGGTCTGCTGCGGGTCGAGCGTCTCGTGCTGCTGCGCATAATAGCCCACCTTAACCGACGGCCCAATGATCACTTCCCCCTCAGAAGCTGCCTCCTGTTCAAGGATGATGCGGAACAATACCGACTTCCCGGCACCATTGGCTCCAACCAGCCCCGCCCGCTCGCCATGGTCGAGGCGGGCATTCAGCCCGCTGAACAGCGCCTGTGCCCCATCAGCGGAAGCGTAGGATTTGCCCAGGTTAACCAGTTCCAGCACCTTTTGGCTGCCAACCCAACCGCGCAGCTCCAATCCCATGCGCCGGCGTTCGAGCACCGGGCGGTCGATCTTGTCCAAGCGCTCCAGCCGGTCCAGGATGTTCTTGCCGCGAATGATCAGTTTTTCGTTGTCATAGGTGCGCCCCCACACCAGCAAGCGCTGGGCGGATTGTTCCAGCCGGTGTATTTCCTTTTGCTGCACCTGAAACATTTGCTGCTGGCGCATCAAGCGCGTTTTTTTCTCGAACGCGTACTCCGAATAGTTGCCCGGATAAATGGTCATTTTTCCGTCTTCCAGGTCGGCGATTTCGTCCGCCACCAGGTCCAGCAGGTAGCGGTCATGCGAAACGATCACCACCGCCCCGCGGTACTCCCGGATCAGGCGCTCAAGGAAAGCCTTGCCCGCCAGGTCAAGGTGATTATCCGGCTCATCCAGCAGCAGCAGGTCGGGCTGCAGAATGAGCAGCCGTGCCAGCCCTGCCAGCTTTTTTTGCCCGCCGCTGAGGGCTTCAACTGGTAAATCAAAGTCAGCCGGGCTGAACCCCAATCCGCGCAGCGTTGACCGTACCCGGCTGTCGAAATTTGACCCGCCCAGCGATTCGAATTCGTTCAGCAGCTTTTCCTGACGGTCAGACACCCGCGCCAGCATTTTAGGATCACCGTACACCACCGGGTCCGCCAGACTGGCTTCGACCTTCTGCAATTCTTCTTCCACCCGCGCCAGTTCGCCCGATGCTGCCAGCACTTCCTGCAGCAAAGTGTGACCAGGTGTGAGCTGCACATCCTGCTGTAAATAGCCCATCGTCAGGCCTTTTTTCCGCACCAAAAAACCTGAATCGGGGCTCAATTCCCCGGCGATCAATCGCAGCAGCGTGCTCTTACCGCTGCCATTGGGTCCAATCAGCCCGACCACCCGGTCGTCATGGATCTCCCACGACAGGTCAGCCACGATGGGTGTCGAGACATAGGTATAGGTGATTTTGTCGAGGGTTACGGCGATCATGATGTGCAATACCTGAATTTGTGATGTGGCGCTGAAATCATACCATATCGATTGTCCCATGGCAGGCACCGCCCGCAGCAATCTGCGTGAATCAATCGAAGAAAACCAACCTTCAAAGAATAACTTATTCTCAAAGATTTCCGCATGAATCAAAATCCTTCGCCCGCTCGCGAGGACAAGATCGATTTTCCATTACAATAGACCCATTCCGAAATCAGAGGCTATCATGCCAGCCACTTTTATCCTTATCCTTTTGGTCCTTATTGGGTTCACGCTCCTCCTTATAGCAGGCGTTGGCGTCTGGCTGGTTAAAAAAGCCTTCTACCCACGCAAATTCACCTATGAAGAAAGTTATCAGCGTGAGATTGAGCAGGGGCGAATAAACAAAGCGGAGTTCGAGTCCTGGGATAAACAGGATATCATCTTCAAATCTCCGTTTGGTTACGACCTCTCAGGCAGCTACTTCCCGCAGCCCGGTTCGAACAAAACCATCATCATGCTGCACGGAATATTCTATACCCGGCTGGGGATGGTCAAGTATATGCCCATCTTCCGCCGCCGGGGTTGGAACATCCTTTTGTACGACCAGCGCTATTTCGGCCGCAGCGGCGGTCCGAACACCACCTACGGCTATTATGAAAAGCACGACCTCAAAGCCGCTTTTGATTGGGCCGAATCCCAAATCGCGCCGGAGGGTGTAATTGGCACCCTGGGAGAATCACTGGGCGCCGGCACCTGCCTGCAGCATGCTGCCATCGACCCGCGGCCGGCATTTGTCATCGCGGATTCTAGTTTCGCCACCCTCTGGGACGAATTCGCATTCCGCCTGAAGACCGATTACAATCTGCCGCCCTTCCCCGTATTGAACATTGGCAATTGGTGGATACGCATGCTGGCCGGTTTCCGTTACGCGGATGTCTCACCGGAGCGCGATGTCGCCCGCCTCGAAATGCCGGTCCTTTTGATCCACGGGTTGGCCGATGATGAGGTGCCGCCTTCCCACAGCCAGCGCTTATTTGACGCAAAACGGCATGGGCTGCGCCGCCTGTTCTTCATGCCCGATGCCATCCATGTTCAGTCCATAACGACCGGTCCGGCGGCTTATGATCAATGGGTGGGGGAATTTTTACAAGAAGCCGGGATATAAAAATCGCGGGGGCAACCGGCTGGCCGCCTCCGCGAAAACTATTCAAATTACACTTACTCGCGCGCTACCGTGACATAAATCATCGGGCGGCGGTGGGTCTCACTGTAAAACAGGTTGCCCAGTGCTTTTTCGACATCCTTGGACAGGTTGCCGTTGTTGTTGCCGGTCACCAGGGTTTGCACCCGTTTGCGCGCCTCCACCAGCAGGCTGTCGCTGTCGCGTGACAGCAAAAAGCCGCGGCTGGAGATTTGCGGATCGCGCCGCAGGCTGCCGCTGAAGCGGTCGAGCGTCAGGTTGACCAGCACGATGCCGTCGCGGGCTAGAATCTCGCGCTCGGCCATCACGTCCTCGTCTACCTCTCCCACGCTGGAGCCCTCGACAAAGACGAAGGAGGTTGCCACCTTCTCTCCCAATTTCATCGAATCGGCATCCAGTTCGAGCGACTGACCATTTTCGATGATGGCGATATTCTCGCCGGGAATGCCCACCTGGCGCGCAAGGCGCGCGTGCTGGTGCAGGTGACGCAGTTCGCCGTGTATGGGGATGACGAATTTCGGCCGGGTCAGGTGGATGAGCAGTTTCATCTCCTCCTGGCTGGCGTGCCCCGAGACATGCACCGGCGCAATCGCTTCGTGGATCACGCTGGCGCCGCGCTGGAACAGGCGGTTAATGGTGCGGTACACATTCTCCTCGTTGCCGGGGATCGGGTGCGATGAAAGCACCACTGTGTCCCCAGGCTTGATGTCGAAAAGGCGGTTGGTGCCGGTGCTCAGCCGCCCCATGATCGAGGTCGGCTCGCCCTGCGTCCCGGTGCACATGATCACCACGTCCTTGTCGGGCATGGTCAACGCCTGCTCGATGCTGACGACCAGTTTGTCATCAATTTCCAGGTAGCCCAGCTTGCGCGCCATCTTCATGTTGTCCTGCATGCTGAGGCCCACGAACGCCAGCTTGCGCCCGTAGCGCTCGGTGGCTTCGGCCACCTGCTGCATGCGTGAGATGAGCGAGGCAAAACTGGCCAGGATGATACGTCCCTCGGCTTCGCGGAAGACATCGTCGAATGCGGCTTCTACGACGCGCTCGGAAGGCGTCCAGCCGGCGCGCTCGGCATTGGTCGAGTCGGCCAGCAGCGCCAAAACGCCGCGCTGCGAGAACTCGGCCAGTTTGGCATAGTCGGAGGGCCAGTTGTCCACCGGCGTGTGGTCGAACTTGTAGTCCGACTGGTGCACGATCAACCCAACCGGCGTGGTGATGCCCAGGCCAACCCCGTCGGGGATGGAATGGCACACATGGAAGAACTCCACCTTGAACGGCCCAATCTGGACGGTATCGCCGGCCTGCACGGTGTGCAGATTCGCGCGGTCCAGCCCGCCCGCCTTGCCGAGTTTGACCTCCAGCAGGCCGCGGGTGAGCGGCGTGGCATACACCGGCGCATGGATCTCCGCCAGCACATGCTTGATGGCGCCAGTGTGATCCTCGTGCCCGTGGGTGATGATGATGCCGCGCACTTTGTCGCGGCGCTCGACCAGATAGCTGATATCGGGAATGATGTAATCCACCCCGTACATATCGTTTTCAGGGAACATCAGGCCGGTGTCAACGACCAGGATCTCCCCATTGTATTCATAAACCATCATATTGCGTCCCACTTCCCCCAGACCTCCGAGGGGCAGGATGCGTAATTTATTTGCTTTCATTTGTTGAAAAATCAACCCTTTCTAAAAATAAGAATTTGTACTTCATAACACAGCCAGGCTGTGATTTAAGGTCAAAAGTTAAGCCCCGGGCGCTGAGAACGGACCGGGGCAAATCGACTTGCGACTGAACGAGACATTCCCACCTGCGCCGGAATCTCCGGCTGGAATTTTTATTACCAGGTTCTAGTATTTTAACATAGGATTGCGAATTTGTCAAAAAAATTAGAAGGTTCCTAATGACGCTTCGATGCAGGTGTTTTGCGCTTATGTATGGTATTCAGTTTTATTTTCCGCGATCAACCTGACCTCGATTTTCGCATCCAAAGCCGTGGCAATTTTATTGAGAAAAGAAATGCTGGGTAAGGACGACCCATTTTCCAGCCTGGCAATGGATGGCTGGCGGGTGCCAATCATCTCAGCAAGTTGGGTTTGAGTAAATCCCCGTTGAATTCGTAGCCGCGCGACCTGGTAGCCGGGTTCCAATTCTTTTGCAGCGGCATCGAAGGCCGCGTCCTTCATTTTATTAGCTTCCCAATCTTCAAACCGGGGAAGATGGTTTTCTGTCATATCACGCCATTATTAGAAGTTCTTGGAAGTGTAAAATATTCGTTGGGTGCCGCTTCAGCCCACCTTAAGAAGGTTTGATCGCCCTGTTTATCAGATACCGTCTCTACGACCCCTCCGCCTGCCTTTTCTCCACCAGACCAACCGCCCCGGCGATGACCCAGATCGAGGCGGTAATTCCGGAAAAGGTGCCGTACTGGATGAAGGCTGTCAATGGGCGGATGTAGAGAAAGGGCAGCACAAGCATCGACAAACCCAGTAGAATCATCAGCCCGGATATTCCCGGTGTGAAATCCTGCTTGCGAATTTGAGTAAAAACCAGCACCAGGATTCCAGCGAAAATGAGATTTGCAAGAGCAATGGATAGGATCGTCATGGTGAAGTCAAAACTGATACTGGTGATATGTCTGACAGCCACCTTGTAATAATCAAGCAGGTATGCGCCGACCGATGCCCCAAGAATTAATCCGATGATTAAACCATTTCGCCGGGTCATTACTACCCCTCCTGATATTTTGACATCCTTAAGCGGATACTATAGTTCAATTATGTATATTCTGGAAAAATTTTCAATGATTCTGATGGAAATTGCTATAGTAAGTTTTCATGCGTAATAATGAGCCTAATCCCCGCTAAAGTCCAATTCTTCCCGCACCGCGGCGCAGCGCTCGCAGGCCGGGTCGGGGCACAACAGCGCCAGCGGGTCCCCATTTATCAAAGATGCCACGATGTCCACCATCTCGCGTAGCGGCAATGCCTGCACCAGCGCCGGGCCGATGCGCACCCAGCGGGTGATGTCTGCCAGATATGGAGCAGCTTCAGAAAACCCCAGCGAGCAGCAGGGGAATCCCGGGCACTCGACGGCGCCTTCCGGCGTCAGCGCCCAGCGCACAAAGGTTCGCCGGTTGGCAATTTTCTCGGCAAAGTGCAGGCTGGTGTTGACCGTGTGCCCAACCCCCAAAAGCAGCACATACCCCTCTTCCTCATGCAATTCATGGATGGGCGCCAGCGGATCGAACATGGTTTGGGTCGCCAGGATATCATCCACGTCGATGCCGGCAAAAGACAGGATGGGATGCTTCGAGCGTTTGGCCAGCGGATGTTTGCGCAGCGCCTCGGGCAGCGCGCCCATCAAGCGGTCAGCGGGCATATCCGGGTGATAAATCTCGGCCATGGCGTTGAGGGAATGCCCGGATCCATAAACCATGCCGTTATGACTCGGGCCGTCTCCCGGGATCAGCATGGAGTTATAGGTATGCGTGGGTGCCATGATCCGTGGGAAAACCGTCAGCAGCGCGCCAAGCAGCGTATCCACCCCGCCTCGCAGCTGGCCAAAGGCTCTGAGCGAGGTGTGCACCATTACCGGCCGCTCAGGTTCCAACCTGAGTTCTCGAAAACCGCTTACCAGATCACGAAATGAGACCATGCACACTCGATTGCTATTGTCTGCCGGGAAAGATCACCTGTCCGCTCAAACGGGCAGCAGCCGGATTGCACAGACGGACGGCTAATTCCTGCAGTTCCAGCGACGCCCGGCTGTCGGATGCGGCCGCTTCCCAGGCGTTCAAATCGCCCGCCGCGATGGTGAAGCTGTGTATATTATAGGCGAGAAGCTCAAGGGCGGCTGCCCGTGCCAGACCCACCAGACCCGCCTGACTGGCGGTCAGTGCCGGCAGCAGGTGGTCAGCGGTGCTGGCCTGGGTGAAGATCAATGTGCCCCCGCCCTGCTCCTGCATGACAGCCGCGGCTGCCTGTGCCAGCAGGAAAGGGCCGCTCAGGTTGAGTTCCAGCGTGCGCGTCCAATCCCACTCATCCAGCTCGAGCAGCCCGGCAGCCGGCGCGGCGTGCAGGCAGGTGACCAGCACATCCAGCCGCTGCCAATCGTCGAGCACATCCGAGATCAAGGCGCGGCATGGAAGCCCCTTGCCAATATCGCCAGTGTAACTGTGGCTTTCAGCCCCCAATGCATGCACCTGATTGATCGTGTCATCCAGGTGGACTGGTGAAAGATCGTGCAGCGCCAGTTTGGCCCCTGTGCGGGCGAAACCCAGCGCCAGGATGCGCCCCAGCGGGCGGCCGGCCCCAACGATCAGCACAACCTTGTCCTGCAACGGCAAATATGCTTCCATGATCATTCCTCCCCGATCGCGGTCCGGCAAAGCGGCACGTAGCTGGAATCAACTTCAGCCGCGCTCAAACCCAAATTGAAATAAGGTGAGGGGTCGATTGTGTTTTCGATTTCCAGTTCATTGAGAAATTTCCCCTGCCCATCATCGCGCACAATGGAAAAATGCAAATGCACCCCGGTCGGGTTGCTCGCCGTGCCCGAGTAATTGCCCTGCGTCCCCAGCAGCGTGCCCTCCTCGACGAACTTCTCTGCGGTTCCCGGCGGGAAGGCCGGGTCGATCAACGAATTGCCCTGCGGATCTGCCATGTGGGTATAGTACATCCAGATCTGGCTTCCAGGCTGCAGCGGAT
>JAJZTR010000112.1 GCA_021848775.1 Chloroflexota bacterium | reverse complement strand
CCGGATGGAAACCCGTGCCAACCTCCAGCAGGCTGCCTACCCGCCCGTGAATCTCCGCTTCACCCTCGGTCGGTTCAGTGACGCGCGACAGCAGCTTGAGCAGCGTGCTCTTGCCCGCGCCGTTGCGCCCAACAACACCCAGCACCTGCCCCTGTTTGACATCGAAGGAGATATCGCGCAGCGCCCAGATGTGACCGTTGGGCAGTTTTTCACGGTGCTGGAACAGCCCCACCAGCGAATCTCTCAGGGTGCGGTAATTCGCGGCATGCAGCGAACCGATGCGGTAACGCTTGCCCAACCCATTGACTCGAATAGCGGTATCGCTCATATCAGATCCGCGAAGGTCCGCTCCATGCGGCGGAAGTAATAGAGTCCGGAGACCAGCAGAATCAGCACCATGCCCATCGAAATCCCAAACATCCAGCCCGGCGGATTGGTGCCGAATATCGCCCAGCGGAACCCCTGAATGACGCCAACCATGGGGTTGAGGGCGTATAAAACTTTCCAGGTGTCGCTGACATTGACCACATCGAGCGAGTACACTACTGGCGAGGCGTACATCCAGATCGTAATAAGAAACGGAAGCATATGCTGCACATCGCGGTACTGCACGTTGAGCGCCGAGAGCCACAGCCCCACCGCCAGCGCCGTGAGCAGCGCCACCAGCAGAAACAGCGGCAGCCAAAGCAAGTTAATCGTGAAGGGCACGCCAAAATAGATCATCAGCCCGACCATCACCATGAAGGAGAAGAAAAAATCGACCAGGCCGGCTGTCACCGCTGACGTTGGGATAATCAAACGCGGGAAATAGATCTTGGTGAGCAGGTTGGCATTCGCCACCAGGCTGGTGCTCGACCGCTGCAGCGCCCCCTGGAAAAATTGCCACGGCAGTAACGCGGCGAACGCGAAGATCGGGTAATACGCCTCGGGAATACCCGCATCCGGTTTGACGCCCAGGAACTTGTTGAAGATCACCGTGAACACCACCATGGTCAGCAGCGGCTGCAGGATAGCCCAGCCAATGCCAAGCGCTGCCTGCTTGTAACGAACCTTGACATCGCGCCAGGTTAAAAAGTACACCAGCTCGCGGTACAGCCACAGGTCGCGCAGGTTCAGCGCCAGCCATCCACGCGGCGGGCGAATATGGGTCACTGTTGAGTCGGTTCGAACCGCCATAAACCCTTTCTTAGGCTCGGCTTTTTTCAGCTTGCCGGATTCGGTAGTCGTCATACAGCCGCGCGCTTCGCGCGGTACCAATCGATGGTGCGGCGCAGCCCTTCCTCGAAAGTGGTCACCGCTTTGAAGCCAAAATACTCCTCCGCCCGGGTGGTGTCCAACCCGCGGCGCGGCTGACCGTTGGGCCTGCTGGTATCCCAGACCAACCTGCCCTGGTAGCCTGTCAGCCGCTGGATTAATTCCGCCAGGTCTCTAATGCTGATCTCGTACCCCGAGCCCAGGTTGACCGGTTCGGCGCCGTTGTAAAGCTCGGTTGCCAGCAAAATGCCTTCAGCAGCGTCTTCCACATACAAAAATTCCCGGGTCGGTGAACCATCTCCCCAGACCTCCACCTCGTCCACACCGGCTTCCTGCGCCTCGATGAACTTGCGAATGAGTGCCGGTATGACATGCGAGGACTCGAGATCGAAGTTGTCGCGCGGCCCGTAAAGGTTGACCGGCAGCAAGAAGATGGCATTGAAGCCGTACTGCTGGCGGTAAGCCTGCGCCTGCACCAGCTGCATCTTCTTCGCCAATCCATAAGGCGCGTTAGTCTCCTCGGGGTAGCCGTTCCACAGGTCATCTTCCTTGAACGGTACCTGGGTGAACTTGGGGTAGGCGCATACCGTGCCGATGGCGGTGTACTTTTCCACCCCGCGCTCCCAGGCCTGGTGCATCAACTGCGTGCCCATCATCAGGTTGTCGTAGAAAAACTCGGCCGGGTGCAGGCGGTTGGCGCCAATGCCGCCGACGTGCGCAGCCAGATGGATGACCACATCCGCTTTGGCATCGTCCAGCATGCGCTCCACATCTTGCGGGTTGACCAGATCATACTGCTCGATATGCGGGATGAAGAGTTCTTTGACGCCGCGCTGGCGCAGCTTCGCCGTCACAACCGAACCCAGGAAGCCGGCACCCCCGGTCAGGCAAACCTTACGTTCTTTCCAGTAATTCGATTCGCTCATAAGATCAGGCCTGCTCCTCTGTTTCCAGGAATACTTTCAAGTCGCGCACCACTAAACGCGGCGCATTCGAGTCGTCGACAATGGTCAGACCCTGCTCCAGGCAGGTAAGCCGGCAGACCTCAGCCACATCGCCGGTGCCCTCCAGCCGCACAGCGGTATAGCCCCTGGCATGCACCTCTTGAATGACATCCAGCATCCTGCCGCGCACCAGCCGGTAAAGGTGGAATGAATTTTGGATATAATCAAGGGTGAGCCGCGCGCGCAGCGCCAGACCATCAGCGGTGATGATGTAACGCAGCTTACGGCGCTCAACGCGCCGTACTTTGACATATCCCTTCGCCACCAGGCGTTTGAGGTGCCAATTGATGGTTCCAACGGCTACCCCTAACTGAGACGCCAGAGTAGCCTGGGTCGCATCGGGGTCTTTCTCGATATGCTCAAGCAGAATGAGATCGCGGCTGGTTTCAGGAGGTGATTTGGCCATGGTCAATATTCAGTTGTTGAATTATAAACTCTTAGGGGGAGAAGGTCAAGGGAGGGAGGAGAGGAGAAGCTATACTTTGGGATGAACGCGCAGTATCGGAGGAGAATTAAGAATGATGAAAATTATTGGCTGGGGGAAATATTCAATCAGTAGTGTTTGAAATTATTTTTTAGATCTGCATAAGGTTTTTGAAAATGAAATTAATAATCCTTCTGTTCTGTAAAAACATACTTTGGTATTTTGCTTTATTTTTCCCGGAATAAATCATCGCAATACATAAATACTACGAATGGATTATTGTTCAAATCAACAGAGGTGGATAATATTATGTTATCCCAGCCCTAGTCCTGGTTGATAATTTCCATTTGTCCTAATGAAAAATAGAATCATTCAAACTCAAACTATAAATGGAGTCGCAACATGAAGAAATCTCTGTTCATCATTTTAGCGCTTGTATTAGCAGCAGCATCATTTAGTCAAGCCCTTGCTGCAACCCCTGCACCAGGTGGTCCTTTTTCGACAGCTTTCTATATTCAGAACTTGACCGCTGTTGACGAGACATGCAGTTACAGTTTCTACACTTCAACCGGGACAGTAGCATATGCTAGCGCAACATTCTCAGTTGCCAAAAATGCCAATTATGAAATATATACTCCGAGTATTAGCGGTCTGACCAGTGGTTCATATTCTGGTGTCATTTCCTGTGATCAAAAGTCAGAGGCGATCGTTAATTTCTCGGATGCAGATAGCGCTGGATCTCATAATGGCATTTCAACACCTGCCGCCACCTGGTACATACCCAACTTATACAATAATTACTACTCTTATTACTCCAATGTGTATGTCCAAAACACGACTGGCGCACCTGTCAATGTAACCTTGGAAATCTACGGACCCGATCCTGGAAATCCGAATAATTCCATTAAGGTATATACAAGTACGAAGACCAATGTTCCTGCCTCTGCATCAGTAGTCTTTGACCAGGTTGGAGTTGCTCAACTATTAGCAAATAAGCCATACTCAGGGAAAATCATCGCTACTGGAAATGTAGCACCCATTGTGAATTACTATGGTGGACCTGGGAACGTTCAGCTTTACACCTATAATCCATTTGTGAATGGGACAACAAAAGCTTATGTTCCAGCGCTTTATAGTAATTACTATGGCTATAACACCGAAATGCGCGTGCAGAATGTAGGCGGCGCCACAGCAAATGTAACGATTACTTATAGTAACGGTCAGACCGCGAATGTCACCATTCAGCAAAACTCCGGGAAGAGTTTTTATACTCCCAATATTCTTCCGGCAGGAAAAACCCTTTACAGCGCAGTGGTTACCAGTGACCAGCCAATTGTTGTAGTCGTAAACGAATCGAATGCTGGAAATCAAGCGGCTACTTATAATGGCTTAGCAGTTGGATCAACAACGGTAAATATTCCTGCCATCATGAAGAACTATTATGGTTACAACACCGATGTTACATGCATGAACATGGGCAACGTTAACACTAACGTTACCATCACATATAAAATCCTTGGAAATGCAGGTGTATTCCAGACAACCAAAACTGGTATCGCCGCTGGTCGATTGGTCAATTTCTACACCCCAACCGATACAGCTCTTGTTTCTCCAGTCACGACCAATAAGAAGATCTCTGCCATTGTAACGAGCAGTGGTCAACCTGTAAACTGCATTGTAAATGAGAGCCATAGCACAAATCCAGGCGATGTGTTATATTCCTATAATGCTTTCGCTTTGATCCCATAACTTCATAACCAACTATCTGCTTAATAACATGGAGACTACTGGATCTTCGAGTGGTCTCCATGTTTATTCCATAAAACTCGATCTGATAACAAAAAAACGGCCGATGAAAAGATATAAAAAATTTCCCATCGTTTTTTCTTTAGTGTTTATCTTGTTAGTCACAGCTTGTTCTGATCAGAAAACAGACGCCATTCCAACTTCGCAAGAACAAGCATCTGTTCTTACAGAATCTTACCCCGCCCCAATGAAATCTCCCACTGAGGCTTCAGATCCAGGGTATCCAGTTCCAACACCCACAACTCTTTTTGAGGGAACACGTGGACCATTGATTATCCCAACTCCAGGCACCGAAACGGGTGTGGTTGTTGGTGTCCTTTACGATATTGAGGATAATACTGCCCTTAGCAATCAAACAATTTTCCTTGGGGATGTAATCCATCCAACCATTGGAACGGGTTTTTCAATAGGAATTGACCAGGCTATTTCACCAACATCTGTAACAAACAAGGATGGTGAGTTTGCTATTGGGGGTGTTAAACCAGGCGAGTATGTGATCATGGCATGGACACCATTTCAAAGCTCAATCGTCCTGGATCCTGCCACAAATCAGCCATTGGTGATTATCGTTGAACCAAATCAGACTTATACTCTTGGTGATCTAAAAGTCACCAATCCAAATTGATTACATTAGTCAAATATAGTCGCACCATTTATGGCGTTCAAGGCTAATTATTTTAAATACTAAACTTCTTTGGAAATTGTTACAACAGGGTTTTTGGGACCGAAATATTTTTGCATAAGGTGACCAATCAACCAACCCAACCCACCCCACAGGATGTCTGCAAATAAGAACACCAATCGGATTGCGATTGCAATTACCAGCGCACTGGAGGTGCCCATGTAGGGTCGGAGAAGGGTTGTTAAAGTTATTTCTCTTACCCCTAACCCTGATGGTACGATTATCAACACCCAACTAATTGTCCCTGTAACCGCCCAAATCCAGATCGACGATAAAATATTCAGGTTAGTTGTCTCAGTCGATCTACTAAAAACATAAACGATCAGTCCTCCCATTATCCATGCAACAGAATAAAAAGTTATCCAACCGATCGATTCAAGGAGACGCTTGGATCTAGACCTGGTTTTTGGGAACCATTTATAAGCAAGGCCGATGGCCATTCCCCAGGAAATTATTGTCCCAATCACTGCGATTGGGCCTAAAACTTTGTAGATCGATTCACCAGTAAAGATAATTCCAACTCCTATTAATATTACCAATATCCATTCCCAAAAATTGGCGTACAGAACAGTCTTCGGAGGAATATTGGTCGTACCTGAATAGATGCTGACACGCCCGACCCAATGCCAGATCCCACCTGGAATTCTTCTTAGAAGCATCCCTTGAAAGAATATCTTAAAATCTTGCCACCCGCTTTTGTGATGGAAAGACATCATCCGAATCCAAATAACCACCTGCGGCAATAAAGATAACAGATATACGAGAAGTGAAATTAACCCTGCAACCCAGTATTTCTGCCAGGGGATTTGATTAAGCTGTTCCCAATTGTTAAATACCAAAAATGCCAGGTAGCTGATAGCCACAAAAACAAGAATGTATCCCAGCCAAGCAAAACGTTTTCGTAGTATTTGTGAAAGTTGGACCCAGTAATTAAAAAAACGCTCAATCATGGTTAATATTTTATTTCTGGTTTTTGAGCGAACACGGTGATAATCGTAGACTTTTCGAATCGATCCAACACCCACAATGGGATAACTAGCAGAAGTCTTGTTACCGGTGACCAATATAAGGCAAGAAATGCCTTTGCAATCCAAGGGTGCTTAGATTTCCAAGAACCTGTCCAAAAAGAAATCGTCGTACCCAAGGTCCCATATGTGGTTGAGATACAACGCGTTCCAAGCCAGTTAAATCCCAACCCCTGATATATTGTTTTAAGTGTGTGTAACGGGAAAACAAAAAGGTGTCGTGGTAATTCCCACCCAACCCAAAAACGGCCAAAAATCTCGGCTTCAAGGCTGTCGAGATTGGGTACCGAACACACTAAAACTCCTCCGGGTTTTAAAACATCCCATGCTTTTTTAAGGTTATCAATCGGATGGTCGAGGTGCTCAAGTACGTTCCAGAGGACCACTGCATCAAATGATTCGTTTGGCAAGTTTGCGTCACCGAATAATTCAGTATATACAGGGATATCTAATTTATTTCTTGTAAAATCCGCTGCATGCTTCACTGGTTCAACCCCGGTTACATTCCATCGTCCTGAACGTAAAGCTTCCTCAAGGAACGCTCCAGTCCCACATCCAACTTCGAGTAGATTCCCGCCTGATTTATATTTTTCTATCGCCTTTAACCGCTTCCATGGGCCATAACGTTTATCTATTCGCTTGAACCAATTTAATTTCTCTACCTCAAATGTATCGTAGGAGTGATACGTCACATCATAATACTGCTCTAATGATTTCCATGTGAGGCGCGGAGCCTGTCTATAAAGACCACACTGCAAGCACCGAACCATCTGAAAGGTGCCTGGAAACCCGGTTTGTAAATCAGGCCCTTCAACGATAATCTCATATTCCGTGCTATGGCACCATTCACATGCCAGATCTTCCCAAATCAACGATTCAGGTTCAATAGTCATTTATAGAGATACTTTTTTTGAAACTTAGGAAGATCACTCAAAGGCTTATTTAACCCTTCACGCACACCCTGCCAGAAATCCTTAAAATATTTCGTGTTTCGGTGCCAGACAAAATCTCTAACGGCGATGTACCCGATGTGGATTGGCAAGGAAACCCAGACAGGACGCCCATGCCGTCTCCAGTAGCGTGTTAAGCTGGCGCCAAATGTGCGCCAATAAAATTCCGATTGAGGACCACGGGTAGTCTTTGAAACCTTATGCCAAAGATGTGCATTAGCCGCATACCAGATATTTAAACCATGGGCACGTACCCGTTCCGAAAAATCCCAATCATCGAACACAAAAAAGAAACCGGGGTCGAAAAGCCCCACTTTTTCGAAGGTTTGGCGTGGAATTAATAGAGCACAACTAGGGGCAAATTCGATTAAACGTGTTCTATCTTCCATTCCTTTCCGTTTATCAGTCATCAAAATTGCTGGGGGAAACTTCCGGTACTTACCTCCGCTCGACCATGTTTCCTTTGATCCATAATACATCATCTTCGGCATGATTATTCCAGCCTTTGGATCTTGTTTTGCAATATTCATTAATTCCAGCAATATGTCTGAAGCCAGAATTGTATCGTTATTCAACATAAATATGAAATCGTTGTTTTCATTCAGTGCCCGAACAAACCCAACATTATAACCAGCGGGAACACCTAGATTTTTAGAATTTTCAATTACCTCTACAAATGGAAAATTGGTGCGGACCAATTCTGGGGTGCCATCCGTAGAACCGTTGTCGACTAATATGACCTTTAATTGATAACCGTTAAGCGTTAACGCCTTAATGGATTCCAAACATTCGGCTGTATCTTCATAATGATTATAGGTTAAGATAATGGCAGCAATTTTGGGTTCAGAAATTGGGGAAATTTCCTCCATTGGTTCAGGTATTTGTGGTTTCAATTCCATAACCCTTTGTGTTATTTTTCCGACGGTTTCTTTGGCAGAAGCGAAATTATCATCTACCTCTCGGTGACGAAATTCCGCTGCGCGGCCAACAAGGTATAAATTGTCATATTGCTGGAAAATCGCCTGCGCTTCTTTTAAAACCGTTTCATAATTACGATTATAAACTGGGTAAGAGAATTTTTCGCGGATTACCTTACAATCAAGTATTTCGTCCCTTGTGATCATACCAATACGAACCAGGTCATTGATCACATGCTCAACGGGATCATCAATATTTTGAGTCACTTCTGCGCACAATACTGTTGACCTTTCTGGGGTATCTAATGGACTCATATTCTTGAATTCGACCATTCTATTGATACATATATCTTGGTCAATAAAATATACCCAATGATAATCTGAGACCAAATTGCGATTAATCCAAAGGTACACAGCATCCACTTTTTGATATGTTAAATTCAAATCGTGGTGCAACATCTTACCTGTAATGCTCATCGGCAAGGTGGAAATAACAAAATCGACATTTAATTCATATGGTGTTGAATCTCTCAAATATCTTATTGCTGAGATTCTGCCGTTCTCTTGGATAATATCAGTGACTTGGGAATTAAGTAGGACATTTTCCTTAACTTCTTGATATATTTGGTCAACAATAGCTCCGTACCCTTTCCGGAGTGGGTAGTAAAAATAAGAAAATTTAGTTTTAGTATTTTCTCTTACTTTATCTAAGGGATTAGCTAAACGAACTTTTTGCCTTGCCCAAAGGACTGAAATTTCATCACCGGGAATGCCGAATAATTTTTCAGTATATGGCTTGAAAAATGCTTTATACAATCCGGTTCCATAACGGCGAAGTACATAATTCTCAAAATTGCCCTCTTCCCTATTCCGAGGACGTACTAAATAACCATACAACAATTCGAGTTGATTGAAAAATGGCAGGTTATTTATTAACTCAAAAACATCTAGAGGATCCCGCATCCAATGGCCGCCAAGGAAAATTTTGCTGCGGCGAATGTGTCTCCCCATGGGAATCAGGTTGATTAGCTGCTGTAAAACTTCTTCATCAGACGAGAACAGCCGATGGGCTGCAAAGTCACAATAAAATCCATGCCAGTCGAAACTTCTAGCCAACCCTCCCGCATAAGGTTGTCTTTCTAAAACTGTAAAATCCAAACCCTGTTGTTTTAAAAACCAGGCAGCGCTCAACCCCGCTATGCCACCACCAAGTATTACGACATGTGTCATGGTCTATTT
>JAJZTR010000111.1:4086-9441 GCA_021848775.1 Chloroflexota bacterium | reverse complement strand
CACACGCCACCGCCCCACAACCACACTTCTGGCTGAACGAAGCTAAACGTTAGCGGTGATGTAATCAGGATGATGGTTACTGCGGTTAAGGTTACCAGCGTCACGAAGGAAACGATCCCCAACGGAAATTTTGCCAGGAGGAAAACCAGACCCTTCCAGGTGACCGGGTTGGAAAGAAATGCACCTAATTTTTCCATTGTGGTCTGTGCTTTATCACTGCGCGCGGTGGACATAGGCTGAATATCAACGCGCAACAATGAAATGGCCATAACCCGTTCAAATCCGGCCAGCAGCCACCAGCCAGCAATCACCATCAGTAGAATCAACACCCCTACCCAGACGATAATCGTCGCCAGCCCTACTGAAATCCCCACTACCAGGAAAATAAAGTATATGAGCCCAAGCGGGAATGCCAGAAACAGGTAAATGTAATTGAGGTAAGTTTGTCCGTTGGCAACCACGCGGAAGAATTTATCGATGATATTGGAATTCCTACTCATCATAATCACCTTCTATCCATCAAAGTTATTTATGTTTTCATTAATAATATACGAGTAAATTTCAAAGTTGTTGCAAATTTTACGATTAAACAACAGACGCTAACCGATCGGGGTTAGCGTCTGTTGTGTCTTGGATTCAGATTACTCATCCATGGTGTCGAAAATGTAATCCCACAATGGAGAGGAAACTCCGAAACGCATTTCGGGATTTTTGTAATGATGGCGCATGTGGTGGCGTTTAAGGCTTTTCCAAACTCTTGCCCGCATCGGGAAATGATGCGTTGCATAGTGTGTCATATCATAAAACAGGTAGCCGCTAATAAAACCGGAGAAAAGCGGTCCCACCAGGTAACCACCTCCCAACAATTTTCCTATAAAGAGTTGGAAGAGAGAGTAAAACAACAGCGCCAGCGGTATGCTGACAACAGGCGGCATGACCAGCCGGGTTTTGCATTGCGGCTGAGCATGATGCACGCCGTGGAAAAGAAAAAACACTCTCTCCATGGCAGGTGTTTTAGCATGATAATGGAACAAAAACCTGTGCAGCAGATATTCTGCCAGCGTCCATATGAAAAGCCCAATCAGAAAAGTGATGAGAATTCCGATGGTTTTGTTAGCGGCAGGCCAATCGAAGATTCCACGGATTAGACCGTATAAAACAACAGGCACCCAAATAATCAAAACCACTGCCGGGTGGATGTGTGTGAAGAACTCCAGAAAATCGGATTTGAAAAGGCGAAGCGGTGTTTCACTATGGTCAATGGTTTGCGAGATCATCTATATTCTCCGGGGGGGCTGGTGATTGGGATTGCTGGTATTTTACTCAATTGACGATCCAGTTACAATTGGAACGGAGCGTGATTTAATAATGGCTCATCTGGTTACAGCACATTCCTTTTATTCCCTGTTGGAAGGGGTTAACGCTCCCGCAGCATTAGCCGCGCACGCAGCGGAAAAGGGCTGCAAAACCCTGGCACTTACCGATCACAATATACTGACTGGCGCGGTGGAATTTTCACTCGCCTGCCGAAAAGCTGACATCCGCCCAATTTTCGGATTGGAAGTGGATATCCAAGATAGTAGCGCGGATATAAATCCAGGTCAACTCTCGCGGCTTACACTTCTGTCAGAAAATGCTGAGGGATGGTCAAATCTTTGCCGGCTCAGCAGCCTGGCAAACCTGGAAGAAGGTCGTCCGCTAACCTTTGAAGAAATAGCCCGGCATTCTGAGGGTGTAATCTGCCTGACTGGCGGAGTGAGAGGCAAGCCTAACCTTCAGCTGCGTCAGGGAAAGGTTGCTGAATTAGAACTCGCGCGCAAGACGTATTCCGAAATCTTCCATGACAGATTGTATTTCCGAATTACAGGGGCTTCACATCTGGAAAGCGAAGAATCTATGCTCTCGGATATCTATGCGCAGTTAGGTATCCCCTCAGCGCTGGCTGCAGAGGTTTTTTACCTGGATTCGGCGGATGAATCTTTGCACCGCCTGCTGCGTGCCATACAGCACAACACAACCCTGCAAAAAACCAACGCCTTTCACGGCTACACGCAGTTTGGTTCGTTTCCTGACACCCGGGCGATTGAGAATTCGTTGGTCAGGTTCCCGCAAGCCGCTCAAAATGCGCAGGAAATCCAGGACCGCTGTCAATTTCAAATGCCGTTTGGAATAGCACGTTTCCCATCCATCCCACTGCCATCCGGCATGTCGGCTTCACAAACTTTGCGCGAAAAAGCTTACCGCGGGGCGAAGACCCTGTATGGAGGATTAACCCAGCCAGTCCGAGATCGGTTGGAACATGAATTAAAGATCATTGCGGGATCGGGCTACGACCCGATCTTCCTGATTATGGAAGAAATATTATCGTTTGCCCGACAGCGTGGTATTCTCTTCTCTTCCCGCGGCTCAGCCGCCTCCTCTCTGGTCGCGCACTGTCTGGGAATCACCTCCCCGGACCCGCTAAGATTATCCCTATACTTCGAGCGCTTCCTCAACCCGGCCCGCACCACCCCGCCGGATATTGATACGGACATCGACTCGCGCCGCCGTGATGAAATCATCCAGCATTGTTTTGATATGTACGGAAGCGACCGCGTGGCAATGGTGGCTACCATCAATCGTTTCCGGCCCCGCTCAGCGGTGGGAGAGGCTGCAAAAGCGCTCGGTTTCTCCCCTGCCGAAGCCCGGAAAATTGCCGGCGAGCTTCCTCACTTTTTCTTTGCAGGTCGTCCGGGCAGCGATGAACCTGACGGTGAGATCAAACTGTTCAAAGATTTGGCCGTCCGCCACCCGGAGGCTCAATATCAAGAATTATTTGCTTATGCGTCCCGCATGCTGGGTATGCCGCGCCACCTTTCGGTTCATCCGGGAGGGTTGGTGATTTCCCCCGGAGCCATGACCGACCTGGTACCGGTCATGCGTTCTGGTGGTAAAGGAGTCCAGATTTCCCAGTTCGATCTTGAATCATTGGCCAACCTGGGTCTGGTAAAAATTGATCTCCTCGGTATCCGCGGGTTGACAGTTTTGGCGGATGTGGCAGCGGCGATCTATTCGTGGAGCAAAGCTGATTTCGCCACTCCAGCCAGGGTCATCGAGAGCATCCCACTTGAAGATAAGCTGACTGGCGATACTGTATCTGCTGGAAAGACCATCGGCTGTTTCCAGATCGAAAGCCCTGGGATGCGCTCAACCTTGAAACTGATCCATGCCTCCACCCCGGATGATATTATGGCGGCTCTGGCGCTCTACCGGCCAGGTCCGCTGCGCGGTGGTCTGCGCGACGCGTTCATCCGCCGCCATAATCGAGAGGAGGAAGTGCGCCATTTGCATCCCTCCCTGGCCGCGACCTTAAGCGATACTTACGGTGTTATTCTCTATCAGGAGCAGGTTTTGCGTATCGCGCATGAGATAGGCGGTTTATCCGTGGCAGAATCCGACCTCCTGCGGCGGGCCATGAGCCACTTTGATCCCGGCAAACAAATGCAGCATTTGAAAGAAAAATTCATCCACGGAACTGGTGTGCTTAAACAGGTTCCTCCTGAACTGGGAGAACAAATCTGGGATATGATGGCCGCTTTTGCCGGTTATGGTTTCCCGAAAGCGCATGCAGCCTCCTACGCACAAATTGCCTGGAACTCCGCCTGGTGCAAAACACATTTTCCCGCCGAATTTCTCGCAGCCGTTCTTGCCAATTGGGGCGGATATTACAGTCAGCGGGTTTACCTGATGGAAGCCCGCCGCCTGGGGTTTGCTCCCAAACCGCCGCATATCAATTTTTCGGTCAGGGAATGCTCCGTGGTTTATCCGGATGGAAAGCCCGTTTTATATCTGGGATTGGATCAGGTTCGGGATCTCACGAACCGCACCATCCAACAAATACTTCTAAAACGTCCCTTCAATTCTCTGGATGATTTTCTTACCAGGGTTGATCCCCGGCCGGTGGAAGCTCGCAACTTAATCCGCTGTGGAGCGCTTTCCGGACTGGGCAGCATTCCTACACTATTAAATTATTTAGAAAAGGGTCCGCGCAGACCTGGTCAACTGTCTCTTTTCGACCAGCCAATTGTCGATGAAATGAATGAATGGACCTTGCATGATCGAATCAATGCTCAGCAGGAAATCCTTGGAGTTGGAATAGATGCACACCCTCTTGAGTTGTTCGCTGACAGGCTGAACACTATTCAAGCCGTCAGCACCACCGATTCTCTGATCTCCCCGGGAATTAAGGTAGTGGTTGCCGGGGTAAGACAAAGCCACCACCGCAGCCGAACATCCACCGGAGAGATAATGGCATTTCTGACCCTGGAAGACTTCGAAGGTACGTTGGATGTCATCCTGTTCCCAAACGTGTATCGAGCCACCCGAAAAGAAGTGTTCAGCGAAAACCTGCCCATCATTATCGAGGGAACGGTCGAAACCGATGCCAATCGGGAAGAACCTTTCCTGCGAGCAGATAGGGTGTATCTGGTTGAATAACACCTCTGGTTTGCAACGCAATAAAGGAGGATTCGTATAATATATTTATGGAGGAATCGCTTGATGGGTGAAAATAGGAAAATCCCTGTGCTGTTATGGCCGTTTTGGATCATCTGGCGGCTTGTCATCGCTGTTTTTGAACTGACCGGTCGTCTGGTTGGCGCGATTTTAGGCGTGGTGTTCATGATCGCAGGAATAGTTCTGACGATTACAATTTTTGGTGCGATCATTGGAATACCGCTGATTGTTTTTGGATTCATGCTCGTCTTGCGTAGTCTTTTCTAATTAATGCCCTCCAATCCCTCTGGTCCGATCCGCACTGCTGTCCGGCAGGATAAAGCGGAACGATATATGCTGATCACCCTGTTATCTTTTGGGGGTTCGGTCGTTTTAATCCGTCTCTTCCTGGAGCTTACCGGTTATCCCCAACTTGGTAATTCAGAACTGCACATCGCCCATGTGATATGGGGAGGATTGTTTCTCTTCGTTGCGACCCTTCTGCCGCTGATCTTTGCCAACCACTGGGCGCTGGTCTGGTCGTCGATCGCTGGCGGCATTGGATTTGGCTTGTTCATCGATGAGATCGGTAAGTTCCTGACCCAGTCCAATGATTATTTTTACCCCCCGGCAGCCCCAATTATCTACACCTTATTCTTAATCACAGTCCTTGTTTACATCCATATAAAGCGCCCCAGGGAAGCTACCGATCGTGAAGAACTTTATCGAGTCCTGCGCGGCTTGACCGAGCTGCTTGACCATGATCTGGATGCGACCGAGCAGGCTGCCATAAGAAAGCGCACAGAACATATCCTGGCAACCAGTAAGGACCCCCAGCTGGTAGGTCTGGCGACGGCGATTAATGAATTCATCAATTCTGAG
>JAJZTR010000111.1:3598-4076 GCA_021848775.1 Chloroflexota bacterium | reverse complement strand
TGTCAGCCGGGAAAAACTGCGAAGGCTGCTCGTGGTTGGGCTTGGGTGGGTAGGAATTTATTCCATCATCAAATTGGTCACGCTGGGGGTTTTCACCTCCGCGGTATTTTCAGGTATCGATTTCACTCCCATGGTCCAGCCGGCGGATATCGATATCGCCAACCAGCCGCTCTGGTTCGCAGTTCGACTGGCAGTCCAGGGACTGGTGGGAATGCTGTCGATGGTAGCGGTATTCATGTTCCTTATTAAACGCGACCGCACCGCTGTAACACTGGCAATTTTGGGATTGACAATTTCACTTTCAGTTGTCAACATCCTGATCTTTTATCTGGACCAATTTTCTGCCAGCATCGGCGCGATAGCTGAATTTATTTTGCTTTTCGGCGTGTTTGAATACCGCCGGCGCTTCTTAATTACCCCAAGGACACCTATCGACCCGCCGGTCAAACTGTAGGTTTTTTCAGTTTTAATGGAAAGA
>JAJZTR010000111.1:0-3588 GCA_021848775.1 Chloroflexota bacterium | reverse complement strand
TGATCTCAGCCCGCAAAGTCCCCTGGCTGATTTCCCGTAACGCGGCTTGAAATGTGTCGAGAGATTCGGCGGGAAATTGAGCTTTCAGGGTCACCTTTGCAGCGAAATCCTCATCAAGTATGTGTCCGGAATATTCAAGGATGAGCAAACGAATCCGCTCGTAAAGTGAATAGGGCAGTTCCATCCTTACTGTGTGAGTTGAAATCTTTTCTGCCAGCGGTAGATCTTCAAGCACCGCCTTTACCGCCTCCGTGTAAGCGCGCACCAGCCCCCCCGTCCCCAGCTTTGTACCACCAAAGTAACGGGTAACCACCACCACCACATCACCCAGGCCGCTTCCTTTCAATACCGCCAGCGCTGGGCGGCCAGCCGTGCCAGCCGGTTCACCGTCATCTGAACTATGTTCGATGATGCTGGATCCATGCCCGATGATAAATGCTGGTACATGGTGGGACGCTGCCGGGTGTTCAGCTCGAACTTTTGCAATAAATTGCCGGGCTTCTTCCACCGAAAAAACTGGGGCAATGGAGCCAATAAAACGCGAATTTACCACAATGATTTCGTTGTGTTTTTCACCAGCAGGGATTACAAGACGTTTTGTTTTGCTCATGGTATGATCATGAAGTGTCCGCTCTCAGTATACCTACAAATTTCAGTCCGAGTGAGATCATTTGATTATGAAACGAGGAACCGATTATATCGGTGTGGGGGTTGGAGCGATTATCGTCAATGACCTGGGTCAGCTATTTTTGGCCAGGCGCGGCGTCAAGGCGAAAAATGAACGCGGCTGCTGGGAGTTTCCTGGCGGCAGCGTGGAATTTGGTGAAACTCTGGCAGAAGCCTTGAAGCGCGAAATGAACGAGGAATACGGGATCGAAATTTCGGTGGGAGAGCTTTTGGATGTCGCGGACCATATTCTGCCAGAGGAAGGACAGCATTGGGTTTCCCCAACCTATATTTGCAGAATCCAAAGTGGCGAGCCAGGGATTGTGGAACCGGAAAAATGCGCTGAAATCGGCTGGTTTTACCCAGAGGATGCGCCAGAACCATTGTCGGTCATCAGCCGAACAAACCTGGACCACTATCGCTCGAAACTCTCGCAGGATAAAAGAACCAATACGAGGTCTTGAACACAATGAAACATTTTTTAGTGCAGATCGATTACAAAGTCCCCGTCGAATCGTTAGGCGACAGCGTTCGATTGCACCGCGAGTTCCTGCAAACTGGTTATGAAAAAGGCTGGCTGTTGATGTCAGGGCCGCGCAACCCTGCGACCGGCGGAATCGTCGTTGCCCGGGCGCCGACTCAGCAGGCGTTGGAAGACTTTTTCAATGACGATCCCTACAAATTATCCGGCCTGGCGACCCACACCTTCGTGGAATTCAATCCGGTTAAACACCAGGAATTCATGTCGACGTGGATTAACCCCGAAGCATCTTTGAAATGATGTCGGCAATTTGATCGGCTCCATTGGGAGCCTTTCGTTCGATACGCGGCAGGCTTACCAGCCTGCCCGGCAAATCACCCCAGTTTCCATTTGCGAAATCAGTATAGGATAGCTCTAACGCGTTCATCTCCGCTTGCACAAAATCAGCCATCGGACGAGTCTCGGCAAAACCATCGCGCGGGATGTACGCATACGGCAGCCCGGCACGATAGATCTCTGCTACCGTACTGTATCCCAGCTTCCCGATAATTGCATCGCTGGCGTAAACCACATCCGGCAGGTAAAAAAAACTGTGGTGCGGCAGTTGGATCAGGTTCTCATCCCATCGTATCTTATCTGAAGTTCCTGGCAATATAAACTTGATGTCCTTGAATTTTTTCAGCTTCCAAAATTCATCCCCTTGTGTTTCAATCCCGCCTCTGGTAACCAAAATGGTAGGTGTGTCCTCAGGAATTTGCATTTGCTTCCGAATTGCTTCCCGGCTTGACTTTGGATTTCTGGCAACTGGCTCCACCTGCAAGGCGTTTTCATCCACCCGACAAACTGGTTTGGTTTGAATATGCACATCAGCGCTATCAAATATCTCGCGCAAATACAGGCTGAATTCTTTGAGAGCCGGTTCCTGAGCTTCATAACCTGCATAAATGAAATCCCAGGTGAAGTTTTCGACTAAAACTGAAGGCAATCCCGCCATTTTAGCTGCCTGAATGCCATCAGGCGCGATATCGCAAATCACGAGCTGGTTGTTGTTTTCACGCAGACGATGAACAGCATATCCCAGCCGCTGTTCCTGGGTCGCACGGGCATATTTCAGAGCATCCAAAGTTGCTTTAAGATCTTCAGAAAACGGCGAGGTCTGAATGAGACCAACATCGCTGGCAAAACGGTGATACGAGTACCCGAAATCCATGGCGCTTCGAAAAAACCACTCAGGCACCTCAGTAAAAATGTCAAAATGCGCATGAGGAATAATGCGCTGCAATCCTTGCATCACAGCCGTGGCGCGTGCCGCATGACCATAACCATGCGGTGTTACAAAGTAGGCAATCGAAAGGGAGGAAGCGTTGATAATCACCTCTTGAAGAGAACTATCTTTTTTCAGCAATTGTAACCGACCAATAGCAGGTAACAAATGCGTAATAGGTGATAACCTGCACCCTCAATCATCCCTCAGGGATATAATCTATTTATGAAATCCCAATGGCTGGACCGGATCACAATCGCAAGAGTGTTGATTGGGTTGGTGCTCTTTTTCAACCTTCAGGCAGCGTTTCTGTTTGTCATGGATCCCGCTCCATACACTGCCGGGTTTGAGGTCAGCGGTGTCGCAGGGGAAAAATTAGTGCAGGGGATGGGGATTCTATTTCTGATGTGGAATGTCCCTTATGGTTTCGCATTGGTCCACCCGCTGCGTTACCGGATATCACTTGTTCAAGCAATCATTATGCAGGCAATCGGGGTGATTGGAGAGTCCATTTTGCTTCTAACCCTGCCCTCAGGGCATTCCATGCTGGCAGCTACTGCTCTGCGGTTCATTGTGTTCGATGGGGCTGGATTGTTTGGATTGGTTATCGCATGGGTTATTACCCGCCGCCTTCCCGAGACACGCATTATTGATCGCAGTTCATCATAATTTTCAACCTGGAACAAGCGTTGATCCTTAATCAAAAAAACCTCGCCGCGGCATTGGTGAGGTTTTTCGATTTGACAAAAGGCTAATCTGACTCGGCGCTGGTATCGGCACTATCGTGATTCACGACTGGCAGCCGGACTACCATCCGGCGGATAAAATCTTTTGGTTTTGATACTACACGCAAAACAACCACGCTCATATCATCATGAGGCCGGTTGTTATCCAGGTGAATTGCTTGCGAAAGCAGCGAATCTGCAATGAATTGGGCAGAGGGATCTTGGTCTTCCAGGACACCTTCGAGGAAAGTGCAAATATCGATGCCAATTCCCTTATTGGAAGTCCCGGCATTCATCACGCCGTCGGTATACATGACAATCGTAACGCCATTACTTAAATTGATTTCAGACACCGATGGTCGAATGTTGCGGGATGACCCGATAGGCTGCGGTATACCGCTTAAACATTCGACATGGTCCGCCCGTGCAATAAAAATTGGGGTCGGATTGTT
>JAJZTR010000110.1 GCA_021848775.1 Chloroflexota bacterium | reverse complement strand
AGCGCTCCCGCCTCCAGAAATTGTTTGGCAGGGGTATAGTCGGGGGAGGCCAACCCGAAGGGGGTGCACGGCAGGGCGACTGCCACAGTGTCACTGTCCGCGATGGCAGCGATATCACCCGGCGAGGTCACCACCAGGTGATCGGCGGAAGCGGCTCCGAGCCGGGCTGCCATAGCCCCCCCGCCCAGGTTATCGAACTCGTCGGCGTGAATTTTGAGCGGAAAACCCAGCGCCTGCGCGGTCTCGAGAATTCGGCGCGACTGCTCCAGGTTGAAAGCGATGCTCTCGCAAAAAACATCCACGAACGGCAGCGACCGGTCGGGATAATTCGCTTGCCACCAGGCATGCACTTCCGGCAGCATGACCCGGCATAACTGATTGGTGTAATCTTCGGGGCGTTCTTTATACTCCGGCGGGATGTCGTGCGCGCCCAGGTACGTGGGGCAAAGTTCCAGCGGTTCTTCTCGGTCGAGTTCCATAATGGCCTGCAGCTGGTTTAATTCGCCTGGATGCTGCAGCGCATAGCCGGTCTTGACCTCGGCGGTAGTGGTGCCGCAGCGCAGCATAGCCCGGGCGCGGACGCGCGACTGGTTTTTTAACTCTTCGAGGCTGGCGCACCGGGTGGCTCGCACCGTGGAGCGGATGCCGCCGCCCTGCTCGGCGATTTCCTGGTAGGTCATGCCTTCAAGGCGCATCTCGAACTCGGCAGCGCGGTCGCCGGCCCATACCATGTGGGTGTGCGGGTCAACGAAGCCGGGCATAACCACTTTCCCGCCGGCGTCGAAGCGCTCCTCGGTGGGGTAAGCTTTCAGCAGGCGCTCGGACAGGCCAACATTCTCGATGAGACCTCCGCGCACCAGTATCGCGGCTTCAGCCATGATGCGCAGCTGGCCCATATCCTTGCCGCGCTGCGGTCCGCCTGCCAGGGTGAGCAATTGAGAGATGTTTGTGATCAGCATAAAATGTCCTTGGTTGTTATGATCAAATTATACCTTGACGGGGCACCCGTACCTCGCGCGACTGAACCATTAACGGATTCCCACCGCTCCCATCGTAAAATTGCCCGCTGATCGGGCTGGCTGTGCTGGCGGGTCTCATCTTCTGGGGGCCGCGGGCGACCTACCGCAAGTAACCACAGTCCCCCCATGGTGCGCACCCAGGCGAGATCCCTGGGGAGCTCGCCTGCCGACGGGATGAAGGAATAACGGCTAGTCAACCACCTTGATCAGGTGGAAATTCTTCTTGCCGCGGCGGACAACCAGGAACCGTCCGTCCAGCAGGTCGTTGACGGTCACGGCTATCGCGGCGTCACTGACACGCTGATTGTTGAGGTTAATCCCGCCTTCGCTGACCGCCCGGCGCGCCTCACCTTTGGACTGGGTCACCCTGCATTCCGTCAGCAGGTCGACGATGGTCAAGCCGGAGAGCCGCTCCCTGGGCAGTGTGCTCGAGGGAACATCGGCGAAGATATCCTCGATTTCCATGCTGGTCAGGCCGTCGAGAGCGCCGCCAAACAGCACTTGCGCTGCCTGTTCGGCCTTGGTCAATTCGGCCGCGCCATGCACCATCAGGGTCATCTCCCGCGCCAGCCGGCGCTGGGCTTCCCGCTGCTCGGGGTGATCAGCGACAGCCTGCTCCAGTTCCCGGATTTCGCTCTGGGTCAGGAAAGTGAAGTACTTCAGGTAAGGTATGGCATCGCGGTCGTCGGTGTTCAACCAGAACTGGTGGAAGCGGTACGGCGAGGTGCGCTCAGCCGACAGCCAGACAGAGCCCGATTCGGTTTTGCCAAATTTGCTGCCGTCGGCTTTGGTAATGAGCGGGTAGACCATCCCGTATGCGGTTCCGCCGTTCACCCGGCGGATCAACTCGACCCCGGTGGTGATATTGCCCCACTGGTCGGAGCCGCCGGTTTGCAGCTTGCAGCCTTCGTGTTCGTACAGGTGCAGGAAGTCGTAGGATTGCATCAGCATATAGCTAAACTCGGTGAAAGAAAGCCCCTCCTCACGCTCGAGGCGGGTTTTCACCGATTCTTTGTTGATCATTTGATTGACCGTGAAGTGCTTGCCGATGTCGCGCAGGAAGGTGACCAGATTCAGGTTGAGCAGCCAGTCCGCGTTATTCATCACCCGCGCCGGATTGGCTTTGATGTCAAAATCGAGGAAGTGCGCCAGCTGCAGTTTGATCGAGTCGACATTGGCTTCGATCTCTTCGCGGGAGAGGAGCTTGCGTTCAGCCGCTTTGCCGCTCGGGTCGCCGATCATGGTGGTGCCGCCGCCTGCCAGGGCGATCGGGTGATGCCCATAACGCTGAAGGCGCGCCAGCGCGATGAGCGGAACCATGTGCCCGATGTGCAGGCTGTCAGCGGTGGCGTCGAACCCGTTGTAGATGGTGACTTTTTCGCGCACCAACAGGTCTTGCACGCCTTCGACATAGTCGAAGACCATGCCGCGCCATTTTAATTCTTCGAACGCATCGGGGTTCATATCAGCCATCCAGGGTAATAAAAGATTCTTCAATTTTAGCACGGATAAGCGTGAATTTTAGGAAGTGTTTATGTTCCAGGCAGGATGCCGTTGGGATGGAATGGCGGGTTTTAACGTGAAGCGGCAGACGCAATCTGTCAGCTTTGCCGGGGATTTTCGCTTGCTTCGGGAGGCGCAGGCTACCGGATTCCGCACCCCCTGGTTCGTAATGAGAGCGCATCCGCCGGGAGCAACGCACCGGATCGGATTACGCGCCCTGCTACCCCATATGTTCTGCCAGCAGCGCTTTCGCACGTTCCAGGATGCTTTCCATCCAGCGCCCCGAACTTTCAGCCTGCAGCTGCTCGCTGCTGACGGGCGGCGCAAAACTGATGCGGGTGGTGACATCCGGCGCTTTGCGGGCAGCTAACATCCAGATCAACTGCATGAACTCAGCCACCCGGCGCCGGTCGATTGGCTTGCGGCGCAGGCGGGTCAAGGGGTGCCGGGCGAATCGTTCCATCAACACGCCGCTGACCATCGCCAGCGTCAGGTGTGTTTCCGGCACTTTGCGCAGCATGATCTCCAGGCTGGGTGACCAGTTCGCCAGGGTTTCCACGGAGCCAGCCTGAACGGACGGATCGGGGTCAATGTGTCCGGTTCCAAACTGAAGGAGTGCTCCACCGCTGCGCAAGTGATCGATCGCGCTGCGCAGCGCGGGCATACGCAGGTCAGGATTGGGACTTACATAGATCATTTGGCGGCTGATGTGTTCCAGGGCGTGATAAAAAGGGATCTCAAACACGATGATTTTAAGGTCACGCCGAGGAATACTGGCAGCCAGTGCGGCCGAGTCGTAAGCGCCGGGATGGTTGGATGCCACCACCAGCGGACCTTCAGCCGGCAGGTTCTCCAGCCCGCGGGCTTGATAGCATACCGAAAGGTTTTGCAGAAGCCGCAACCCAGCCCCCTGGAGGCCATCGGTTCGGGCGGCTTCGTCGGCGGAGGCAAAAATACTGGAAAAACGCTGGGCGGGCAGCCTGAATAATCCCCCAAGCTTGCGCCGCAACAGGCCGTCCTTTGGCAACCCCCATGCCAGAAAGATTTCATCGGTAATGCGTTCGCGTAATATTACTACCTGATCGGCTGCCTGCATAACCACCCGCGATTGTTTATATCTATTAACCGATTCCAATCCTCAGGGTTGCGCGTAGAATGAAGAAACATCATTATACAAAAAACTCCTGAGGGCGGATGCCTTCAGGAGTTAATAAACATGAGGAGACCGATGGCACCCAGACCGGGTGCTGCCATCCGGTTTACTGGTGCAAAGAAGTATCCCGCTTGAGCGAAAGGCGATTCTCGCTGTTGGGTGAGTGTGATGGGCATAAGATCAAGAAGATCATCTCTTATTATTTTCCCGGTCCGAGGACTGGAAAGAGATCAGGCTGATTGCCAGAAATACAACACCGATCGCTGCCACTACCAAATAAACCACTGTAGCCATGATGTACCTCCTCTTCCTCCTGAAGGGCGTTCCTCCGCCGGTGCAGAGCGCGGAGAGAAACCAGCGCAACAAGAGGTCTGAAATATATAACCCTCATGATGCTAAAAAGCATCTCGTTAATGAGAGTCAAACCAATATTGGGGCGGTGAACCTTACCGGCCGGCGTGCCAGATGTGATGCTGCGATGTCGCCCCCAGGTGTCGCGCGTGCTTCTAATTATTATTATACAGACATTTGTTCTACTTTACAACTATCAATCTTGAAAGTTGAACTTGTCTGAAGCGACCGGGGGAACGCCGGATGGAGGGTTATCCCGCACCATAAGAATGTATACGTAGAAGGTCACGATTTTGTTCCCGAAACTGGGAGATAAGCTGAAGAAAGCAAAGCAGTCCGCGCGATCACAATTGGATCCGATATCCACCCTCCGCAACTAAAAGAGCCGGCAGCTGCCGGCTCTTTAATCCTGGTTCCTGGTACCTCGCCAATTTATTTTTGGACAGATAAGAAGGATGGACGACCAAATTCAACATCTGGATCGTACAGGATGTTAATATTTGAAGCACCCGTCAGGTTAACATCGAACCCGATGATTGAAGTGTAAAACTTCGATTCTTTTCCAGCGGTTGCGTTGCCATTAATGGTGATCAGGCTGGTTGGGGCTAATATGGTACCAACCAAACCCGAGTCTGAGGTGCCATTAATATTAATGACCGGCACGGTGTCACCCGGGGGAACGTAAAGCAGTAAGTCTTCGACGGCTCGATCTTCCCGGGCAGGGGGCGGGGTTTGTCCAGCTCCGGCCTCGTTCGGGGCGGATAAACTGGTACCCACACCACCGTTGAGGGTAAAAGCATCGCCAGTGTAGTAAATGGTTACATCTGAACCCTCAACGGTTCCACCAGTCATAGACACGCTGCCGCTGATGCAGTACAGCCCCGGTTGTAACTTCAAGGTGCCTTTGATATCCCAACTGCCATAATTCCCGGGAGAAAGTGTGGCCGTTTGACTGGGCAGCAGCTTGAAATTGTCGTAAGAGTCATCCTCCCAGCAGTCGATCAGCGAGGCCACATTCATGGCCGTGATATCGAGATAGGTGCTTTCCGGTGAGGGCTCCGGGCTAATCGTTCCACCGCCATCTGGCACAAATGGACACCACGGCTCGGGGGATACACTGCAATGGTAATTAATTTCAGCCTGTTTTACCAGGACATCGAAATCACCGTGCGCATCCGTGCAAGAATTCGAAAAAATGCCTCCCCCGGTAACATCCACGTTGGTGGTACCGCCTAAATGCACGCCGCCAACGTTATTTCCGCAGCCCACGCTCAACGAAACAATCGCATGTCCGCCGCCTGCTTCAGTTGCCGGGTATACGCGGGTTGTTGAGGCAACCGAGTTGCGCATTGGATTGCCGGTAAAAAGCTGAACAAAGGATGTCGAGGTCACCTTGGAAAGCCGTACGACCACATCAATGTAGCCTGTCGAACCTGAGACGCAGGTGATAAATACGCCGTGATCTGTGGTGTCATCACCTTCTGCCAGCCCGCTATATCCATTAATTCCCGCCTGATTTACAGCGTTACTTATGCCAATTGAATTGATCTGGGTGGTACAGGCAATCGTATTTCTGGTGGCAATATCATTAAGATGTTCACCAATAGCTCCGGCTCCAGCCAGACTGGCGGCATCAGCCGCGCTCTGGGTATAGCGCCGGTCAGCATAAATCATCCCGCCGTCAATCGCCAACGCGGTAAAACCCAGCAGGCCCATGAGGACCAGCGCCAGGAACACCAGAATTTGGCCGCTTTCGGATGTTTTCCTTGATTTCATGACATACCTGCCTTTACGGGTTTTAATCACAAGCTGGCCGCACAATCCGATCTTTGATTTCTACATGCATCGGTACGATGGTTCCAGCGAAGAAGGGCATTCCCATTTCAAAATTGTGATCGAGTATCACAACGAGTTCTTTGCCATTGCAGCCGTGAACAGGTGTAGGCTGGTTCTTGTCAATATTCCAGGCGGTTACACAGGGTTCTCCATCCACGGTGATATTAACCGCGTCTCCATTGCCTGCGGAAAAACTGGTCGGGAGGTTATCCCACACCCGCAAACTGGTTTCAGCGCAGTAGTTGGGATGCGTCGCGCCATACACGCCACCCTCCTGCGCAGCATCGCGCATCGAGAGGTATTCAAACATCATACGCCCCAGGTCTACCACGCCGGCCAGCAGGATCAGGACCAAGGAAAGCACCAGCGCCAGTTCAACCATGCTCTGCCCTTTTTCGGTCGATTTGGTCTTCGTGTTTTTCATGGCATCCATCCTGTTCACTTACTCGGCGTTGGAATGGGCTGCAACAGGTACACATTCGTGATAATGGTACGTTTTGCCTGCGAACTTATATTTAACGGCGGGAAAAGCCCAATGATTGATTCAAACCCTGTAACGGATGCCGTCACCAGCACCCGGTCTCCTAATTTGAGATTGGTACCACCGCCGTTGCAGGAGAAGGTGCCGGTGCCGGGGCCGTGATCATAGGTGTGCGTAACATTCATCCCGACAGCCAGGAACCCTACGCGGTCCGCGTTCGACTGGATGCCGGCACCGCAGGTAGGCAGGTTTTCAGCTGCTGCGCCGAACCGGGCGCCCTCGCGCGCGGCGGCATAAACGGAGGTATAGGTGATGAACAACCGCCCAAACTCGAAAATACCCAGGACGAGGATCAATAAGATCGGAAATGCCAGCGCAAACTCGACCATGGTCTGTCCCCGCTGATCTGGTTTTCGCCGCTGTTTAAGCCTGTTAACTATCATGGCTGAATTCCTCGCTTTAGTCCAAAAGAGGGGGCTGGCCTGTTCATTCCGGAAACACTGGAAAATTAAAAGCCGCTCCCAAACCATACAATTGAGTTATTTTATTCTAACTTCAAATAAACGAATAAGAGTTAATAGTTTTGCAAACTACCAGGCCGGGAAGTGCTTCGTGATCATTCGCGGTTCTGCAGCATTGTTTGGGGGTTTCAGGGCAAAAAAAGAGCCGGCCCAAAGGCCGGCTCAATAAAGGTTCAGCGGTTACCGGAGGTTACTTAATTAAATCCAGCCACCCGGAAACAGACGGAAGCCCTTCAGTAAGAGCGACGACGTCAACGTCAGCACCACCGGAAATGGTGACGTCATATCCAATGATTGATGTGCCGAATTCTGCGGTAACAGCCGATGAAGTTCCACCAATGGTGACCAACGAAGTGGGTGCAAAAATAATCCCGTCATAGGCAGATGCGGATGTGCCCAATAAGGAAAAGATGGGGTCCCTGCCCCAGTCGGTAACGTAAAAAAGGAAGGGCGGTACAGATTCGATTGTGTAACTGCCATTAACCAGGTTATATCCGTCGGGGCAGGCCGAATCTACTACCGGCACCTTTTGGTCCCCGTTATCACAATAACTAAACGAATATGGGGAGGTGGTTCCACTATCAAAAACGCCGTCATTATCTACATCCGTTGGAGCTTTGAGGACGATTGGATCTGTATCACCCGCATTGCCGCCAATATTTACATCGCCATCCATGATGACGAAGGTAACATCATTCGCAGTAACCGTACCCCCTAATATTTTCAATGCAGGTTTATTTCCGGTATGGGAGAGGCAGTATAACCCTGGCTTGAAATCCATCGGTTCTTTGTTGTTTGTTTGTGAGAGATCGGTGTAAGCACCCTGGTAGAATGTCCGTTGACCAGTAACCGGGTCAACGACTTCAACGCCTGATCCCATAGCATTGCAGAGCGCCTCAAGGTTTTCGAAGATTTCCGCGAACGGATCGGTTTCGATACAATCATCGCCCGGGTCCATAGGCGAGGGTATAGGATTAACGATAGGATTACCCGGGCTGGTCCATCCATCGCCAGGATCATAGTTGATTGGACCATCCGGGGATTCCACCCGCAAGCTGGTACCGCCGGTATACATACATGAATTCGAACATGCGCCACCCTCATGGAGAGTAATTAAGGGGGTACCACTTAGCCATGTGCCGCCTTCGTTATTCCTACAATCCTGACTCAGAGAAATGATGGCATATCCACCGGTTAACGACCGGTTGGTTAATACTTCTGTTTCAGCGCGCACTGTGTTCCGGGCAATTGCATCACTGACCACTTGAACAAATGCGGTTTGTGTTTCTGAGGTCAACGCAACATTTACAATTAATGAATCCCCAGCGCTTTTGCAGGTAATTGATAATTCGTGATCCCCCAGGTCAATTGCGCCTGGATTTAATGTATATTCCGCGTCCGTCAAAACCAGATCAGACGCATTCAGGCTGTTTGGCATTCCAATTTCCGGATAATATTCCCGCGCCCGGTTAATAGCAGCTTTGAAGGCCAAGACCACCGCTTCTTTGATCTTGGGATCGGTACATTCTTGTATTTCAGCATCCGTAATGTTCATACCCGCGAAATAATCTTTAATCGCATTTCCCCCGGCCAAGCTGGCAGAATCCGCCACACTTTGAGTAAACCGCCGGTCTGAATAAATCATGCTGCCATCCAGTGCCAAAGCCGTAACACCGAGCAGCCCGATCACTACCAGCACTAAAAAGATCAGGATTTGTCCTTTTTCCGAATTCTTAATGGGCTTCATCTTACCCTCCTCGCGGGATTGTTTCATAGGCCCGAACGTAATCATCCTTCTTATGGAGCAGCTGTTGGAGTCGCTTCATATGCATCCAGGACAGTATCATTTATGGTTGCCGAGAAATCTACCGTGGGTCCGGTAATGACACTTATCAACGGCGTCGTAATATCGAAGTCTTCAACCGTGACCATAACCGTGATGATGTCTCCACTGGATTGAGGACTCCCGCTGCAATCACACGCAGCCTCGGAAGTGCATAGGAGACCATTTATTGTGACAGTAAAGGTCTCAGTAACCGGTAAATTTGCCTGGATCCGATCAAAAACCTCTTCGCATTGACCCGGGTAAATAGCCCCATACACTGCACCTTCCTGCGCAGCATCACGCATGGTTAAGTAGGTAAAGACCATCCTGCCCAGATCGACAATCCCGGCTACCAGGAGCAATAAAATAAGAAGGATCAGAGCAAGTTCAACTAAACTTTGACCTCGTTCGGTGGTTTGCATCCGGTGCTTATTCAAGTGAGTTTTCATATTCATGCATCCCGTCAAGTGAGAAGTTGTTTTCATGGAATTTCCCACTCCACTTTTTTGACTAAAGTGCGGGACACAAGGTTGAAAATCGTAAATTCCTGGTCAATTCCAAACAGCGGCCCCAGGATCGGACTGAATGGAGAACTGACGAGGATAATAATCCGATCCCCTAAAACAAGTTCATCATCCGATAGCTCACCACACTCAGACAGGTTATAGCCAGAGATGGCTGTAACCGGATCTGGCGTTTGCGCGATTGTTTGAAGAGGAGTGTTGCCTTTGTCGTAATAAATCATAATATCCGACACATCGGTAAAGATAGCGATATTATTAGCTGCGGCTTCCATACCTTCGCAATCGGTTGCGGTGTTTACCGTTGCCCCATAACGAGCCGCTTCCCGGCTGGCTGTGAAAACCGTTGCGTAGGTGAAGACCAAGCGCCCAAATTCAAAAATAGCAAAGACAATCAATAGAAAGATCGGAAATGCCAGCGCAAATTCGACCATCGACTGGCCGCGCGGCATCTTGCGACGCTTCAGGTGTGTTTGTGTGTGCATTTTGCTGCTCCTCTTCTGGCCGGCGGCGATCACC
>JAJZTR010000109.1 GCA_021848775.1 Chloroflexota bacterium | reverse complement strand
ATCTGGCATTCCTGCGGCGCAAGCTGCGCAAGGCTGCTGCCAACGGCTCCGACTCACCCCTGGCTGCGCCTCTCTTCCTGGGCTTTTTAACGGTCCTGATTCCCTGCGGCGTTACCCAGGCGATGATGGCGGTCGCTCTGGCTACCGGTGATCCGCTGGAAGGTGCAGCCCTGATGTTTGCGTTCACGCTGGGCACCAGTCCGGTATTCTTTGCGGTCACTTATTTCGCTGCCCAGCTGGGCAAAAAGCTCGAAAAATCCTTTAACCGGGTCGCGGCGGTCATCATTATGGTGTTGGCGATCGTCACCATCGACAGCGGCATCACCCTGGCAGGTTCGCCGGTATCCCTGTCCCGTTGGGCAGGCGGCATCTTCGATACTACGTCTCTAGTAATCGCGGCGCCGGCAGAATTCACGAATTCCGGTCCTTCAGTCACTGCAGGGGATGGAACCGTCGTTACCATCAATGTGAAAAATGGCGGCTATGAACCAGCCGTAGTCCATGCCAAAGCCGGAACAACTGTCACGCTGCGATTTGTGTCCAACAAAGTGCGGTCATGTTCGCTGGCCCTCATCATCCCGGCGCTGGATGTATTCGAAATCCTGGATCCGACCGGGGTGCGTGAAATCAGTATTCCCGCGCAGGAAGCTGGAACACGGATGCCGTACTCCTGCTCCATGGGCATGTACAGCGGTACCATTATTTTTGATCTGTGAGCAGGCAGCATGGCTAAAACAATAACACTCAAAATTCAAGGCATGGAATGCCCCAATTGCGCGATGATCCTGGAAGGGATCGAGGATAAGCTTGCGGGGGTGCTGTTTGCCGAGGCTAGCTACCGTAAAGAGGTGCTGGTGGTGGAGTACGACGGATCTATATTAAACCTGGAGCAAATCAAAGCTGAGGTAAAGCGCCTGGGGTATGAAGTAACAGGCAGCGAATGAAGAGCTGCCACTGAGATTGGACAGGAGATCCTCAAAATGTTGACAATTTATGTATAATATCGTCAACATTTATTTTAATGGGGGAATGGAGCAGTCTCTAATGGCTGAACTCAAGACCAAGGTAAACGATCTCAGTGTCACCGAATTCCTTGACGGCGTAACCGATACGATTAGGCGGCAGGATTGCTACACCATCCTGAACCTGATGGAAGAGGTCACCGGTTATGAACCAAAAATGTGGGGCGACAGCATTGTCGGCTTCGGCTCTTACCACTATCGCTATGCCTCCGGCCGGGAAGGCGATATGCCGCTGACCGGATTCTCCCCGCGCAAACAAAACCTGACAATCTATATTATGTCAGGTTTTGAGCACTATGAGCTGCTAATGGCGAAGCTTGGGAAATTTAAAACCGGAAAAACCTGTTTATATATCAACACGGTCGCAGATATCGATTTATTGGTTCTAAGAGAACTGGTGACGGAATCGGTTCGGCAGATAAACCGAACCCAGCGGCGGCTGATTCAACTGCCGCCGGGCAACTGACCTGTGTGTGTAAGCGGCTGGACGTAAGACGATAGGAAATTCACGTCTCGTCTTACTCCGCAGTCAGTTCACCAAGGTATTTGACGACTTCATCGTATAACAGGGTTTTGGTAAGCTGACCCGCTCCCGCTCCGGTGCCAGAAGCCTCTCCACTGGCTTGTCTTGCCGCCTTGGTAGCTTCCCTGTCTGCTTCAGGTAAATCTTTCATGGCGCCAGGATTCCTTGTTACACCCGGTTCCATGGTTGGCAGAACAATCCCCTTTTCAGCATAAAACTCGGAAATTTTAGCATTGGTGATTTGAAGATCGGCGATCGCTTTTAATTGTTCAGGCGTCATCGTAGCGAAAATCTGATTTTGCACGGCATTCAGTTCTTCGGGCACGGTTTCGGAATTTCCGCTCAAGGCTGACATTGCCTGCCATAGAGGCAGCAGGGTTTTGGCCTGTTCGGCAGTGACCGCCTGCGCAGTCCCATCCAATTGCATGGTCCCAAATGCCAGCTGGTTACGCACGCTGGTGGCATCTTCAAACTCGGTGGTAATAACTTCCGCGGCTAGGGCTTCCTCCCCTGAAGGCTGCGGTGTTACATCCTGGATTGTTCCAGGTGCAATAGCAGCCGAATCTGCTTCAGAATTCGTCCCACTGGTAGTTGAGGGGGTGGTCGAACAGGCTGCGAGCAGTAACGGAACCATAAGTATGATTAAAATCAAGCGTTTCATTGGATAATCCTCTACATTCGTTTTAATAGTGTATCAAGTACCTTTAGGGGAACAAATCCCCGACATTTTTTACTCGTGACGCAGTGCCACGATTGGATCCAACTGGGCTGCACGTGTGGCGGGATAATAGCCAAAGAAAATCCCAACGGCTGCGGCAGCCCCAAAGGCAAGCGGTATGGATAAAGCTACGATTTCAGTACGCATACCGCCAAACTCGCCAAACAGGTACGAACCTCCGACCCCAATGAGGACGCCGACGATTCCTCCCACCAGGCTGAGAATGACCGCCTCGATCAGGAATTGCAGCAGCACATCACGCGGACGTGCGCCGAGCGCCATCCGCAGCCCAATCTCGCGGGTGCGTTCGGTTACGGAGACCAGCATGATATTCATGATTCCAATACCGCCCACCACCAGAGAAATTCCAGCCACCCATGCCAGCAGGCTGCGAAAGGCTTCGGTTGTGGCTTCCTGGGTGGAGATGATGTCTTGCTGGGTCTGGACAGAAAAATCGGCGTTGTTCGGTTCAACATCATGCCGTTCTGCCAACAGGGCAGTGATCTGCGTTATGACACTGTCAATCTTGTCCTGACCCTCGGCTTTAACATAGATCGTCCGCACGCGCTCACCGCCCAGCGGGCTCATGGTCATGAACTTGTCATTGACCACGCCAATGGGCAAATAGACCCGGCCGTCGTAATCGACATCGGATACGATACCTTTGCTCTCCATAACGCCAATCACGGTAAATTTAGTGGAGCCGATGGTCACATTCTGGCCCAGAGCGCTCTGCTCGCCGAACAGATCCTCGGCGATTCCAGCACCCAGAACGGCCAGCTTAATTTCCCGGTCGTTTTCCTCAGCCGTAAAATAACGTCCTTCTTCTACGGTGTAATCCCGCACCTCGGGAAGATCCGCTGTCGTACCAACGATGGCGATATCTTCGAGAAGGACATTGTTACCCTTCACATCCTGGGGCGGCGGGGTCTGTTCGGCAGATATGCCGCTGATCCCCACCACTTCTTCCTCGATGGCATAAGCGTCATCCAGCACAAAAGTCTTCGCTGCCCCCGGGATGCCGCGGGCTGGCGAAACAATAATCAGATTGGCGCCAAGCGAATTGATCTCATCGGCAATTTCAGCTTCTGTTCCAGCACTAACCGCCAGCATGATAATCACTGATGCGACCCCAATGATCACACCCAGTGTGGTTAAGAATGAGCGAACTTTGTTCAGCGTAAGACCTTCCCAGGCCACACGCAGGATCCTCCTCAGCGTCATTGCACCATCTCCTTTGCCAGAGAATGGTCTGACACCTTCGAACCGGTTGTTTCTTGCACTCTTTCGATAATTTTACCGTCATGAACCCAGATTACGCGCTGGGCGTGCAGGGCGATGTCGTGTTCATGGGTTACCATGACGATGGTCACGCCTTGCTCGTTCAACTGGTGCAGGATATCAAGAACTTCCTCGCTGGAATGCGAGTCGAGGTTGCCGGTTGGCTCATCCGCCAGGATCACCGGAGGGTTGTTGACCAGAGCGCGGGCAATCGCTACCCGCTGCTGCTGCCCGCCAGAAAGCTCAGGCGGCCGGTGATGCATTCGCTGCCCCAAACCCACCGACTCCAACGCAGCCTTCGCCCGTTCTTGTTGCGTCTGGACATTATCGTTTCTATTCAAGTCATAAAGCATTGGCAGCATGACATTATCAAGGGCCGTCAACCGGGGCAGCAGATTGAAGGATTGAAAGATAAAACCCAGTTTCTGATTGCGCACATCGGCCAGTTCGTTCTTGCCCAGTTTGCTGACATCACGGCCGTCCAGAATATACTCGCCCGCGGTGGGTCGGTCCAGGCAGCCCAGAATATTCATCAAAGTCGATTTTCCCGATCCGGAAGGACCCATGATTGCCGCAAATTCTCCGCGCGGGATGGACAAATTGACCCCATCCAGCGCATGGACAGCCACTTCACCACTGCCGTACACTTTCGTCAAGTTGCGTACTTCTATCAACTGCGTGCTCATTTTGTTTCAACCGCTCCAGTGCTGATGACATCCCCGGCCGTGAGACCGCTCAAGATCTCTGCGTTGGCGTAGTCCATCAAACCCACAGTAACAGGGGTCAGGGCAAGGCTGCCATCCGGTTGAACTTTGAACACTGCATAGGAGCCTGGCGCTAATTCACGCAACGACTGTACCGGCACCAATAATGTACCTCTTGACTCACCAGCGATCACTTCCACATCTGCCGACATCCCGGATAAAAGTTGAATTTCATTGTTTTCAGGCAGGGAAGCCCAGACCACGGCTGCCGGATTTCCATCGACGGTTTGCAGGGCAGGTTCCAGATAAGTGATTTGACCTTCGAGAACATTGTCCGGGTAAGCATCGAATGTAATATTGACCGGATTGCCGATCTTTACCATGTGGATATCGCTCTCTTCAACATAAAACCGCAGGACCATTTGATCGAGAGTCTCGATGGACAGGAAGGGATTCGTTCCAATCGCCTGACCGACATTCGCAGACAGACTGGTAACGGTGCCTGAGACCGGAGCTGTGAGCATCGTGTCTTCAAACGCAGCTTGTGCCAGTTCCAAATCCAACCGGGCATCTTCCAATTTAGCGAGCTTGCTGCCGGAATCCGCTACTACAACCTCGAGTTCCGCATCCCTGCCAGCCTCCAACACTATCAAGTAAGTTTCTGCATCCAGCAAAGCCAATTCTGCCGAGCCAACCTTAAGGCGGGCTTCTGTCACCGCGTCTTTGGTTGGCTCCAGGTAGGTTTCAATCACTTCGCCGGTGGTTTCATCCTTATAGGTATAGGGGAAAACTTCCCAAACATAGGTCTCATAATATTCTTGTTGTGCACCGATCAAGTAGGATTGGGCCTTGTCAACCTCCTTCTGAGCTGCTTCCAATTCACTTTCATTCGCGCCAGGGGTTGATTGAAGTTTGGTCAGTTCAGCCCGTGCCGTTTCAAGCCTTTTCTCCCAGTAATAAGCGTCGGGGCTGATCAGATATTCGAGCTGCTCCCCGGCATCTTCCAAAGCTGATTTAGCATTAAGTTGATCGATTTGCGCCTGTTGCAAGGAACTTTGCGAATAGAAAGTATTATAGGAAAGCTCGGCTTGCTGTAGCCGCAGCCTGGCATTGGTATCATCCAGCTTCGCCAACACCTGACCAACTTCCACCTCATCGCCAACTTTGACATTTAACTCCGCTACAATCCCATTTACTTGAAAGCCCACCGATACACTTTCACTCGGCAGGATGTTGCCAACGCCATCGGCTGTGATCAAAATATCACCACTGCGTACTTTAGTGGTGTTATAGGCTGGCGTAGCCGTGGCCTGCGCCGGTAAGTAGACCTGGTTGTAATATCCAAAGCCGCCCAGGGAGAGGGCGAGAGCAATTACCACTGCTATGATGATGCCGGTTTTTTTCATACTTTTCTCCAAGATCGTATTTCCCTTGAGGGTATCGCAAAGTTGTGAATTTCTCTTGAAGATCTAATGGGCTTCGTGTGAAAAATTCGGACAAAATTAGCCCTAATTTAATGTTCACATCCAGCCCATATCTTAATAGGTAAAACTTTCCTGACGGGCGGTTCAAAGGCCTTTATTTCTAGCCTTGAACCACCAGGTCAGGCGAAATGGACTGCCGGAAGGGGCATGTGCCGGCTAATCCCGGGCTGGAACTTTTACACTTGTCCCAGCGCACCATCCCGGGCCGACCCTATGCAATTCAACCCTGGTCAATACCGCAACATGAAGTCTGTCAGGGTATTAAACCATCTGATAGAGAGCGGTTTATAAGGCGGTACGGCGCAGCAGTTGCGCGTTTATGGCGACAATCACTGTGCTGGCAGACATGAGCAGCGCGCCGACAGCGGGAGAAAGCAGAATGCCGAAAGGTGCCAGGATACCGGCTGCGAGCGGCAGCGCGATCACGTTGTAACCTGCAGCCCAGGCCAGGTTTTGTGTCATTTTTCTGTAGCTGGCGCGGCTGAGCGTGATGGTCTTGACCACATCCAGCGGGTTACTGCGCACAAGGATAATTCCCGCCGATTCGATTGCCACATCCGTGCCGCCGCCAATAGCAATACCAACGTCCGCGCGTGTCAGAGCCGGGGCATCGTTCACACCATCGCCAACCATGGCAACTTTTTTCCCTTTTGCCTGGAGCTCGCTTACTTTGGCATCTTTATGTTCTGGCAGCACCTCTGCGAAGGTGGTATCAATACCCAACTCGTCCGCAACCGCTGCGGCTACCGCCTGGCTGTCACCGGTCAGCATAGCCACTTGAATATTCATCTCTTTCAATTGTTTTACAGCCTGAAGGCTTTCAGGGCGGATCGCATCGGCAAGTGCAAAGGAGGCCGCCGCCAGTGGTTGGCTGCCGTCATGGTTGGCACGCACCAGATGGACCACACTTTGACCTCCGGCGCTGGCGTTCTTTTCAAACTGCGCCAGCCTGTCAGGCAGGCTGATCTCGAGCATTTCCAGCAGCCGCGGTCCGCCAATGTAGACTTTATTGTTGTCACTTTCCGCCATTACGCCCCGCCCTTCGATTGCCTCAAAGCCTGTCACAGCCGGCAGCGGCAATTCTCTTTTTGCGGCACTTTCGCGAATTCCCCTGGCAATGGTATGCTCCGAATCACCTTCAATCGCCGCTGCCAACGCCAGGGCTTCGTCCTCTTTTATACCGTCACTGACCGCCATGCACGTGACCCCAAAACGACCCTCGGTGAGCGTGCCGGTCTTGTCGAACAACACAATATCTACCAGGCGCATTTCTTCCAGAGCCAGGCGGTCGCGCACCAGGATCCCATTTGCGGCTCCGATTCCGGTGGTAATGGAAACTACCAACGGGATGGCCAGACCCAGCGCGTGCGGACAGGCGACCACCAGCACCGTCGCGACCCGTTCCAGGACCTCAAGATTGAATCCAATCGCGATTACCCAGGCAACTGCAGTAATCGCTGCCACACCCAGCGCAATATAGAATAACCAGCCGGCTGCTTTGTCGGCTAAAACCTGGGTGCGGCTTTTCGATTGCTGCGCCTGTTCCACCAGCCGCATAATTCCAGCCAGGGCAGTATCGTCACCAGTAGCCTTTACCTCCACCCGCAGGCTGCCCGCGCCGTTGATCGAGCCGCCGATGACTTTTCCCCCAGGGCTTTTATCGACCGGCTTAGACTCGCCCGTGATCATCGATTCATTTACCGCGGATTCACCTTCCACGACCTCGCCGTCCGCCGGGATGCTGGCTCCCGGTCGTACCAGAATCCGGTCACCGGAGCGCAGTTTATTGACAGCAACGGTTTCAAGGCTGTCATCCGGCAGGATGCGTTCAGCAGTATCGGGCATTAATTTTGCCAGTTCATTCAACGCGCCGGAGGCTTGCCGCACACTGCGCATTTCCACCCAGTGTCCCAGCAGCATAATATCGATCAGCGTCACCAGCTCCCAAAAGAAATCGGTCTGCCCGGGTATGAACAAGGAAGCGACAGAGTAAAAGAACGCCACCGATATGGCCAGTGAAATCAAGGTCATCATGCCCGGCTGCCGGTTTTTAAGTTCCGGGATTGCCAGCTGAACAAAAGGCAGCCCACCGTAGACGAAAATGAAGACCGAAAGGACAGGAGCAATCCACTGGCTGCCCGGGAATGCCGGCATGGACAGGCCGGTCATCATGTGCAGCCCTTCGCTGTAGAGGATTACAGGGATCGAGAGGATCAGCGAAACCCAGAATTTACGCCGGAACAACTCCTCATGACCGGTATGATCTGCGTGGGCTTTGGGGTGCTCCGAGTCCTTCGCGGTGTGCCCACTGTGACCTTCGTGTCCCGCCCCGGGGTCAGGCTGGTCATGGTGTTGCATTTTCTTATCGTCCGGGGCAGCACCACCATCATCGTGATGATGTTCGTGTTCATGAGCCATGAGACTCTCCTTTCAAAACACAGCCACTCCAGTCAAAACCATGAGACTGGCAGGCAGAAATTAATTAATATTGATATATTCTATCAATAAATGGTCGGGGTTGACTATGGCTCAGGGTACAAAGCGTCCATGGGGACCAGGGAAAGGGGTTTTCCGGGTGGCTGCCATTTGAAGGTCAAGGCACTGCCTCCGTCCAGCGTAATCCGCGCACCGTCATCAGCGCATGGCCAGCCCGCCAAGGATGCAGACTGCCACAAAGAACAGCCACGTCCTAAGGTTATTGTCCTCAATGACGGCCGCGGGCTGATTTTTAAAGCCCGCGCCAGCCGTGCTTCACCAGCCTGGTTGAGGTCGATTTTAGTAAGACGGGAGGATGGCATACATAGACCTCGGGGATCGCTCCCAGGATATCCCTGTTTTATGCCAAAATACGCGCAAGGAACGAGCCGGGAGGGCGCATGTTCGGGCCGCGCGGTGCAATTTATGGCGGGGCCTCCGTCATGGCGTACCAACGGTAGTCTGAGGATGTGCAGCTGCCCCGCGCCTTATTATGATTTGCTCCCGATTTCACAGGGAATGACATTGTTCATCTTGACATGCACGCCTGTCCTGACTATACTCGGGTTAATTCAATACTTGGCCTTCGGGGCAGGGTGAGGGAGTTTACTCCCAATTCCCGATCGGTGGTATAACCCACGAGCACATTTGTGCACGATCTGGTGAAATTCCAGGGTCGACGGTATAGTCCGGATAGAAGAAGGCAGTCGTGGCCAGCGCTTTTGCGCTGTGTCAACTTTGCCCCGAGACCGCTGCGTTTTCGGGTTTTTCGTTTTTAACGACCCCCCCGCCTTAGAAAGGAAAGGGTATGGAAGTGAGCATTCCCAAGGCGTTTCGCCCCGCCGCCAAAAAACTGGCACGCCGCACGCGCCTGTTCCTCACGCCCATTTCATTGATACTGGCACTGATTCTGTGGGAGGTGGTAGCGCGCGCCGCCAACCTGCCGGCTTTCATCCTGCCGCCCCCCAGCCTCGTTTTCGAGCGTTTCGTTCAGGCCGCCGGCGATGGCACCCTGCTACGCCACACCGCTGCCACCCTGTTGGAAGTGGTGCTGGGGCTTTTGGCCGGCACCTTGCTCGCCATCTTCACCGGTTATTGGATTGCCCGCTCGCGCATGTTCGAAAGGCTGATTTCCCCTTATCTGGTAGCCAGCCAGGCCATCCCTGTCGTCGCCATCGCGCCGCTGCTGGTCATCTGGTTTGGACCTGGCATGGGTACCAAGGTGCTCATCTGCACGTTGATTGTGTTCTTCCCGGTGCTGGTCAACACCGTGGTCGGCCTGCGCGCCGTGCCAGAAGAACTGCGCGCATTAATGCGCTCGCTGCGCGCCACCCGCTGGCAGCAGCTGCGCTATCTTGAAATTCCAGCCGCCCTGCCGGTCTTTCTTGGCGGCCTGCGCATTGGCGCCACGCTCTCGGTGATCGGTGGAGTGGTTGGCGAGCTGGTGGGCTCGAACCGCGGGCTGGGCTTTTTGATCAATGTCGGCCGCGGCCAGTTCGATACTGCGCTGGTGTTCGTGGCAGTCTTCACGCTGGTGACGCTGGCT
>JAJZTR010000001.1 GCA_021848775.1 Chloroflexota bacterium | reverse complement strand
CTCGTACCGAATCCTGACATGGTGAATACACGATCCACCGGCAAACGCGGTTTGCCAAGGTCGGGACGGGTGGGTGTTTCCTCAAGTAGCGAGGCCAGGGCGAGTTTCAATTCTTCCAACCCCGTGCCTGCCCGGGCAGAAACCCTTACCAATGAGGCATCCTGTAAAACCGTTCCAACCAGGGTATCGCGAACATCCGCTTCGACCAGGTCCAGCCAATCATCATCAGGCGCCATGTCGATCTTGGTCAAGACCACAATCCCGCGTTGGATTTGCAGCAAGTCAAGGATTGCCAGATGCTCGCGCGTTTGCGGCATCACTCCTTCATCGGCAGCCACCACAAACAACGCAGCATCGATTCCACCCACACCCGCCAGCATGTTCTCGATAAAATCCCTGTGACCTGGCACATCGATTATGCCCACAGTTTCCCCGTTCGGCAAAGGTAGCCAGCCAAACCCGAGATCGATGGTCATTTCCCGCTCGCGTTCCTCGCGCAACCGATCGGGATGGACACCCGTCAGGGCGGCGATCAACGTGGATTTACCATGATCGACATGCCCGGCAGTACCGATAACATGCATACAATAATCCTTTTAGGGATTGCGAGTAACCGTTTGGTCGTGTTTTTCTGCCCACTCACGGGCCATGCTAAGCATCCCATTCAGCCGCTTTTGGGTTTCTTCAGCCATCTGGTGGGTCAAATCCTGGATTTCCTGCATTTGATCTTCCAATAACACCAGGCGTTCCTCAAGCTTGCCCATCAGCCGGCTCAACTCGCGGTTCTGCTCTTCCTGAGCCAGCGTGTAATTCGTCCAGCGTTTTTGGTCATCTGCTTTAAACGATACCCACTCCTGGCGGAATCGATCTTCAACCAGCCGCTGCATCTCGGTAATTTCGTTGATTCGCCGCTCAAAACGGGCTGTGACTTCATCCAATTTTTCCTGTGAGCGTTTAACCGCGCGGTGCGTGGCTTCCAGGGATTGGATTTGGGAGTCCAGGCTTTGGGATTGGCTTTCGACTTGTTCGAAGCGTGCCTGCCATTCACGCCAAACTCGGTCGCGATCCATCACAGCAATATTTTGTTTCTCCATGAAAGCAACCTGGGTCTGCCTTCTTTCGGTCTCACCAGCCAAAAGTTCGCTAATGCGCAGCTCGAGTTTCCGCATGGCATCACTGTTCAGGTCGGTTTTTCCGCGTTGCTCTTCGAGACGTTTCCGAATTGCGCTGACCTCTCCCTGCAGGTCGGTAAGACGTTTGGCATCCTGCCGTTGACCTTCGTCAATGAGTTTTATCTGCCGCCGGTATTCCTCGTCTGACCTGCGAACGGCGCTTAAGCGGGTTGCAACCTCTTCGATTTCAGTGCCAAGCCTGTTTTCGCCTTCAATGCGCGCTTGCAGCCCTTTTTTGAGGTCGGGAATACTTTCCTGCCCTTTGCGGATTTCGCCCATCGTCCGGTTGAGCGATTCCATATCCGACAGGCGACCCTTCTCGATTTCACGTTCTTTTTCAGCGCGCACCTTTTCGATATCAGCAATCTGACGCGAAAATTCCACTTTGAGTTGACCAATGCTGTTTTCGATTTGCTCGAACCGCGTCAGGGATGTTGTGACACGCGCTAAATCCCCCTCCAACTCATTCACCCGCTTGTCGACAGGCGGCACCTGCTCTTCAAGATCGGCGATCCGGTCCTGCAAAGTGGTAATGAGAAGTTTATCTTTGCGGCGTTCTTCGTCTAACCAATCCAACTGCTTTTTAATTTGATCAACTTCCATTGGAAAACCTCATAAGGGGAATAATTAATGCAAATGCTGTCTGTGGCACGCTAGAATACTAATATTATAAGCACAACTCAATCTGATGGTATTGTACCATCTCATCCGAGCGCGGTTATGCCAATGGGAAGCCTTTTAAATTGAATGTCTATGCGCAATTAAAATAGGGTTTTGCTCGTAAAATTATGATTGCTACACTTAGAAGAGTTCTGGAAATGACTGCAGAATAAACAGGATCGAATTATAGAACTGATTGGGGAAGATCCCAAACAGGAAAATGAACACCAACCCGCCGGCCAAAATAATCCGTTCCGACCAGGTCTCTCCAAACTCCCACTTGCGGTCGTCACCATGCACCAGTTGTACGATCAAATGCATTGCGCTGAACAGGAATCCGACTGTTCCGATTGCTGCACCTATTAACGCTGTCCGTGAAATCGGCGCCATCTGCTCGAAGACTTCCAGGCGGACAGGTAACCCGGCCATAAGTGGAAAACCGGTAATTGATAAAATCGGAATCAACAATCCCAGCGAGATCAGAGGAAAACGGTGAGCCAATCCCCGAACTCCATCGAATGTGAGCGGAAGTCCTTTATTTCCCAGGCTGGAGAGGGAGAATGCCAGCACCAACAATGCCAGTAACCTGGGGAGGAACGCCGCAGCAAACAACATCCACCCGGAAAGGTTGTTCAGGCTGATTGCCAGTAGCGCAAAGCCTGTTTCAAATATTACGGCATAGCCAAACAAGCGGCCCAAGTTAACCTGGAAGGCCGCCCAGAGTCCTGCCGTGACCACCATCACCACCCCGGTAATGCGCAATACATCAAACATTGCCTGTGATTCGCGCAAGAACCCTGTAGCACTTATGAAATCCAAGCTGAGCAGTAATATGGCAGTTGGCACCAAGCTCAAAACAAAACCGGCCGGGAAAGGATGCGTCTCAGTCATCATCATTGGCAGCCAGTTATAGAAGGGGAAAACTGCCAGCCAAAAAGCGAATCCCAACCCAAGCAGCATTCCAGCCCTGGTGAACATGGATGTGTCCGCGGGCGTGGCTCCTGCCACGCTGATGATCCATCCTGCAAATAGAATCGCCGGCATTGCCAGTGTCTGGAAGATAAGATATCGCTGCAACCCGGGTCCGATCACCCGGCCGGGCGGCGAAAGAAACGGGATGCTCAATAAAACTGCCGTCTCTACCAGGAGAGCTGCATATAAAAATGGTTCCACCGCCAGAGCAGCTACCATAGCGACAAGCATCCCCAGTCCGAATGGAGCAAAAAGCCGGTGCGGCCAGGCCAACACTGCCAACCCAAACCACACTGCTGCCAACCCGTAAAGCAGGGTCAAGAGAACATGATCATTGGCACTCAACACAAACCGACGCCCGAGTACCGGCAAGGTGGAAGACAGGTTGAAAGAAAGGCTTCCCAGTGTCACCGTTTCCCCTATCGGCACAACCGCAGCCAGCAGACTCAATATCAAGCACATCCCTGCGGCCAGACCCAGGGCAAGAACCTGGTAGCGCCGAAGGAGCCATAATAACAACGCCCACACCCCTGGAACAAGGATCCAAAGAATTGGCGCATTCATAGTTGTTCCTCATGAGGGGTAAGACTCAACCAGTACGCGCCTGTCAACGACAGGCCAAGCGTAACCAGCGCTAACAAGCCGGCCACCAGCACCGAGGAAACAACGGCAGCATAAAGAATTTCAAAACCGGAAAGCGCAGTCAAAAGTCCCACGATCACCCGCATTGGGTTGGTGGTCATGCCCAGTTGGAGTATCCCCATTCCTATCAGGATCAAGCCGCTGATAAGAGCCGGTGTTGAAACTGGAATCCACGCCCCGGCTCCCGGCGCGGCTGAAAACGCCAGTAGGATGATAAAAATCGCGGCAAACGCGCGAAAAACCCTGGCTGAAATAACTCGATTGACAACCATCTGCTGGTTCAGAGCACTGACCGCGTCGCCAAGCACAGCGCCAGCCACCCACCCCGCGATCAATTTTATCGAGGCTAATCCGATGGGCCAACTCTGAGAAACGAACCAGAACACTACCAGATATTGCAAAGCGATAGCAGCAACGTTGATGCGCCACTTCTCGGTCCAAACCAGCGAAATGGAAGTCAAAACAACGATCCCAATCGCAATGGTATCCATCAGATCAACCATCTACAGCCCTGTTTCGGCAAATATGATTGTTAACATAAGAACCAGCAGCAAAAATGACCATAGAAGGCCGCCTTCTCCTTCAAAAAGCAGTGTAAGAAATGCCACCAGACGCCTTAATCCCTGGTAGATGGACCAAAGAAATTCATACAGCCAGGACAATCTTAAGAAGCGGATCAACAGGTTCCAACCGCTGTTTATTACGCCGACTGCCTGCGTGTAGAGCGGCAAAGCCGCCACCGTTTTCAGCCTCCAGCTGGCGGCCCAAAATAGCGCTGAAATAATCGATGCTGCAGCTGCGGGCCAGACGATACCTGCCGATAAGCCGCCGGAAAGGCCCAATCCTGCCCCGACCCAGCCCGATGCCAGCAATAAAATGAACCCAACAGGATAAATGACGCGAACCCAGCCATCCAAACCCGAGAAGTCATCACCGGGTTTCAAAGCATGTCTACCATAACCGAACAGCAGCAGTGCAACGGTTATGATCAGCATTGCGTCGCCGATCCCGAATGGGACAACGACCAGTCCGTCCCAACCAATGGAGGCCGGGGTGAAGGGAAGCCCGCTGAGGGCAACCATTCCAAGTATCGGAATGGAGATCAAACCTCTGGCACGCGAAGAGAATAAGAACAATCCTGCCCCGCTAACAGCCATCACCAATCCCCAGGCTGCGGATTGCTCGGTTCTTCCCTGGAGAACGCAGATAAAAGCCAATCCAGACAGCGTCAACAGCCAGTACGGGCGGCCGGAAATCTCATCCTGTGAGGCCACCCACATGGCAGCACCATACAGGCAGGCAATTATCGTAACCGTGTAAAGGGTTGGCAGCCAGTTACCAGGGACGCTTAGTTGAGGAATCCGCGCCAGGGCTGCCAACCCCACAATATGGGCGGTCAAACGTAAATTGGATACCAGTTCACGTTGAAATGGGAAATCCCTTTTATAAGGCAAATTCAATGGCACCAAACCCAACCTCAACCCCAACGATAGTAAGACGAAGAGGCTTGCCAGGGGAGACATAGTTTCAAATTCAAGGGGTATTCCAATAAACCACTGAACGACAAGGGCGGTGATCATCAAGAAAATACTTATGGTGCGAACTACAAAAACCGTAATACCGCGAGCGGAATACTTCCATGAACGGGATAACCGCTGCACCAGGATTAAGTCAATAACATCCAACAATACCCAGGAAAGAACCATGGCTAAAGACGTATCCGCCAATACCGCCACCAGACCTGCAGCAGTGATGACAAGATTTGCCGACCAGGAGAGCGGGTTGCTGAACAACTGCAGGCGCGCTCCCGAGGTCATTAACACCACCAGACAGACACTGACCAGGACCAGGCTGTAAAGCCATGAAACAGAATTCCAACTGAAACGGATTGCGTCAGCTGTTCCCGGGTCATACGGCTGCCATGAAGAAATATCAACCACCGGCGGAGTGTACCAGTGCAGCGCCAATACCCCGCCCCAAACCAAAAGGGTCATTGTCACAGCTGTCAGCCAGGAATACCCAGTTCCGCGCGGCAGATAACGCAGCAAAAAGACCGCCAGGGCAGTGATCAGGAGCAGGATGGCTGGCAAAAAAGTTAACATAGCGGGTTTAAATCAAATGCTCAAAGGGCTTGCGGTAAATGAATTCACCCATCCCGGCATACCCGTGCCAGGAATCCCCATCCACAATCAAGTTGCCGCGCAGGAAAACCTTCTCGATCCTGCCGGTCAAAGTCCACCCCTCGTACAAATTGTAATCGGTGCGCTGGTGTGAAAGAGCGACCCCATAATTTACTTTCTGGTTTGGGTCCAATATCAGAATATCCGCATCCGCGCCGGGTGTCAGACTGCCTTTACGCGGATACATGCCAAAGATCTTCGCCGGGTTCGTGCTGGTTAATTCGACAAATTTATTGGGGGTGATCCTGCCTGCTGCCACCGCTGTGCTCCAGAAAACAGGCATGCGGTCACCGACACCGGGCAGGCCGTTTGGGATTTTTGTAAAATCTCCATTTCCGAGTTCTTTACCGGGAATGGCAATCGGTTTCCCTTCGTACAGGATGGGCTTGGTTCCGTCAAAAAAGAAAGCGCAATGGTCGGTAGACAGCACCTGGATGGTGCCATTTTCCAAACCCTCCCACAGGCGCATTCGATCAAATTCACTCCTTACCGGCGGCGAACAGACGAATTTGGCACCATCAGCCTGAGTCAGGTTGTCCTCAGAGAAAAAGAGGTACTGCGGACAGGTTTCACCCATCACCGGCACGCCCTTTTCGCGGGCATAAGCCAGCATATCCACTTCGCCGGCTACATTCATGTGAACGATATAAAGCGGAGCCTCGCTGGTGGCCGCCAAAGATGCCGAGCGCAATACCGCCTCGACAGCGCCCCAGGCCGGGCGAGTGCGGGCGTGCCACACCGGGGATGTGCGGTGCTGCGCCAGAGCTTCAGCAACCAGCAATTCGATCACATCCCCGTTCTCCGCATGTACCATGGTCAACATCCCATGTTTTTTTGCTATGCGCAATACGCGGAATATTTGATCGTCCGTGAGGCGCATGCGCTGGTTATATGCTGTGAAAACCTTTAAACTGGTAATTCCCTGCTGAATCAGCCCGGGAATTTCAGCCTCAACCTGCTCATCCAGATGGCTGATATTCATGTGAAAACCAAAATCGATTGCTGCCTTGGCATCCGCTTTGGCATGCCAGGCATCCACATTCGCCTGTAATGGAGCCAGATCCTGCGGAATAAAATCGATCACCGTCGTGGTCCCGCCAAAAGCCGCCGCTTTATGCCCGGTGTAATGATCATCCGAAGAAACAGTGCCAAACATAGGCAAATCGAAGTGGGTGTGCACATCGATTCCGCCTGGCAAAACAAACTTACCGGCTGCATTAATCACCTGCGCATCAGGCGGAACCGCGAGATCGTTCCCGATTACAGCAATGTGTTCCCCCTCCACCAGAATATCCGCCTGGAAAGTATCAGACGCCGTGATTATCGTTCCGGATTGAATCAAAACCGACATATTATTTTCTCCTGGCTTCAAGAATCAGCAGGATCGAGTTCATCCCAGCCTGCCGGCGCCTCGTGTATTTTACCCAGCTCTCCCAGCATGGCAAGCAATACCGGATCGAGATTGAAACGGTTTTCGGGCAATTCTTCCGATTGATACTGCCCGCTGGCGAGCGCCCGCTCGCGTAAGGACTGCCACAGCAAGGCTCGTTCCTCATCTCTAACCACCAGATCATTGACGGTTAGCGCCTGGCGTAACAGTTCGCCGGTTGTGTATAGAAATGTGATCCGCCGCCAGTGATCCGCTTTAATGGGATGGGGCAGGGATTGCAGTGCACCAATTTGGACTTTGTAGTATTCTTCACCCGCCCTCGGATGGTCAGGTTCATCCCGGATCAATTCAGCCCGCGTGGTTAGTTCATGTCCGCGCACCGGCGCGATATAGCGGATGCGCCAGCGCTCTTCCTCGCCAAATCCGGCGGTCTGGTAGAAGGCCAGATAATCCACGGACACCACTTTCGGGGCCGTTTTAAAGGGGATTCTATACCAGCCCAGGACTCGCGCTATTTCCAAATCCCGCGGATTGGTGATGACGACCACCAGCACCAAATCGGTTGGATCAGGAAGTAAAGTCATGTATGGTCTCACTTTGCGGGAAATTCATTGCATAATTATAGCCCACAAGATAAACGTGGAATGTCTTTCCAGGGATGCTCAAAGGTTTACAAATTATCAGGTAAAATGTCAGAAACTGAAATTAAAGTGGGTAAAGATCATCCGATGACCTTTGAACGCGCGCCTCAAACATCTTCCAGATCGAAAACACGGTCCAGGAATTCCACCGGTCCGGTGGTTATTGCTGCAGGAGTATTAATACTCCTTATCAGTTTGGTAACCTATTTTCGTCCTGCGCAACCGGGCGATATTCTGCAGCCAAAGTTGAATGCTCTGATGTCCAATTTTGAACTGGCTGACCTCGACGGCAATTGGGTCAGTCTGGACGATTATAAGGGATCCGTTGTGCTCATCAATACCTGGGCAACCTGGTGCCCTCCCTGCCGGGCAGAAATGCCGGATCTGAATAATTTTTTTAATCAGTATCGGGATCAAGGATTTGTAGTCCTGGCAATCAACGCTGGCGAGGCTCCAGCCACCGCCCAGGCTTTTGCAACCGAGGTCGGATTGGACTTCCCTGTGTTGGTCGATCCTGATTACCGCGTTTTGGATGCTTTGAAGATCGATACCTACCCGACCTCGATTCTGGTAGACCGGGATGGAATCGTCCGCGGCATCCGCGTCGGCATGCACACGCCAGAAACCCTCGCAAACGAGGCACTTCCACTGCTAGAGGAATAAAGGAACGGTAACCGATTCCGGCATGGTTTGATTATAAAAATCGGGCAGACTTCATAGGATCTGCCCGATTTTTTTAGGGTTCCAAATTTCCGGTTACTATGCCCGGCTGACGCGCTGATTGAACTCCGTAATCAACGCATCGATTTCCTCGGTCTGATTACGATAGCCGGTCCAATAATCCGGATCGTACCACTGCGCCTGGATTTCCTCGTAGGTGCGGCCTTGCTGCTCAACCCAGGTGTAATACTTCAAGTTATGGATACGCTTTTGGTCAGCGTAGGTCAGTTCCAACAGGTTGTCGGTGCGCTCTCCATGGAGGTAACGGGCGTAGGTTTCTGCCGCATCAAAGGAGGTGAATTCACCAAATTCTTTTCGATATTCGTCCACGCGGCTGGTATACAATTCCATCGAATCGGTGAATACAACCACCACGACATCGTTTTCATCCATTTCATAATACTTTGCCATTTTGATAGCGGAAAGCATATTGGCAATGCCTGAAAAACCCAGTAAATCAAGTTTTCCAACAACCTCTTCAGGCACACCCTTGTGGATTAAATACTCGCGCCCTGCTTTTTCGTTGAAGAGACGGACAATATTGGTTACCGCATTGTCGTCAATCGCGACCACCATGTCGGTCTCTTTCACATTGTGCACCCACGGCACGTGTTTATCGCCAATACCCTCGATGCGATGTGAGCCGAAACCATTTGACAGAAGAGTCGGGCATTGCAAAGCTTCGCTGGCAACCGTTTTACTGCCCGGAAAAACCGATTTAAGATATTCACCCAAGGCAATCGTCCCGGCAGAGCCGGTGGTCAACGCTGCCCCGCGGAAAGTATCCTTGGGTCCCAGGATCTTTTTGAGGACTTCTTCGATTGCAGCACCAGATACGTTATAGTGCCACAGGTAATTCCCAAATTCCTCGAACTGATTGAAAATGACCAGATCCTGACCGGAAGCACGCAGTTCCCAGCATTTGTCAAAAATCTCTTTGACGTTGGATTCAGTGCCCGGGGTGGCGATTACTTCACCGGCGATTTTTTCGAGCCATTCGAAGCGTTCTTTGCTCATGCCCTCGGGTAATATCGCAATCGATTCACAGCCCAAAAGCGCCGAATCGTACGCCCCGCCGCGGCAATAATTTCCGGTCGACGGCCACACCGCTTTCTGGGTAGTCGGGTCAAACTGACCGGTGACCAGGCGCGGAACCAGGCAGCCGAAGGCGGCACCAACTTTGTGGGCCCCAGTGGGGAACCATTTCCCGACCAGTCCTATGATACGGGCTGGCACGCCGGTTAAACTGGAGGGAAGTTCGAAATAATTAACCCCGCCAAACCCGCCGCCGCGAGGTTTCGGTTCATTTTTCCAGGTAATTCGGAACAGGTTGCGGGGGTGAACATCCCACAGTCCGATCGAACCTAATTCCTCTTTGATGTTGGATGGAATCAGATCCGGGTTCTTCATTTGCGCAAAAGTCGGAATAATAATATTTCGATCTTTCACTCGCTTGACAGCCCGCTCGAGGTGTTCAGGGTAAATGGTGAGGTCAATTTTTGCCATTACGAAAATTCTCCTTGATTTTTTATTTGATCGTCTGAATGGAAATTTTCCGGATCTTCACTAACGATATATAAAGGTCTTCCTTTTACTTCGTCATAAATGCGTCCGATATATTCACCTAAAATGCCCAGTGAAATCAATTGAACGCCGCCCAAGAATAAGACCGCGATCAAAGTCGATGCCTGCCCGAAAAAGGCCTGTGACTGCAGCGCCCTAAAGATGGCTACAACCGGGATGGCGATGATGGCCAACCCGGCGGTGATAAAGCCAAGATAAGTTGCCAGCTGCAGCGGAAAATATGAGAAACCCGTGATAGCCGTCAAGGCTAATTTGAGCATCTTGCGAAACGGGTACTTGGTTTCCCCGCCAAACCGGGCTGCGCGATTGTATGTGACACCTTCCTGCCTGAATCCGACCCAGGCGGACATCCCGCGCAGAAATCGATGGTGCTCCCGCATGGTTTTCATGACGTTCACCACTTTTCGATCCATTAGACGGAAATCACCGGTATCCATCGGAATTTTCACGTCGGTGATGCTGAAAATTATGCGGTAAAACAGAGCGGCGGTTAATTTCTTGAACCAGGTTTCGCCTTCGCGGTCTGCTCGAACGGCATAGACCACCTCGACACCTTCCCGCCACTTTGAGATCATCTCCAACATGACCTCCGGGGGATCCTGCAAATCTGCATCGATGATGATGACTGCCTGACCGCGGGCGTAATCCAAACCGGCTGTTACCGCAATTTGGTGACCGAAATTACGGGCAAACATCACCGGACGCACCCGTTTATCCGCCGCAGCCAAGCTGCGAATAATTTCCGGTGAGGCATCACGCGAACCATCATTTACCAGCACCAGCTCCCAGGGTTCATGGGTTTGATCCATCACCTCTGAGATTCGCCGGTAGAGTTCATCCAGGCAGCATTCTTCATTGAAGATTGGGGCAATGATTGAAAATGTCGGTTCCATTCTAAAGCCCTCTTTCACAGATCGATCTGAAACTTTCTAAAACTTCAAATTCCCAGCAGCCGTTTCAACGCGGGTAAAGTTGGTTCAATTACTGGAGCTTCCGTTATCGATTTTAAGGCAGCTCGAACATCTTTCAACCCGTTCCCGGTGTTCAAGACCAGTACGGGATCGTCCGCATCGATCTTCCCCTGAGAAACAGCTTTCTTCATTCCTGCATACGCTGCAGAGCCTGCCGGTTCAGCAAAGATGCCGATTTGCCCGATTTCCGGGATAGCTGCAATAATTTCGTCGTCGGTAACGGTAAGGTATTCACCGCCGGTCTCTCTCGCCGCGCGCACCGCCCGGACACCATCACGCGGCAGATCCACCGATATGCTGTCCGCGATGGTGGTCGCTTGCACAGGTTGGATGTCTTCCCCACCCGCCTGGAAAGCATTGGCTACAGCCGCGGAACGGTCAGATTGGATGCCAAACAACCGTGGCATCTGATCCAGCCAACCCAACAATTGTAAATCTTTAAAGCCTTTGTGCAATCCGGAAATAATATTCCCATCTCCCACTGAAACAAAAATGGTCAAGGGCGCATATTTTTTAGGAATTTCCATCATTACAGTTTCCCAGATCTCGTAAGCACCCGTCTTTTTACCTTCTACGGTGAAGGGATTGTACCCCGTATTGCGACAGTACCAGCCGAATTCTTCAGCAGCCTGCAGGCTCAGATCAAAGGCAGCGTCATAATTGCCGTCTACCAGGATCACCCGAGCACCAAAAACCAGTAATTGAGCAATTTTGGCCTGGGGGGCAGTTTTAGGAGCAAAGATCACAGATTTATGTCCGACCGCCGCAGCCATGCCAGCCAGGGCGGCACCTGCGTTACCGGTTGAGGCGGTAACCGTGACTTCAGCGCCGATCTCCAAAGCCCGCGCCACCACAACCGCCGATGCCCGGTCTTTGTACGAGGCGGTAGGGTTTCGGCCTTCATCCTTGATCCACAGATTCCGGATTCCAAGCGACTCAGCCAATCTGCCCGCTTTATAGACAGGCGTCCACCCGGCTGCGCGCAAAGGCGTTGACTCCCCACCCGGGTCGGTTACAGGCAATAACGGCAGATACCGCCAAAGTGAAGGATCTGTTCGGGTGGTGATGTCGTTGATTTCGTAGCGCTGCCGGATATTGGCATAATCGAGAACGACATCTAGATTGCCGCCATCTTTCGGGCAGGTATAAGTCACCTGGCTGGGAGAATATTCAGTTTGGCACAACGAGCAGCGATATCCTATAAATTCACTCATCATCATTTTCCTATTCATTCTCGAACGGAATGCCCAGCGAAGCTGGTGGAGAAGTGCGCATGGTCCGCAAGACTTTTGCCAGGACCCGTCTGGCGTCCTCCGGCAAGCCTGCCAGGGTGCGGTCAACCCACTCAGCATTGCCGAGATTAACAATCACCAGGGTTAGGATCATAAGGGGGAAAGGTGCGACTTGCAGGACCTGAGACGGAATATTCGGCATCGATGGTTGCAGCACCAGGCCCAGCCACTGCAAAAAGACGAAGAAATAAGCGCCCAACGCTACCCGGAGCGGATTCCAGCCGCCGAAAATAGTAATCGCGAGGGCGATCCAGCCAATACCGTCTAAACCCGTGATGGTCCCTTTCCAGCCTACTTTTACGCTCAAAGTATACATCGGGCCGGCCAGACCTACCAGCGCACCGCCAATCATGGTGTAGATGTAACGCAGACGGTTGACATTGGCTCCACGAACATACGCAGAAGCCGGCTTCTCGCCGATACCCTGAAGCATCAGTCCTGGACGGGTTTTGTAGACAAAGATGTAGGCAACGATGACCAGAAGAAAACTGGAATAAACCTGTAAATCATGGCTAAAGAACAGGGTCCCGATTATGGGAATATCGACCAGACCTGGAATGGGCATATTGGGGACGCGCGGTCCGGAGAGCCCCATGTAGGGATTGCCGAGGAAGTAAGCCAGATCACGGCACATCAAAGCCAAAACGAATCCGACGGCGACTTGGGATTGTTTCAGGGTAATGCTGCTAAAAGCAATTATGAGGGCAACCAATGCGCCGATCACAGCCCCTGCCAGGAATCCGAGCAGCAGACTTCCGGTGGTCGCTGTCGTCGCGAAACCAGCCATGGCCGTGAGTAAAATCGTGCCGTTGAGCGAAAGGTTGATCACACCAGCCCGCTCAGTGATTGTTTCCCCGATTGCGGCAAAAACAATCGGCGCGGCAGCCGCTAAAATTCCCGCTAATCCAACAAGCGTTGTATTATCCATTGCTAACTCACCTTTTTACCAGTCAAACGGCGGCGTACGCCATCCATCATCAGGACAAAGAGAACGAGCGCCCCCTGCAAAACACCCGCGAGGGAAGAGTCCAATTTCAATACGATGGGCAATTGGATGCTGCCGATATTCAACGCGGCGAAGAAGAATGCCACTGGAGCCGCCCATAACGCCTGATAATTGATCAGCATGCCGACCATCAAACCAAGGTAGCCATACCCCGACGATATCGATGGTATCAGACGATGATAAACACCCAAAACCTGAGTTGCCCCTGCCAGCCCGGCGAAGATGCCGCAGATTAAAAATGCCGACATCATGTACCGCGAGGTTGGAATGCCGATTAGAAATGCCGCCCGACTGTTCTTGCCAACCGCCTTCAACCGCAGCCCGTAATATGTACCCTGCAGTATGATAAAGACCAGAACAATCCCAACGATTCCGACCCCCAGCGACCACCAACTCATACGCAAGCCTTCAACTTGCGGCAGCCACAGGGAAGTATCGAAGGGAACGGTGCCGCTCATCGAACCGACGCCCGGGCGTTTCCAGGGGCCAAAGATCAACCAGATCGTCAAGGCAGTGGCGACAAAATTAAGCCCCAATCCGCCAAAAATTTCGTTGACCCCGCCAAAATTTTTCAACACACCGACCAGCGCAGCCCAAAACATCCCGCCCAGGATGCCTGCTAAAAAGCCGATGATAATAATCAAAGTTGGTGAGAGGCTAGAATCCTGCAATAACCTCAACGCCCAGGTGGTGCAAATCGCTCCCAGCGCTATTTGCCCTTCGATTCCGATATTCCACAACCCGGCGGTGAAAGTCAGCAGCAAACCCGAAGTTACCAGCAGGAGCGGTATCCAGGCAACCACCACATCGGAGATTTTACCGATCGAGCCGACGGAACCAATAATAATCAATTTGTAAGCTTCGAGCGGCGGTGCCCCTGCCAGCAGCATGATGACCGTGGTAAAGATCAACGCGCCGGCAATTGCGAGAACTTTAAATAATAGCGATGAACCGCGCCAGGATTTTATAAACACTAGAAACCTTTCCCGCCAATTAACTGGCCAAGTTGATCTACCGTGGTGGTCGCTGCATCCAATGGCTGGGAAACTTTGCCATTATAGAAAACCAATATCCGGTCGCTGTAATGTAGGATTTCTTCCAGATCAGACGAGATAAAAACGATACTGGTCTTTTGCTTACAGCGGTCCTTTAGCTTGCCCCAAATCCAAATTGCCGATTCGATATCCAGGCCGCGGGTTGGATGTTCGAGCAGCAGGAGGTCCACTGGATTGCGCAACATGGCGAGAAGCGCCCGCTGTTGATTGCCGCCGGAAAGGGACTCCACCGTGCTTGTGGGGATTCCTTTGATATTAAAGTCCTGGATGCGTTCCTGGCTGACCACGACCGCTTGATCGCGATCGACGAAAAAGCTATTTTGCTCTCCGCTCAGAATAAAATGCTCGGTCAACGACAACCCGGGTATCAGCCCTTCTTCCATACGGGAGGCGGGAACGTAAGATACTCCTGCATCGAGGAAGTCCCTGTAAGGCTTGCCGCTCAAACGTCTACCGCGAAGCTGTATTTCACCACCCACCGGCCGCATCAGCCCGCCAAGAGTTCGCAAGAAATGGCGCTGCCCGGAACCCTCCATTCCAGCCAGACCGATCACTTCGCCATGGTTTATGGTCAGATTAACATCACGAATTTGAATGCGGTAATCTTCTATCGACAAACTTTTAACTTCGACCGCTGGTTCGTCGCAACCATGGAAGATCTTTTCTTCCAGGGTAACCACCCTCCCGAACATCATTTCAACCAGGTTATCCGTCACGTAGGGTGGTAAAGCACTTCCAACCAATTCTCCCTGGCGGAAAACTGCGACCTTATGGCATAACCCTTCTACATCCTCCAATTTGTGCGAAACAAATATGATGGACATCCCCTGCTTGGCCAATTTTTTAAGCGTTTCGAATAATTTCACTTTTTGCGATGCGCTGATTCCAGTGGTTGGTTCATCGAGAATCAAAACCCGTGCCCCCAACCAGAGCAAACGTAATATTTCCAGTTGCTGCCTTTCTCCAACGGTTAAACTATCAACATAAGCCTCTGGGTCCAGATTAAAGTCAAACTGCCGTTGTAATTCCTGCAATGCCTTGACAACTTCTCGTTTGTTTGGAAAGAGCCCGCCCTCATGACCAACCAGCATATTATCAACGATTCGCATGGGGGGAAAATCGAGTGGGTCTTGATGCAGCATGCCGATACCATGTTTTATGGCATCCGAAGGAGATTGGATTTGGACAGGTTTTCCATCCAATAAAATTACACCTTCATCGGCATGAATATACCCTGAAAGAATTTTCATCAAGGTGCTTTTGCCGGCGCCATTTTCACCCAGAATTCCTTGAATTTCTCCAGATTCAACGGATAAAGAAATGTCATTGTTGGCGTGAACCGCCCCAAAATATTTATGAATTTTTACGAGTTCTACATTCATGCAAGTCTCTTATTTACTGGCAGAATCGATATCCGCATTCTGGCCCCGGCAAAGGAACTTCTAACAAACTTTAGGATTGGAATTAATTTCCAATTCCGGAGCCATGCAGGTGTTACTTTGGAGGGGCGATTTTACGGTCCGCCCCTCCATGAATTTAGACGATGAGATACTTTTCAAGCCTTCGTATCTCTATGAATTACTCGCTGACGCTTTGACCTTCCATGCCCTCGAGTAATTGCGGTAAGTACCAGACCTGGACATCCGTAGCAACCTCACCCTCGGCAAGATAGGCTGAGCCGTCTTGCAGGTTGAGCGGTCCGGTCCACAGATTCAAGCCGCCTGCCAACTCGGCAACAAACAGTTCGAGGCTGGCGCTGGCTTCTTCCGACAATCCCTCACCTTTCATGAAGCCAACCGGGCTGGTGTCATGATTGTTGATATCTGTCCAGTCAGGAGCAAGCCATTCGAAGTACGAAGCAAACGTACCATCCTTGGTGGCCTGGGCCTGTTTCAGGTAGACAGGACCCCAGTTAAAGTACGGAACTCCCAAACAGACTTCTTTGCCTTCCTCGCAAGCGGCAACGTAGTCATACGGCACTGACCAGGCATCCTTGCCAGCTTCGCGGGCTTTACCAGCCTGAACCAAGCCTTCCGTGGTATCGATACCGGAAATAATCACATCGTATCCACTGTTGAGGAAGTCATCCGCAACCTGAGTTGGGTCAGAGGTAAATCCGGGGATATTGAACCAGAATCCTATCCAGGTGACCTTGAAACTCAGGTCGGCAGGATCCTTGCCGGCATATTTTTCGTAGCAGTACTTGGCGCCCAGGTAAGCCGAAGAGGCCAGGCGGCGAGTCTCGTCGTTGATTAGGGGTCCAAGGTAGCCAATTTGACCCGATTGGGTCGTCAGGGCTGCAGAACATCCCGCAATCATCTTGCCATATTCCATGCGGCCAAACGAGTTGCCGAACAAGGGCAAGTCGATGTAGTTCTTCCCATCGGTCCACGAGGTATCACCGGATGCATGAATGGTCGGGACATCCGGGTGAGCCTGGGCAAATTCAACAGCCGAGTCTTTCATGTCATCGGAGTTGAAGATGATTAATTGTGCACCTTTGGACACCAGGTCCTCCGCTAACTGAGCCGGGGTCGTGCCAGGGCGGTCGGCGGAGTTGACCTTGTCTATATAGATCATCTTGGCGCCGGGCAGGTTCTCTTCAACATACAAGCCGCCTTCATAATGAGCCTGGCTGTAACCATGGTCATTGTAGGGGCCGACCAGTAACATACCGAAGATGAATTCTTCTGCTTCTGGTACTGCTGTCGGTTCAGCCACAACATCGGTGGGGCTCACTTCAGGCGCTTCGGTGACTTCGGGTGCGGCAGGTTGACAGGCAGCCAATAACATGGCAGCCAGAACCAACAAACTTACGAACAACCACAATCGTTTCATGTCTCCTCCAAAATCTGTTTGCGAAAAGGTTTATTCAATGGATCATCATAGAGGTCTATGGTGTGCCTAAAACGAAATGACCGATTAGGTCTGTGCCGACCACCTCCTTCCACCGCTTGTTGACAACTACCCGGTTCTCCTATTGGATTAATTTGAAGATCCTGACCAGCAGGCAAACCAGGTTATTTTATTTTTACATGCTCTTTGGGAAAATTCACTTGCTGGGACTGCCGGTGCTAACCTGGCAGTCCCACTTTAAATCGCGTCGATCAACTTAAGGTACGATCAGCGTGCCCGTTTCACCACGCATTGCACGTCCAATATTCTCTGGATTGGTAATGATGGCTTTTTTGCCGCCATTTTCCATGAACCAGATAATCGCCTGAATCTTGGGCGCCATCGACCCCTTGGCAAAATGGCTTCCTTCAGCCAGGTAGGCTTTAGCTTCGGCAACCGTCAATTTATCGAGCCATTTCTGGTCAGGCTTGCCGTAATTAAGAGCCACCTTTTCAACCGCAGTTGAAATGACAAAGACATCCGCGTTGATCAAGCGGGCAAGCAGGCTGGAAGCATAGTCTTTGTCGATCACCGCTGCCGTACCGATAATGTCGCCATTCGCTTCACGGACGACCGGGATACCTCCACCGCCAACAGTGATAACGATTGTGCCAGCCTCAATCAATTCCCGCACTGCATCAATTTCAACCACTTCCTGGGGAATCGGTGAGGCTACAACCCGCCTCCAACCTCGGCCGGAATCCTCGACCATGTTCCAGCCCATCTCTGTCTCGCGCCGTTTGGCTTCAGGTTCTTCCATGAAACTGCCAATCGGTTTGGTCGGGTTCACAAAGGCGTTGTCGTTTCGGTCTACCAGGACCTGTGTGACAACAGTTGCAACCGATTTCTTGACGCCGCGGCGGCGGAGTTCATTCTGAAGATTCTGCTGGAGCGCGTAACCAATCGCACCTTGCGAATCAGCACCGCATACATCAAGCGGGACTTCATGCATACCTTCCACCTGGGCGGCAATTTCGGACCGGCGCAGAATAAAACCGACCTGAGGGCCATTTCCATGACCAATGGCCACATCCCAGCCGTCTTCGATCATGTCAGCAATGTGCTTGGTGGTCTCTTTCGCTGCAAGGTATTGATCTTCCACCGATTGGTGATTCTTGTCCTTGATTAAGGAGTTCCCGCCAATTGCTACAACAGCTACACCTTTACGTGCCATATAAATTCATCCTCTCCAAAATTTAGTAAACATTGAAATCTATTTTAACCCATTGTCAGGGCCATAACAGCAGATTGGGCATGCATCCGGTTTTCGGCTTCATCGAATACGACCGACTGCGGGCCGTCCATTACCTCGTTCGTCACCTCGACCTCGCGGTCGGCTGGGAGAGGGTGCATGAAGATCGCGTCTGGTTGTGCCAGGCTCATCTTGCGGGAATCGGTGATCCAGGTTTTATACTGATCTTGTAAACGCTTTCCCTCGGCAGCATCCGAGGTGGTCAGCAGGGGTCCCCACGACTTGGCGTAAACTACATCGGCATCCTTGAAGCCTTCTTCCATGTCGTGGACGATTTCAAATTTGGTGCCGAATTTTTTAGCCTGTTCCGCTGCCTGGGCTTCGATTTCAGGCATGAGGGGGAATTCTTTCGGATAAGAGAGTGTTACGTCCATGCCGAAGCGCGGCATTTGCAGGATTAAGGATTGTGGTACTGAAATGGGTTTCAAATAAGATGCTGCATAAGCCCATGAAACCACAATCTTCTTCTTGCGCAGATCGCGGCCTTTTTTCTCCATGATCGTCATCAGATCGGCCAGGCATTGGAAGGGATGATAAATATCACACTGCATGTTGAGCACCGGCACGCGCGAGGCTTTGGCTACTTCATTGATGTACTTATTGCCTAAACCCCAATCTACGTGACGAATGGCGATCCCATCGAAGTAGCGACCATAGATCTCGCCAATTTCAGTGGAAGTGTCGCCGTGCTTGATCTGAGTGGTGGTGCTTTCGATGAATGCTGCATGCCCGCCAAGGTGAGCCATTCCGGCTTCAAATGAACCGCGGGTGCGGGTGCTCGAGAAGAAGAACAACATCGCCAATACTTTATCCCGTAAGTAGGGGGTAAGCTCATTCAGAGCGCGTTTTCTTTTCAGATCGAAAGCAACCTCCAGGACAGTTTCCACCTCTTCCTTGCTGAAATCGAGATCACCAATTAGATCCCGTCCGTGTAAAAATGTTTGCATATTTTATCCTCCGGAAAAATTGTGATTTAGAACCTTTACAGGTTGTAAATGATCTTCGGTTTACTCAACTTTACCCAATACGAGCGCGATCAGCGCCATACGCATCACGACTCCATTGGCAGCTTCCTGCCAGTAGCGCGACCAGCGGGTGATATCCACATCGGTTGGGATCTCATCCATGCGGGGGAGAGAATGCAGCAGGATGGCGTCGGATTTGGCTTTGGTCGCCAACAGCTCGCGCGTAATCTTGTAGTTCGCGGGTGTCCTGCCGGCATCACCCTTGCGTTCGTCTCGCTCCTTGGTGTAATCCGGCTGGACGACTGGCTCGACCAGAATCACGTCCGCCTCAGCAATCGCCTGTTCTACATGATCAGCTTCGCGGAAGTTGAGGTTGTAATTCTTAAGTTCTTCCTTGAACTCGGGCAGCAGCGACATATCAGGTGGCGCGACAAAGGTGATCGGACAATCATATTGGGTCAGCGCATAAGCCAGAGAATGCATGGTGCGCATCCGCATGTCCCCAACCGCCAACCATTTCAAACCGTCGATTCTACCCTTCTCGCGCAGAACAGTATATAAATCGGTGAGAATTTGCGTAGGGTGTTCGCCCCAGCCGTCGCCTCCGTTGATGATCGGAATGGATGCCCATTTTGCCGCTTCATGCGGAGCACCCTGCTGGAAATGGCGCATGACAATCACGTCGCCGTAGAATTCCAGCATTTTGACTGTGTCTTTGATCGATTCCTGATAAAAGTCGCCAGCGCGGGTCATCTTGGCATCCGCGAAACCGGTCACATGCCCACCCAGGCGGTGCATGGCTGCTTCGTGTGCCAGCCGGGTGCGCGTGCTGGGCTGGTAGAAAGCCGTCACCAACGTCTTGTCTGCGCATAAATTCACATTTTTCCGCTCGCGGGCAATGTCTTCCATTTTGCGGGCGACCTCAAATATATGATGGAACTCCTGCCGTTCGAATTCTTTGAGTGAGAGGATGTCACGTCCTGAAAAACTACGCATTTTAATTCCTCCAAAGACATAGGTGTAACTTGGATTCGATTATCTGTATTACTCCGGGTTTCTTTGTGCTTGCTGGTTCAACAGAAGAAATCCATCCTCATTGCTGTAACATGATCAGGTTAGGATAAATGGCTGATTAATATCGATACTCCTCCTCGTTAATCATCCGATCTGGAGACTGCCATGGGTCCAACCTTGCGGACGACATGAAATCGGAAATACCCCGGGATGAAATAACTTTTAGAAAAATTCACTGCGCGCCCTAAATCATCGTATAAATACGCCTGGAACATAAGCAGAACATCTCCACGCTGAATTTCAAGCGCCCGGGCAATATCGGTAGGGGCAGCGACTGCGTTAATTTCTGTATACGACTTCAGCAGGTTGGGAGACCCGCGCTGCAACAACAAATCGAGAACTGAACCATTAAAGCCAACCTCCAACTCGGCAGGCGTTAAGACGTTTTCCGGCAGAATATCCACCAGAAACGCTACCGGCCGGTTATCGCCCAGTATTACGCGTTCCACTTTGATCAGCGGAGTATTAACCTCCACTTTCAATCCATTCGCGAGTTTTTCATCCGATTCGATCTGGTTGATATGGAGCGCCCCCATGGTGACTTTTAAATTGATGCTGTCAGCCATGGTCTCAATACTTTGCAGGACTTCCAAACCACTCTCGATAACTGTAGCCCGTCCCACAACAAAAGTGCCAATACCCTGCCGCCGCCGAATTAAGCCCTGCCCCTCGAATGCGCGCATTGCTTCACGAAGGGTGGCCCTGGACACATGAAGCTGCTGCGCCAGCATCGGTTCAGACAAGAGTCGTTCACCTGGCGGTGTTTTTTCAATCAATTCTGCGAGTTCTATTTGTAAACGCTGGTAAGGATGCATGCTATCCGACATGGAACAATTTTCTCCATCATTCTTCTATTACCGGAATAAATTCAAACCGGTTAACATCAACTACTCCCAGGTCCGATATCCGCAACTCTGGAATAACTACTAAAGCCATCAAACTAAGCTGCATATTGGGATTATTCAACGGGCAGCCGCATTCAGCGAACCCTCGCAGTACGGTTGCTGCCTCCGCAGCCACCTCTTCTGCATGTTGATTGGACATCAATCCTGCAATCGGCAGTTTGACCTGCCCGATCACTCGACCATCCTTGATGACAATCTGCCCGCCTTGACTGGCAGCCAGTTCATTCACTGCTAAAGCCATCATCGTCCGGTCCGTGCCGACAACGATCAGGTGGTGGCTGTCATGGGCAACCGTGGTCGCAATCGCACAATTTGGCGCCAGGTTGAATCCATGAATCAGGCCCAATTGTATCCGTCCGCTGCCCTGATGCCGTTCGACCAGGGCAATTTGTATGATATCGCGTTCCAGGTCTACATCCACCTGTCCGTCATCGACCACCATTTCGAAACGCAAATGCCGGTTAGGCGCCTGGTTCTCTATCACGCCAATCACGTTGGCTGTTACTTTGCCATTTTTCGCGGCACCAGCCTTCAACACAAAATCCTCCGCGCTTACAGGGCGCGGTAAATTAACTGATTTCAAGACCCATTCCGGGTAGGAATATGAGGGTAAAGAGACAGTCAATTTTCCGTCCTCAGCAACTACCTCGCCACGGGCAATCACCATATCAGCAGTGAAATTCGCCAGATTACGCACCAGCACCACATCGCCGTATCTCCCAGGGGCAATCATCCCCATGTCGCGGCTCACGCCGAAATGTTCAGCGGTGTTGATGGTAGCCATTTGAATGGCTGTCATTGGATTCAAGCCTTGGGTAACAGCATGCCTGATTACCCGATCCATGTGACCCTCTTCAACCAGAGTCGCTGAGTGCGAATCATCGGTGCAGAGAATAAATCGCCGCGGGTCGAGCCCGTTCTCTGTAACTGCCTTCACCAGCATAGCAACATCGTGCCAGGCAGAACCATACCGCATCATCACCTTCATGCCCTGCCGCGCACGCTGAACCGCATCATTGACTGTGGTTCCCTCATGGTCGTCTTCAGCGCCACCGGCGGCATACCCATGAAACGGCAAACCCATATCGGGCGATGCGTAATGCCCGCCGATCACCTTGCCTGCCCGGCGGGTCACGGCCATTTCAGCATGAACGGCTTCAAGGCTGTTGATCACGCCCGGGAAGTTCATCATTTCACCCAGACCGATGATTCCCGGCCAGGACATCGCTTCAGCCACATCCTCAGGGCCGATACTGGCGCCTGGCGTCTCGAATCCCGGCGCTGATGGGACACAGGAGGGTGCCTGGACGAACACATGAATGGGTTGATCGGCGGCTTCATCGACCATCAGCCTGACCCCCTTGAGACCAAAAATATTGGCGATCTCATGGGGATCGATGAACATGGCTGTAGTACCATGCGGCGCCACGGTGCGGACGAACTCAGTCACCGTTAACATGCCCGATTCGACATGCATATGCCCATCCATCAATCCGGGCACAAGGTAGCGGTCATTGGCATCGATAAGCCGGGTATGGGGTCCAATTGTGTGGCTGGAATCCGGTCCGACATACGCAATACGGCCGTGGATGATGGCGATATCCGTGTTGCGAATAATTTCACCCGTCTGTACGCAAACCCATCTTCCGTTGCGAATAACCAGATCAGCAGGCTGCCGGCCCATGGCGCAGTCTACCAGGTATTGGGTAGTTTCACCATTGAATTTAGAGCTCATTCAACCTCCAGAGGTAGAAAACAACCTGTTGATCATGGACAGGCTGCAGCTTAATTTCATTGGACTAGTCGAGCCGCGGCTTGATTATGAATTTCAATTTGGTGATTTAAATCCAGGGTTACCAACATACCTTGCTTCACAATATACTTTCCACCGACCACGGTATAGTCCGTGTTATGAGGTTGGCAGAAAACCAGCGCAGCTACCGGGTCATGCAAAGCGCCGGAGGTCTCCAACCGATTCAGGTCATATGCGATAAAATCGGCACATTTTCCGGCCTCAAGTGAACCAATATCTGTGCGCCCGAGGACTTTAGCGCCGCCGATGGTCGCCAACTCAAGTGCCTGCCGCCCGGTAAGCAGCGGAGGAGCATCTTCTGTCGAAAGCGAGGCTCCTGCCAGACCAGCGCCCAGCCTTGCCAGCAGCATCGCCTGACGGGCTTCAGCCAGCATATTGGATCCATCATTACTGGCGGAACCGTCCACTCCCAAACCGACTTTGACACCTGCCCGAATATATTCATTCAAAGGTGCAATTCCGGAAGCAAGGCGCATATTGGAAGATGGGCAGTGAGCCACCCCGCAGCCGTGGTGTGCGAAAACACCGATCTCAGGGGTGTCAATATGCACCGCATGAGCAAACCATACATCTGAGCCCAGCCAATCCAGCGTTTCCATATAAGCGATCGGCCGGTAACCAAAACGCTGCAGGCAGAATTCTTCTTCATCCTGGGTTTCAGCCAGGTGTGTATGCAGCTGCACCCCATACTGTCGAGCCAGTGCAGCGCTCTGTTTCATCAACTCACCGGTCACACTGAAAGGGGAACAGGGAGCCAAAACGATCTGGACCATCGATCCGGGCTTTGGATCATGGTAAGTCTCGATTAATCGCACACTGTCGCGCAGGATATCTTCTTCAGAATCGACCACGCTGTCCGGTGGCAGCCCTCCCTGACTCTCACCCAGGCTCATGGAACCGCGCGAGGCATGGATGCGCATGCCCATGTCATGCGCCGCGGCGATTTCATCGTCCAAGCGCGATCCATTTGGGAAGAGGTATAAATGATCCGAAGCCGTTGTGCATCCGGAGAGCGCCAGTTCTGCGAGAGCGGTTTTCGTCGATATGTAGATATCATCCGGCCGCATGCGCGCCCAGATTGGGTAGAGAGTCTTTAACCAGTTAAACAGGTTTGCATCCTGCGCGGCAGGTACAGCCCGGGTAAGCGTCTGATAAAAATGATGATGTGTATTGACCATCCCTGGCAGTACGACGTGCCCGGTTAAATCCAAAATCTCATCCGCTTCACCAGGAAGGTCGGCGCTAGGGCCGACCTTTTCAATAACACCATCTCGAATGAACAAGCCGCCACCGGGAATTTCCCGGCGAGTTCCATCCATTGTGACCAGAACTACGGCATTCTTTACAAGGAGAGTTTTTGTCATGAACTGCCAGGTTTTTTGGAAAAATTGGAAATGACAACCAACAGAGTACGGTCAAAAATAACTGGCTGTCGAAAGGTTTCAGTTGATTTTAAACCTTTTGTGAAAAAAGTCAATTGTCAGACAACGTGTAAATGTCACTATTTTTCTGACAATTCGGCACCCCGCAGGGTGTTCTGTAACAGCATGGCTATGGTCATCGGGCCGACACCACCCGGCACGGGAGTTATGTGACCTGCGACCTCTTTGACCTCATCAAATGCGACATCACCAACCAAACGGTAACCGCTTTTCTTCGTCGCGTCCTCTACGCGATTAATGCCAACATCGATCACGACCGCGCCCGGTTTGACCCAGTCACCGCGCACCATTTCCGCCCGCCCCACCGCTGCCACCAGCACATCGGCTTCGCGGACGATCGCAGGCAAATCTTTGGATCTGGAGTGACAAATGGTAACGGTCGCGTCTGCGCGCACCAACAGCAGAGCTACCGGCATACCCACAATGTTTGAACGCCCAAGCACGACCGCGTTCACGCCGCGCAGCGTGGGCAGGGTTTTTTCAAGCAGATAAATGCAGCCCGCGGGGGTGCAAGGCACAAAAGCAGGCTCGCGGCCTTTTTGCGCCAGGCGGCCGATATTCACCGGATGGAAACCGTCGACATCCTTATGCAGGCTGATGGTATTCAGGACAGCTTCCTCATTCAAATGGGATGGCAGCGGTAATTGAACCAGAATGCCATTGATGCTGCTATCCTGGTTGAGCTCGCGCACCACGCCTTCCACCTCGTCCTGGGTTGCGGTGGCGGGTAACTCAACCCCGACAGAATGGATGCCTGCCTCTTCGCACGCTTTTCGCTTGGATCGGACATAAACCTGGGATGCAGGGTTGTCCCCCACGAGAACAGTCGCCAACCCAGGAACGGATTTTCCTGCAGCAATCCGTGCTTCCACCCTGGTCTTCACCTCCATACGAACCTCTTCAGCAATAGCTTTGCCATCAATTAATTCAGCGGTCATTTTCCACTCCCTTGTTAATTTTTTTGTTTTCTGGGGTATAACTGCGGTCACGCTACGACCAGCGGGTCAATTATCTGACAACTGATCTGAAAAAATTATACTCGTGATTTGGGATAATTTTCATTAATCCTTTGGAAGAAGAGATAGAATTTTAAGGTTTTCCTAAGGGAATCCTGTAATTGGACCAAACGTTAATAAGCTATAATTTCTTGGTTGGGAGGGTTATTCCGATATGAGTAAATTGTGTGTGATAGGGACAGGTTATGTAGGACTGGTTACAGGGGCTTGTTTTGCCGATCTGGGCAGCGAAGTCCATTTGATGGATATCGATCAAAGCCGCATCGACGGGCTTAAAAATGGCATCATGCCGATTTACGAGCCCGGTCTCGAGCAGTTGGTGGCGCAAAATGTAAAATCCGGCCGTTTGTCCTTCACCACGGAAATCGCCGAAGCGCTGGACGGGGCTGAATTTGCCTTTATCGCGGTGGGAACGCCTTCCGGCGGTGAAGGGGAAGCTGACCTGCAATATGTCCGCATGGCAGCTGAAACGATCGCGGACCTGGTCAATTCTCCCATAATTGTTGTGAATAAATCAACGGTGCCGGTTGGAACCGGCGACTGGGTGGCGGACATAATCGCGAAGCGGCGCGCCGGGAAACCACTCGATTTTTCAGTAGTTTCCAACCCTGAATTTCTGCGTGAAGGGTCAGCCATCAATGATTTCATGTCGCCGGATCGAGTGATTTTAGGATCGCTCGACCAGGATGCGGCTGTCCGGGTCTCTCATTTGTACGACAGCCTGCGCTGCCCGATTATGATCACGGATTTACGCACTGCTGAAATGATCAAATATGCCTCCAACGCGTTTCTGGCTACGCGCATCTCGTTTATTAATGAAATCGCAACCATCTGCGAGGAACTTGGAGCGGATGTTAGTCAGGTAGCTCAAGGGATGGGCATGGACAAACGAATCGGACGTGCTTTCCTGGATGCTGGATTGGGCTGGGGCGGCTCCTGTTTCCCTAAAGATGTAAAGGCGCTGGCGCATATGGCGGTGATTCACGGGTCGAACCCGCAGTTGCTGCAAGCCGTGATGGAAATCAACCGCAACCAGCGCCGGCGAGCGTTGCTGCGATTGCGTAAAGAACTGGGCAGTCTGAATGAAAAAGTGATTGGTGTTCTGGGTCTGTCGTTCAAGCCCAATACCGATGACATCCGCGAAGCCCCGGCGATTGAGTTGATCCATTTGCTCGAAAACGAAGGTGCGATTGTTCAAAGCTATGATCCTCAGGCGATGGAAAATGCGAAGGGCTCTCTACCAAACATTCGCTTTTGTAATTCGCCGTATGAAGTAGCTCAAAATGCTGACGCTCTGGTGTTGGCGACAGAATGGAACGAATTCAAACAACTCGACTTCGAACGCATCGCCCAACTCATGCGCGGAAAGGTCATCCTGGATGGCAGAAATCTTTGGGACCCGGACCGTATGCGGGAGATGGGATTCACCTATTTTGGCATCGGTCGTCCCAACAATAAACTGTACGAGTAACCCAACGGTATATGGATGCATTCTAAAAATGCGCACCGAATTTCCGGTGCGCATTTTTTTCGTTCATTGATCCAGGATATTGCTCAGAATGGTTGATCGGCCCGGATTAAAGTCACGGCTTTATCCAGGTTAAGTTAATTAAACGCTTACGATTTGCATTTCAATAAATGATGTTCGTGCACATATTGTTTAAGGAACTGCCCCGTATATGAATCTTGATTACTGCAAATGTCCTCAGGGGAACCGGCTGCCACCAACAACCCGCCGCGGTCACCACCATCCGGGCCGAGATCGATGATGTGATCGGCCACCTTGATGATGTCAAGGTTATGCTCGATGATAATGACGGAATTTCCGGCGTCCACCAGACGCTGCAGCACTTCGATCAACTTATGTACATCAGCCGCGTGCAGCCCCACCGAAGGCTCATCCAGAACATACAAAGTCCGCCCTGTGGCCCGTTTTGACAACTCCCGGCCAAGTTTGACACGCTGCGCTTCACCGCCGGAAAGGGTGGTTGCCGACTGTCCAATTTTGATATATCCCAGTCCAACATCATTCAAGGTCTTCAATTTATTGACGATTGACGGGAAAGCAGCGAAGATTTCCAGACCTTTACTGACCGTGGTATCCAGAACGTCCGCAATGCTCTTGCCCTTGAAATGAACCTGAAGTGTTTCGCGGTTAAAACGCGCACCATGGCACACGTCACAAAGCACGTAGATATCTGGCAGGAACTGCATTTCAATCCGCAGCTGCCCCTGTCCCTGACAGGCTTCACAGCGCCCGCCGTGAACATTGAATGAAAACCGGCCGGCCTTGTACCCGCGAATTTTGCTCTCGGGGAGTTCAGCAAACAGCTTCCGGATTTCATCGAACATTCCGGTATACGTGCCGGGATTCGAACGCGGTGTCCGGCCTATGGGGGACTGGTCGATATTGATGATTTTATCGAGCAGTTCGATTCCCTCGATGCGTTCGTAATCACCCGGGTAGGTGTGGGCACCGTTCAAATCGCGTGCCAGCGCGTTGTACAACACATCTACCATTAAGGTCGATTTTCCGGATCCGGATACGCCGGTGATGCATACCAGCTTACCCAGTGGGATACTGACATCCAGGTCCTTCAGGTTGTTCGCCCTGGCTCCCACTACCCGCAGCGATTTTCCATTTCCATTGCGCCGTTTTTCAGGAATGGGTACTTTCATCCGTCCGGATAAATAGGCTCCAGTCAGGGACTTGGGATGATCGTAAATTTGTTGCGGGGTGCCTTCTGCAACCACATACCCACCGTGCTCACCTGCACCCGGCCCGAGGTCAATGATCCAATCGGCTTCGCGGATGGTCTCTTCATCGTGCTCAACTACCAGCACGGTATTGCCCAGGTCGCGCAAGCCCTTCAAGGTAGCCAACAGGCGGGTGTTGTCTCGCGGATGGAGCCCGATCGATGGTTCGTCGAGCACATACAGCACACCCATCAGGCGCGAGCCGATCTGGGTTGCCAGCCGGATGCGCTGCGCTTCACCGCCAGACAGAGATGCCGCTGAACGCCGCAGGGTCAGATAATCCAACCCAACATCCACCAAAAAACCGAGACGGGCGATAATTTCTTTGAAGATTCGTCCGCCAATGGTCAGGTTGCGTGAACTGAGTGGAGAATCTTCACCTGCCAGCCGGCGCACCCAGTCTAAAGCGCGCACGACCGGCCAATCGGTGACCTCAATAATGTTGTGGTCATCGACTGTCACAGCCAGTGCTTCAGGCCTCAGCCGTTTTCCCTGGCAGGTCGGGCAAGGTCGGTTGTTCATGAACTCAGTGATCTTATTGCGAATATATTCCGAATTGGTCTCCCGGTAACGCCGTTCCAGGTTGGGGATAACCCCCTCAAAAGATGTGGTGTAAGTCGCGTGGCGGTCCTGCCCTTCAAGGTACATTTTTACCTCTTCAGAGCCGGTGCCATACAAGATCTTTTGTACCTTATCCGGGTCGAGCGAACTGATTGGGGTATCTAAATTGATATGGTATTTTGCTGCCACATTTTTGATCATTTGCCAGTAATAGCGGGATTCTTCACCTCGCGCACCGCTCCACTCAAGCGCCACGATGGCGCCGTCATTAAATGAGCGGTCTTTGTCTGGAATAAGCAGGTCGGGGTCGATCTCGAGTTTGCTGCCCAATCCCTGGCAGTCAGGGCAGGCTCCCTGGGGTGTGTTGAACGAGAAGGTGCGCGGCTCGATCTCGGGTAAACTAATTCCATGGACGGGGCAGGCTAAGTGCTCGGAATAAAAATAATCCACCGGCGGGTCCTGGGTCACATCCTGAACGATCAAATAACCCTCACCGACCTTCAACGCGGTCTCGACTGAATCTGTCAGCCGGGTGCGCGAGGCGCGTTCATCCTCAGCACTCTCGTTTTGATTGAGAAACAAACGGTCTACCACCGCCTCGATGTTATGGATTTTATAACGGTCGAGTGTAATCTCTTCGTCGAGTGAGTAGACCATCCCATCCGCGCGTACCCGCACAAAACCCGTTTTACGGATTTCATCGAAAACCGCCTGGTAGGTCCCTTTACGCCCGCGCACAATGGGCGCCAGAATAAGCAATTTAGACCCGGCTGGTTTATTCTCCAGGATCTCGACGATTTCCTGCGCTGATTGCCGCACAACCTCCATTCCACAAATCGGGCAGTGTGGAACCCCAATCCGCGCGAACAATAGACGCAGATAATCGTACACCTCGGTCACGGTGCCCACCGTCGAGCGAGGGTTGCGCGAGGTCGCCTTCTGGTCGATGGATACCGCAGGTGACAAACCGTCGATCGAATCCACATCCGGCTTTTCCATCTGCCCCAGAAATTGACGGGCATAAGCCGAGAGTGATTCAACGTAGCGCCGTTGACCTTCGGCGAAGATTGTGTCGAATGCCAGCGAGCTTTTACCAGAACCGGATAATCCGGTAATGACAACCAGCTGGTCGCGCGGAATATCGACCGTGATGTTTTTTAGGTTGTGTTCACGGGCGCCAACCACCCGAATAATATTTTGAGACATACCAACCCCGAATCTGTTATTCGAATTTATTTTCTAATTATATCGCTTTCGAGCCAGAATGGAACACTCGTTCTGAATGTTGTTTTTCCAACATTTAATTTTACTCTACTTGCATCCGGTTAATCCAGGAGCAAAAAAACAGCTCCGTTTACACCTTTTTGGAGTCATTATTCTGACCATATGGATCTAATGTGAAACGAATTTACCAGGCAGAACTTAATTGGAGATAGACAACCTACCTGTGAGAGCCTTGAAGCAGCAAATTAACCACCGCTAGAGCCAATTTCTACTTAAGTCTTCGACAGCGTTTCCACCTGGCAATATTTGCGCAGCAACAAAAAGGAACCCAGGTTGAATTCCATCCAGCTAAGAATTAATGACTATATTTCACACTATTTTGGGCAGGTAGTTTTGATCCCGATTTATACGGTGCATATATAATCATGGAAAGCAAGATATCTCGGTATCGAACAGGAAACTCCTCATGGACGAACGACTTCACAAAAAAGCGATTCGCGCCTGGACCATGTACGATTGGGGCAATTCAGCCTTTGCCACCACGATCATGGCAGCTGTATTGCCAGTTTATTACAGCACCGTTGCGGCATCGCATCTGGCACCGAATATTGCGACCGCGTACTGGGGTTACACCACCGCGTTTGCAGCGTTGATTGCTGCACTCATCAGCCCGATTCTCGGGGCGGTTGCAGACTTCCGTGGTTCCAAAAAGAAGTTCCTCACGCTTTTCATGGTAATCGGAGTCACGGCTACCGCTCTGCTTTACCTGGTGCGCACAGGCGATTATCTGCTGGCGTCCCTCTTCTTTGTATTCGGGCAAATCGGATTTGCCGGCAGCCTGGTCTATTACGATGCCTTGCTGCCGCATGTGGCTCGCCCGGATGAAATTGACCAGGTCTCTTCGCGCGGATATGCCATGGGCTACATTGGCGGCGGAATCCTGCTGGCTATTAACCTGGCAATGATTCTATTCGTTCCCACCTTGTATCCGGTCGAGCAGCAAGGTGAAATTACAGGAGTCATGACCCGGTTAACCTTTGTAACCGTCGCAGCCTGGTGGTTCATTTTTACCCTGCCTTTATTAAGACACGTGTCTGAACCTCCACGGCGCATTTTACCAGGTGAAGAGAATTTCAAACCCTTGCAAGCCAGTTTCTCGCGCCTGGTAAACACCTTTAAGGATATCCGCCATTACCGCGATCTGGCGACGTTCCTGCTGGCGTTCTGGATTTATGCCAATGGTATCGGCACCATCATCACCATGGCGACCGTTTATGGTGCGGAGATCGGTTTGGGACAGACCACCCTGATTGGTACGCTGTTGATGGTGCAGTTCCTGGCGGCTCCGTTTGCGATCTTGTTCGGCTGGCTGGCACGGAAAATTGGCACCAAAAATTCCATCTATCTGGCATTAGGCGTTTACGCCTTGATTTCGATTTTAGGGTATTTCCTGCAATATGAATGGCAATTCTGGGTGCTTGGAGCCATGGTTGCCACGGTGCAAGGCGGCAGTCAGGCTTTGAGCCGGTCGTTGATGGGCAAGTTGATGCCAAAGAGCAAATCTGCTGAGTTTTACGGTTTCTTCAGCGTTTTCGAAAAATTTGCAAATGTCGCCGGACCACTTCTGTTTGGCATAGTCGCCACCCTGATGGGTGAGAGCCGCTTAAGTATCGTCTCGCTCATCATCTTCTTTGCGGTCGGTGGCTATATCCTGACCCGCGTTAATGTAGAGCGTGGTATCCAGGCGGCTGAGGAAGATGAAGCCCGGATGATAACCCAATCGACTGCGGCGTGACCGGAATTTAATTAGCGATCTGGTACAGCTCGACCAGAACACCCCCGGTGCTTTTGGGGTGGACGAATGCCATTTTCCGGCCTGGCAGTTCAAGAGCGGTCTCGTTAATCAATCGCACCCCTTTTTCTTTGAGATCTGCCAGCATAGCGTCGATGTCGTCGACCTCGAAACACAGGTGATGCATACCCCCGCCTTTTTCAGCGATGAATTTGGCGACACCGGTATCCTCGCTGGTGGGTCTTACCAGTTCTACTTCCGACTCACCCACCGGAATGAATACGACGGTCGATTTTTGGCTGGGAACTTCCTCAATATGGTCCACCTTCAGACCCATTGCATCGCGCCAGAACGTCAAAGACGAGTCAATATCTGGAACCGCGATAGCGACATGATTGATCTTTTTTATGTGTGCCATTTTTCTCCCTGTAATTGATCGTATTGAAAATCAAATCCATACCGGCGGCTGATATTCACCCCACACCTGGCGCAGGACACCACAGATCTCACCCAGAGTAAGGGCGTTCTCAACACAGGTGATGAACAAAGGCATCAGGTTTTCGTTGCTGCGCGCAGTTGTTTCAAGCTGACCTAACAACTCGTTTGCACGTTGATTATCACGCTGTTCCCGCAAGATCTTCAAACGTGCCCGTTGATTTTCCTCGATGGTAGGATCAACGCGCAGCGCTTCCAACTCCATCTTTTCATCAACCTGGAAAACATTCACCCCTACCACAGCCTGTTGTTTTTCCTCGATCGAGCGCTGGTACCGGTAGGCCGATTCTTGAATTTCACTCTGCATGTAGCCTTTTTCGATAGCGACCAGCGCACCACCCATATCGTCGATGCGTTTAATATATTCCATCGCCCTATTGCAAATTTCATCGGTCAGATGTTCAATAACATACGATCCGGCTAACGGATCAATCGTATCGGCAACCCCCGACTCTAACCCAATAATCTGCTGGGTGCGCAGCGCAACCCGAACTGACTTTTCAGTCGGCAACCAAAGCGCCTCGTCCATGCTATTGGTGTGCAAAGATTGCGTACCGCCCATCACCGCAGCCATCGCCTGGATAGCCACCCTGACAACATTGTTCTCGGGTTGTTGAGCAGTTAGAGTGGAGCCGCCAGTCTGGGTATGGAAGCGCAGCATCCATGACTTGGGATCCTTCGCATTAAACCGGTTTCGCATAATTTGCGCCCACAACCGGCGGGCAGCCCGGAATTTGGCAACCTCTTCCAGAAAATTGTTTTGGGCGGCAAAGAAGAAGGACAGCTGCGAGGCAAAATTATCGACCTTCAGACCTGAATCGATGGCGGCCTGAGCGTATGCAATGGCATCCGACAAAGTGAAAGCCACTTCCTGCACGGCTGTTGAGCCAGCTTCCCGGATGTGATAACCAGAAATGCTAATGGTGTTCCAGCGTGGAACACTTTCTTCACAATATTTGAAAACGTCCGTGATCAACCGCATGGAAGGCACCGGTGGGAAAATGTAGGTTCCACGGGCGACGTATTCCTTCAATACATCATTCTGAATGGTGCCTCGCAGCCATTTTTCATCCACACCCTGACGCCGGGCCACCGCAATATACATTGCCAATAGAATTGAAGCCGGCGCATTGATGGTCATACTGGTGGAGACTTTGTCCAGCGGAATTTCATCAAAGAGCAATTCCATATCCCGCAATGACGAGATCGACACCCCCACCTTGCCGACCTCCCCCATCGACATCGGGTCGTCAGCGTCGTACCCGATTTGCGTTGCCAGGTCAAAAGCAACAGAAAGCCCGGTCTGACCCTGCTGCAACAGGTAGCGGTAACGCTGGTTGGATTCCTCAGCGCTGGCATATCCGGCATACTGGCGCATCGTCCACAGGCGCCCGCGGTACATGGTTGGTTGTACACCGCGGGTGAAAGGGTATTCCCCTGGAAAACCCAACTGCTCCATATAATTGATCGGCACCGGGATGCCGACCCGCGGTAATGGGATTTGAGAGGTGGTTAGAAATTCCTTCTGGCGTTCCGGGTACTTGGAAATGAGAGGCTCAAGAACTTCTTCCTCCCATCGTTTGCGTTCAGCGTCAGGATTCATTTATCAAGCTCCAAAAGGTCACAGTTTGCCCTGATGAACATTCACGATTCACACGAATTTTTATGCTGCGTTGATTGTCGACTAACCTGCATATCCGACTTTTGCCTTATAGAATTCGTGCATTGTGAGTATAACCGAACTAATATCCAATTTAGAGGGACAAAAATATGTTAAACTATGAACATATTTCCTGAAAAGCGCATGACCAAAATTATTTTTTGGGATTCGTTTTAGGGGGGACTAGGTGCGCATAAATTGAATGCGCTAGAAAGGTTCTTTAGTGTCCTCTTTTTTACAATTGGCTTTCCTGATTGCAGTAATTCTAGTAGCAGCAAAAGCAAGCGGGTATCTGGCGATAAAACTGGGTCAGCCTTCCGTTCTGGGTGAGTTAATCGTCGGTTTGTTACTCGGCCCATCCTTACTGGATATCGTTCATCTCCCTTTTATCACCAATACTCATATCGGTGAAACCATCTACGAGTTGGGAGAATTAGGGGTCCTGCTGCTGATGTTCCTCGCCGGTCTGGAGCTACATTTGTCAGAGATGACGAAGAACACCAAAGTTGCTGCATATAGCGGTATTTTGGGGGTTCTGGTTCCTGTTTCACTGGGGTTTCTGGCCGGGGAAGTGTACGGGATGGACCTGGACAATGCGATGTTCCTGGGTTTGACCCTTGGCGCCACCAGTGTCAGTATTTCAGCTCAAACCCTGATGGAACTTAAAAAACTGCGCAGCCGGGTAGGGCTTGGGCTGCTGGGGGCGGCCGTCTTCGATGATATTTTGGTCATTCTGCTGCTTTCTTCCTATGTTGCCCTTGCCGATGGTGGTAACGCGATTCAGATCCTGATCGTATTCGGCAAAATGGTTGGCTTCCTGGGACTGTCCGCGGCCTTTGGCTTTTGGGTCCTGCCAAAGCTCAGTGTCATTGTCAGCCGCTTGCCAATCAGCCAGAGCGTCTTAACCTTCAGTCTTGTCATCATGCTGATTTATGGACTATCCGCTGAACTGCTCGGCGGAATGGCAGCCATTACCGGAACATTTGTCGCGGGGTTAATGTTTGGTCGCACCTATGAGAAAGCACAAATGGAAAGCGGCCTGAGAGCTTTAAGTTATTCATTCTTCGTTCCAATCTTCTTTGTAAACATTGGCCTGACGATCAACCTGCGCGATGTATCCATGAATGCCCTTTGGATTATGATCGGCATCTCAATTTTTGCCATCCTCGGGAAGATTCTTGGATCCGGATTTGGAGCGAAATTGGGTAATTTCACCTGGCGCGAATCATTGCAATTAGGCATTGGCATGGTCTCCCGCGGGGAGGTCGGTTTAATCGTGGCATCTATTGGTCTTGCGGGCGGACACCTGACCCAGGAAGTGTTTTCTGCGGTCGTCGGAATGATTTTAATCACCACCCTGGTCACACCTCCATTACTTCGATGGGCTTTTAAAACCAAAGAACCGGACCAGGCTAAATTACAACCAACTGAGCAATAATCAAAGGAGAGCATAAACCATGCAATTTATCCTTTTTGTCCTTAACGATCCTGAAATAATGGACGATATCATTACTGCCTGGGAAGAAGTAGGCGTAGGTGGAATCACCATCCTGCCAAGTACCGGGATGGCCCGAATTCGTGAAAAAGCCGCCTGGCGCGATGATCTTCCATTGATCCCCAGCATTGAAGATTTTCATGATTACGTTGAGGCTTTCAATCGGACGCTGTTCACCATTGTTGACACGGATGAAATGGTGGAAAAAGTAATCGAGGCCACACAGAGAGTCACGGGCGATCTTAACGATCCACACACTGGCATTTTGGTGACGTTGCCGGTCAACCGTTATGTTGGCATCCACCGAAATTCACAATAAATGAAAGCCTGAACTGGTAGTAATTGACGATTCAGCCAGCCTTTGGTACAATCGTGCCGCTTAAGCCGTTGTACCCTTCGTCTTAAGCCGCCAAAGGCGAATTCTTAGAAAGCCAAAGAAAGGGCTTGAACCATGAAAGTATTATTGATCAAGGACGTTTACAAACTAGGGCGTGCGGGCGACATCAAACGGGTCGCCGACGGCTACGGCCGCAACTTTCTTCTCCCCAAAGGTCTGGCAGTGCTGGCGACCGCTGAGGCACTAAAAAAGGTTGAAGCTATTCGATCGGAAGCCGCTGTTCAACGCCAGGCGCTCAACAGTGAAATGAGCGGCGTGGCTGAAATCCTGGCTGGCAAGGTATTCGCTTTTGCTTCCAAGGCTGGTGAAACAGGCAAACTGTACGGCTCGATCACTACCCAGATGATCGCGGATGCCATACAGGCCAAACTTGACATCAAGGTCGACCGCCACCAGATCGAGGTTTCACCAATCCGTATGCTCGGCGAACATAAAGCGCACATCCGGTTAACTGTTGACCTGGTCCCTGAAATTACTGTCATTGTTCACCGGGAAGGCGAAGTCCTGGCAGTAGAAAAAACTCCTCAAGCTGCGACAGTTGTAGAACCCATCGCTGAGGTTGTCCCACCTGAAGAACCTGCCACTGAGGCTGCACAAGCCGAAGAACCCGCTGCAGAGGCTGCACAAGCCGAAGAACCTGCTGCGGAAGCCAGCGAAGCAACAAACGAGTAATTTTCCGGATAACAAATTTTGAATAACCGGCCTTCGTGGCCGGTTTTCTGTTGAGCCGGGTATAATTACCCACATTCAAGAGTGGCATGACAATAACCGTTGGCGAATATCTACGCAAAATCCGTACCGAACGCGGTATAAGCCTGGAGCAAGTTGCCCAGACTACCCGGGTTAAATTTGCTTATTTACAGGCGATCGAACAAAATGAGCCGTCTGAACTACCTTCAGTGGTTCAGGCTCGCGGGTTTTTGCGTCTCTATGCCAGTTTCCTGGCCCTGCCCGCTCAACCGTTACTCGATGGTTGGCGGAGCGGTCAATTCCTCATTCCTGAACCCGTGGAGCATGAGACTGATCCTGCAATCCCCACCCCGCCTGCGTCCGAATTATCACCTGCAGAACCGGTAAGTCTAGAAGAACAGGCAGTGCCTGAAGACATCGATCAAAACTTTGAGGCGGAACCGGATTTTGCAGAAAGCCCGCTATCTGAAGATGCACCTGCGGTCCCGCGTCAATCGCTACAAATATTTGCCGATATTGGACGCCAGCTGAGAGAGCGGCGGCAGGAACTTAGCCTGTCCATTCCTGACATCGTACGGTTCACACGTTTACGCGATATTTACATCGAAGCCCTGGAGGACGGACGGATCGAAGGCTTGCCATCCATGGTGCAGGGCCGGGGCATGTTGAGCAATTACGCCGAGTTCCTTGACCTGGAAGTCGATAATCTAATGCTGATGTTCGCGGAAGGCCTTCAGACACGGCGGATAGAATTGACGGTTCCCCAATCCACTCCGTCAAGCCGGACTACATCAGGAGCAAGGGAAAAAAACCGGCGAACCCCCCGTCCTTCCTGGCGCCGCTTCATCACCCTTGATCTGGTTCTTGGTGGCAGCCTGTTTGTTCTGTTGATTGGATTCGTGTTGTGGGGAGCATCGCGCGTGACCAACCTGCAAAGTCAGGCAGAAGTGCCCACACCGCCGTCCATTTCCGAGATTTTGATGACACCCGATTCGGGATCGCCATCTCCAACCCTAGAAGTAACCCCAACCGTAACACCCGGGCAAGTTATAGCCAATACGCTTCCGCCAGAAGACATCCCAGGAGGATCGGGGCAGGAGACTGGTGTAACCATCCCAACCCTCAGCAGCGCTCCGATTTCGGTCTACATCATAGCATCGCAGCGAGCCTGGATGCGCGTGACGGTCGACACATCGGTGGTGTTCGACGGGCGGGTCTCCCCTGGCAATGCCTATCCGTTTACAGGACGGGAGCGAATCGACTTGCTTACAGGAAATGGAGCAGCCCTTTCTGTCATCTACAATCAGAACGACCTGGGAACCCTTGGAACCATGGGCGAAGTCGTTTCCATCTCCTTCACCCGTGAAGGTATGTCGGTGCCAACACCGGTTTTCACCGTTACTCCAACCCGGACACCGCAACCTTCAGCCACTTTGCAGCCGACCCTGCCGCAAATTACTCCCAGCATTACACCGCTTATTCCTTAAAGGTTGAAAAGAGTTCATCATTATGAAAGATAAGTCATATTACCTGGTATCGCTTGGTTGCGCAAAAAACACCGTTGATTCGGTCTCCATGGCTACGCTGCTTGAGGAAGCGGGCTACATTCAGGTCGATAAGCCGAACCAGGCAGGGATTATGATCGTGAATACCTGTGGGTTCATCAACAGCGCCCGGCAGGAATCCATCCTCGAACTTCGCGGTCTGGCGGCCCGCAAAAAATCTGGCCAGCTCTTAATCGCTGCCGGCTGCATGACACAGCGCTACCGCGAATTGGTGGTGGATCAAGTTCCCGGCATCGACGGATTGATCGGCACCCGGCGCTGGATGGACATCCTCGAACTGGTCAGCGACCTGCGGCAGAGGACGCCTACGCCCCGTTATCATCTTCCTGAAGCTGCAACAGTCGGACGGGATGAACATAATGTGCTGCGCGCCGCCATTCAAGGCAGCAGCGCCTATTTGAAAATCGCTGACGGCTGCCGCCGTCCCTGTGCCTTTTGCGCCATTCCGTTGATCAAAGGCACACTGGTCAGCCGTCCGTCTGAGACCATCGTCGCTGATGCGCAGGCACTGGAGGAAATGGACGTCAAAGAATTGATTCTGATTGCCCAGGACACCACCAATTATGGACACGATCTTGGCCTCCGCGATGGTCTGCCAACCCTGCTGGATCAAATCCTGCAAAACACATCCATCCCGTGGATCCGGGTGATGTACGCATACCCTGGCTATGTCACCGACCGCCTGATCGAAACGATGGCAGGAAACCCGCGGATTTTACCGTATCTGGATATGCCTTTACAGCATGCCCATCCGGATACGCTCAAACGGATGCGCCGCCCGGCCAATATGGACTGGGTCTACAAGACCGTTGAAAAGATGCGGATCGCCATTCCCCAACTGGCGCTGCGCAGCACGTTTATCGTCGGCTACCCGGGAGAAACGGATGCCGAGTTCCAAACACTTCTCGATTTCCTGCGCGAGATAAAACTGGACCGAGCCGGCGCGTTCACATTTTCCTTTGAGCAGGGTACGGCATCTGAGCCGTTAGGAGACCCGATTCCGGCTGAAATCAAAGAGGAACGCTACAAGCAGTTCATGCTGATACAGGAGACGATTTCACTGGCAAAGAACCAGACTTTGATTGGTAAAACCCTGGATGTGCTGGTGGAAGGGCAGGATAAAGGTGTTTCATTTGGACGCTCCTACCGCGATGCCCCTGAAATTGACGGCTACGTGGTTATCAATGATAAAGCTCCTGTCGGCCAGATCGTTCCGGTGCTGATCGGCGGGGCGATGCCGCATGATCTTAATGGGACCTTGGCAGCCGATAATCCTTGATGCAGAAATTGGCTATGCGCAGTGAACGGTGGAAAGTCAGTCACTTTTGCGAAGGTGAATCCTCTAATGTCTGTTTTCAGTCAGAGGCAGCCACCGTCCCTTAAGGACGGTTCGTAAACTGGCATCGAAATGGGTATTTACCGGATCAGGCAGATCGGGCAATGGCTGTAAAAAGCAGCACGATGATGGATAAGACCAGGTTTATGGTCAAAACAAGAGATTCGCGTCGCTGGAGCAGGCGGTTCTTTCCTTCATCGACCGTCAGACCGGCTGCGCGCTGCAAGGCGATCCTGCGCAAAGCAGGCATCAATCCCCAGGTCAGGTAAGCGCTGACCAGCACCATCAAGCTGATGACCAGATGCTTGATGAAAATCGCCACAGCCCAGTTATTGGTTATGCCTAATAATCCATCATAGGATGGGTGGGCTGCCATTTGGAACATCCCGGTAGCGATCAATACAGCCAGACTTAACCAGCCGACGCGCTGCAATCCCTCCTGCAATCGCCCGAGCAAAGCCACGTAATCCTTGGTTTCCAGGGTTCGCCGGGCTGCCGGAATGACCAGCATGGATAATGTCATGATCCCGCCCACCCACATCACAGTCGCGATAATATGCAGCCAGTAAGCCAGCGCCAGAGCCAGGGTTGGAAGAGTCATAGCTTTACTCCCGGGTTGTTGTTGGATAATTATGGGGATGGGGTTGTTTCAGGCGGTGTGGTTGTCTCGCTGGGAACTTCCCCTGTAAGTGCGGTTTCGGTAACAGTGGTCGTCGGCGGGGTTGGCGTTGGCTCAATGACCTCATCCGGCTGCGACTCATTCGCGCACATTTCAGCAGCGGAGGTCGCCTTGGTTTGCACATCCGGCAAATTACTGAAATTCAAGGCCGCCTCATATTGCAGTTGAGCATCACAATACTTGGATTCCATGACCAATTGGTCGCCGTATCCCACCAGGGCCTGCCGGTATCGTTCGGTTGCTGTCAGACCTGAGGAATCGCGCAAATTTGGCAGAGCGGGATAAATCTCGCCAAAGTAGGCAATTACCCGCGGCCAATCGATTTTCCAAAAACTGGCGGCGGCAATGTACTGGCGGGCCCATACGCGGTAGTTTCGCGCTTCCACATCCAGCGGTGCAAACCGCTCGGCCAGTGTGAGATTATAAATACCAACCTCAAGCTCACCTTGACTGAGGATATTTTGCACGCCAAGATAACGTAAAGCAATGTAATACATCCCATCAACATCAACCGCCTGGAATTCCAGATTCAGATTGCGCAAGGCCTCGATGTGAACAATCGCGCCAGCCCAGTCCTGGTTTGCCAGGGCTTGCTGAATTGTCGCGAACATCTCCTGTTCCCCGCGCAGATCCGGCGTGGGTGCTAGGGTTGGAGTGGGCGCAGGCGTTGGTGTCAACGCCAGGGAGTATTCGAGCAATGCCTTCGCCAGCTGATCAGCAGCGCCCGGAAAATTTGGGTCGATATTAATGACAAACTCGAACCGTTTTTTCGCGGTTTCGTAGCGGCCGGCATTCAAATCTGCCAATCCCAATTGGTATTGCTCGGTCGCCACCATAACTTTTTGGTCTTGCTCGGCTTGCATTCGCAGCGATAAACCGGCTTGATAACCGAAAAAGGCTCCCAACACGCCTCCAGCGAGGAGGATCAACAACCCTAACAAGTACACCTTGAAACGGCCAGTTTTTTTTCTGGGTGATTGTTCGACCTCGTCATGCGGATCGGCGTGGGGCGTCGGTTCTATAGTTTCTGGTTGAGTCATGCGCCCAATTATACCCCACTACAAACGCAGAAGCAGGCGCAGCTCAGGCCAAATGAATGGTAAAGCCGCAACCGTCCCGGCTGCCATGGCAACCCCGCTTTGTATCAGTGGATGCATTCCCCCCAAAACACCCATCAACAACCAGACCACTGCCCCACTCAGAGCAGCCGCCAGAAAAGCCCGCAGTAAGCTGCCGCCCGCCTTGATAGATTTGACCAGCCGCCGGTTAAGCAGGATCAATAGCAGAGCAGCTTCGGTGGTAAATGCAATCGTATCCGAAAGGCTGATACCTGGAGCGCCCAGAAGCCGATACAACTGCGTACCCAGGGCAATGTACAGGACGAGTGTAACTCCTGATGCCAGCAGGGGTGTCAGAGCGTTTTGACGGGCATAGAAGGACCTTGCGGACACCTCCACCAGGCTTTGACCTAACAAACCAGCCAGGTAGGCTCGTGTGACCCAGGTTAATAAACTGGTCCCTGCAGTACCAAATTCGAATGCCATTTCCACCAAGGGTTCAAGCCCAAAGGAAAGAATCACCGCAACCGGCAGTGTAAGCGCGATTAAAACGCGCACTGCGCGTTCCACCGATTGCTGAAAGGCTTCACGCTGTTCCAATGCCATATGTTCAGATAAGGTCGGCAGCAGAGCTGTGCCGATTGCGGTTCCGATAAGGGTCTCTGGAACTTGAAAAATCATCCACCCGTAAGTCAATGCCGTAACAGCACCTTCTTCAAGGCGCGAAGCCAGGTTGTCCTTGACCAGGAATATCATTTGAATGAAAAACATGGTTGCCAACCGCGGTCCCATCAGGCGCAGAACTTTTCGCACTGGCTCGGTTTTCAAACCCAGGCCTTTGGTCCAGCGGAATCCAAATCGCAGCAGCCCAGGGATTTGAATGCCAAGGTGCAGCCCAGCGCCGATGATCACCCCATAAACCAGACCGTAGACCCCGAGACCAAAGGCTGGCAGGGTAATCGATCCGATGGTGTAGCCTTCCTCAGGTGAAAGGATTAAAGCGCCAAAAATCTGGCCAAAATTGTAGAATAGCGGCGCCATCGCCGGCAGGAGGAAATGTTGATTTGCCTGCAGACCCGCCATCACCAGACCACTGATCGAAAATATCAGGGTGGCAATCAGATTGAGCCGCATCAGATCGACGACAATTTGCTGCTGAGGTTCTGTGAACCCAGGGGCAATACCCGGTTCCCAGCGCACCAGCGGATCTGCAATTAAAGCGACCACGACAGCCACCGCGGCGGTTGCCAGGAAAGCCAGGTTGGCAATCTTACTGAATAAATCCCAGGCGGCAGGACGTCCGTCGCGGGTAATTTCCTCAGAAAGCACAGGTATAAATGCCAGCGCCAGTGCCCCGCCGGAAATCAGCGCAAATAGCATATCCGGCAGGTTATTGGCGGCATTGAACGCATCCAATTCACGCGACAGACCGAATTGACGGGCAATAATCACCTGGCGGGTAAAAGCAACCAGCTTATCGAGCGCAAAAAAGCCGGTCAACAGAAAAGTGATGCGTGTGACTTTTGATAACTTCATCGATTATCCTAGGGCTACATCCAAAAGCATCATCACAGCGAAACCGAGCATGACCCCGACGGTGGCAATATCCGAATGGAGTCCTGTTTTTGCCGTGGGAATTAATTCCTCAACGCAGACGTAAATCATCGCTCCTGCTGCAAATGCCAGTGCATACGGCAGCAAGGGCTGGATGTAAAAAACTGCGGCAGCCCCCAAAACCCCTGCCAACGGCTCGACCATGCCGGATGCCTGCCCCAGCATGAACGCTTTGCCGCGTGATAGACCCTCCCGGCGCAGCGGCGCTGATACGGCCAGACCTTCCGGGAAGTTTTGAATGCCGATACCGATTGCCAGAGCGATCGCCGAAGCTGTTGTGGCGTCGCTCAGACCTGTGGCAGCCGCACCAAAAGCCACCCCGACTGCCAAGCCCTCGGGAAAATTATGCAGCGTAATCGCAAGGGTTAACAAAACCGAGCGCTGCCACGACGTTTTCAGTCCTTCAGCGGCTCCAATATTGGGTGTTTGAAAATGCAGGTGCGGCAGGAGCCGGTCGACCAGATACAGGAATGCCCCGCCTAGTAAAAATCCGGTGACTGCGGGAAACCAATTGGGCAGGCTGCCGCCTTCCGACATTTCAATCGCGGGCGCCAGCAGCGACCAATAACTGGCAGCAATCATCACACCGCTGGCAAATCCCAGTAGTGCATTCAACAATCGCGGGTGGATATCTTTAGCCAAAAACACTCCGGCCGCCCCCAATGCTGTCACAGCCCAGGTGAACAAGGTCGCTAGAAGGGCTTGAATGATGGGGTTTAAACCTGAAAAATAATTAATCATAACCCTCCCAAAAATTCCGAGAAAAATAATAAATTCAGTCGAAGCGTGAAAAGGTGTGTGGATTGGCTGCAACTATAGAATATAATTCATTATATGAGCAAAGCCGGTAAATTATATATCGTAGCCACCCCAATTGGCAACCCGCGCGACATAACCTTGCGCGCATTGGATATTCTAAAAACTGTCGACGGGATTATTTGTGAAGAACGGCGTGAAGGAAGCACCCTGCTGAAACGATTAGAGGTTCCTGAAAGAGAATTAATCACCCTCAATGAGCATAATGAGGCCGAAATGACAGCCGATCTGGTGCTGCGCATGTTCAAAGGCGCCAGTTTTGCGTTGATCTCGGATGCCGGCACGCCGGTTTTTGCCGATCCCGGGGCTTATTTAATTCAGGAAGCCAGCCTGAGCGGGCTGCAAGTGATGCCCATTCCCGGCCCATCCTCACTTATGGCAGCGTTGTCCATTCTGGATTTCAAGATCGAGAAATTTGTTTACGGCGGCTTTCTTTCGCGAGTTCCCGGGGAGCGCCGGCAGGAACTGACGCGCCTGCGAGGATTGCGCATGCCCCTGGTCCTCATGGATACCCCTTACCGGTTGGCAGCCCTGTTGGATGATGTCGAAAAAACATTCGGAAAAGGCCAGCGCATGACGCTGGGATTCGATCTTACGCTGCCATCCGAAATCATCGCCCGGGGAACCCCAGCCGAGGTCAAAAAAATCCTGGGTCCCCGCAAGGGTGAGTTTATATTGATCGTTCACGGCTAAGCAGTCAGAGCATCCAAC
>JAJZTR010000108.1 GCA_021848775.1 Chloroflexota bacterium | reverse complement strand
TGAACTTGGCACCCGCCGGGCAGAAGCAGAACAAAAAAGGTTGGAACAAGCCCGAGCTAAAATGTCTCCGGTCGAACTAAGCGAAATCATCGAAACGACCAGTGAACTTCATCAACGCCAGGAAAATGCGGACACACCGGAAGCATTAGCCACAATACCAATGCTTAAACGCGACGACCTGGACAAAACCATAAAATTAATTCCAATCGACATTCAGAGAACAGGGGAAAGCACGGTCCTTTTCCACGATTTATTCACCAATGGAATTGTGTATGTTGACCTTGGTTTCAATTTGCGCGCATTACCCCAGGAACACCTGCCCTATGTGCCGGTTTTCAGCCGCGCGCTGCTCGAAACCGGAACCACCGATCAGAATTTTGTTGAATTAATGCAGCGAATAGGGCAGCGAACAGGCGGCATCCACCCTGCAATTTTCACCTCTGCATCGCGTAAAGCGACGGAAGGTGCAGCCTGGTTGTTTATCCGCGGCAAGGCGATGGTCAGTCAGACATCGGACTTGCTCAATATTCTCAAGGATGTTCTATACAGTGCCCGGCTGCATGACCGGGAGCGAATTCGGCAAATAGTGCTGGAAGAGAAATCCGGTATGGAAGCCGGGCTAACTCAAGCCGGTCACCGGGTTGTTAATTCCCGCCTGAAGGCGCGTTACAGCCAGGCTGACTGGGCAGCCGAGGAAATGGGAGGAATCAGCCAGCTATTCTTCCTGCGCAATTTACTGCAGCAGATCGACCAGAATTGGGCAGGCGTGCAGGACGCCTTTGAAGAAATGCGCACGCTGCTGCTGCGCCAACCGTACGCTTTATGCAATGCCACCGTCGACAGCGCCAGCTGGAATGTCGTGCGTGGACAGATGGCAGATTTCCTCGGAAGTCTGCCAGTTGGAGGATTACCCGCAAAAGCCTGGCAGCCTTCCAGTTTGCCATCCCCGGAAGGATTGACCGTCCCCTCGCAAGTCAATTTTGTTGGCAAAGGAACCAATTTATACACTGCCGGCTACCAACTGCATGGTTCGGCATTTGTCATCACGCCTTATTTACGGGGAACTTATATGTGGGACAAGATTCGCGTCCAGGGTGGAGCTTACGGCGGTTTTTCCGTCTTCGACCAGCACTCCGGCGCCTTCAATTACCTGTCCTACCGCGACCCCAATTTAGACCGCACCCTCACGGCATACGACCAGGCTGGCGCATTCCTACGCAGCATGGATATAAGTGAGTCCGAGTTGACCAAGGCCATCATCGGCGCGATTGGCGAAATCGATGCTTACCAATTACCTGACGCCAAGGGATATACTTCGCTTGCGCGTTACCTGTTGGGGATCAATGATGAGGAACGCCAGCGGCTTCGCGATGAGGTTCTGACAACCTCCCCGGCTGATTTCCGCAATTTCGGCGAAGTTTTGGAAGCTGCTTCTCAAAACAGCGCCGTAGTGGTGCTGGGCTCAGCCGATGCAGTCGAAAACAGCCAGCTCAAACAGGGCGGGAAGCTGGAAGTGAAAAAGGTCTTGTAGGGTTAAACTGCCAGGTCAATCAGTAACTGCGGCACCCAGAATTTACCGAAACTAAGCAGCGACAACCCCACGCTGACAACCAAAATAACAATCCCAAACGCGATCAAAGCCCGGTCGCGTTTGCGGTATTTAAGCTGCTCGAGCCAGGTGCGCGGACCAATGCCAAAAGCACGCAAATCCATGGCATCGATGATGTCCTCGCTGCCGACAATGGCATGGATTGTCACCGGCACGATGAGCGGCGCCAGTTTGCGCACGGTCGCAAAAAGACCGCCGGATATTTTTTCCAGTTCATAGCCGCGGGCACGCTGGGCATCCCGCGTCAGCATGAAATCGCGCCCAAAAGACGGGATGAAACGCATGGTAAGGTCCATGCCATAGGCCACCTTATCCGGCAATCCCAGACCCCGGAAGGTAATCCCGTAATGCGCCGGGTTGAGCGAGTAAGGGATCAAAATGGTCATGCTCGCCAGACTGAACACGCGGACCAGCATGGTAACAGCGTACATGGTCTTTTCAGCGGTAATGGTGAGGGTTGGGCGCCAGCCCAAAATGGTAAATTTGGCCGCCAGGCGTGCGAGCAGGTGTTCTTCGGTGTATAACTCGAGACCGCCGCGGCCGGTTAGAAATGTCAGGAATGAGAAAAAGATAACGAAACCACCAATAAAGATCCAGGCACGTTTCATTTCATTGAACTTAATCCCTGATGTCAGAAGCGTTATGAAGGTCAGGGTGAATAGAGCCAGCTGGTAACGCAAATCCCAGAATAGGATGGTGCACCCTAAAAAGCAGGCATAGAAAATAAGCCAGGCGCGTGGATCGAAGCTCTGGATGAGGGATTTGCGCGGTTTATAACGCCAGGTTACCAGCATGGATTGACCTCAGGGCGGGAGCAGGCAGGAAAACCACCTGCTCCCGTTTACAGGTTGATTTAACGCCCGGTCTGGCGCTGGACGGCAGCGTAAGCGCCTACGAGAATGGGCACCAGTATGGCTGCAAAGATAGCGTTCGGGCCAGCTGCCGGGATAAACTCACCGACGATGGCTACCGCCGGCGGGAAGCCGTTAATCCAAATGTCGGATATGGCGGCAAACCCGATACCGATGAAGTTGCCCAGTAAACTCCAGGTGACGGCTGCAGCAACATCAATGTTGCTGCGGAAGATGTACCTCACCAGCAGCACCAGCAGGAAGCCGACGATCGCTGAAACACCGGCAAAAGTGGAAATGGTCGCGTCACCGAAGATATTGTTTTCCGGGTCGAAGAAGGTCATATTGGGAACAGAGCGGTTTATAAAGAAAATGGCGGTGACGATGAGCGCCAACGCAAGGCTGATCCACAAGACGATGTTGATGCCCTTCTGCTGATCCTTGAACAGTTTTGCCATGCCTGCCACCATGCCGATCAAGCCATTGCCCACCGACCATTGCGGCGAAAGTCCGAAGCCGGTAAGCGCGTCGCCGAACATATTGCCGACAGCGCCGGTGAACAAGCCTACGGACGGTCCAAAGGCGTAACCAAAGAACATGGGTATGGCAACGGCCGGCCGCAGCGCCACCTGGCTGACGGATGGCACCGCAAAAACAGTGCCATTGAAGAGGAAGGAAAGCACAGCATACAGGGCCGCGCCAATGGCCATATAGACCACCTCGCGCGTGCCCACTTCCCAGATTTTACTCTGGCGCGTCAGCAGGTACACTACAAAAACGATGAGCAGGCCGATTCCCACAAATGCGAAGCGAAGCACACCGGTTTCATCCAGCTGAAGGTTAGGATTGATCATGCCGCCGATCCAAACGATCAACAGGAAAAATGCAAAAACTCCCACGATGGAGAGTATCACCGATACCAGTTTCCGATCCATAATTTCCTCCTCTGTCTTAATGGACAAAAAGAACTGACGCGAATAGATCCTTTCTGGCTACCCGTTCATCGGAACGCGATGAGCCAGACTTTCAGCGCTGCAAAACTTTTGGGTCATGGGGAAATAGTCAAGGTTGACCTGCAGCAGACTGGTTGGAACCAGCCGGTTGTCGATCAGACGCTGCTGGTCGTACAGAACCTCGTAGGGGGGACCGTCTGAGACAATCTGCCCGTCGTTCACCAGCAGAACCCGGTTGGCAAAGATCACTGCCATGTCGATGTCATGGGTGATAAACAGGATTGCCTCGAATGCAGGAAGCTGTAAAATGGAATTCATAAATGTCATGTAGTTTTTATAATCCTGCCCGGCAGTCGGCTCATCCATCACAAGGATGCGCGAGCGCATCGCCAGAATCGCTGCAATGCTGACACGTTTTTGCTGCCCAAACGACATCGAAAGCGGCGGCGTCTCTTCGTATCCACCCAAATTCACGATTTCTACTGCCTGACTCACCTCCTCTCGGATTTGCTCGGCCGGGTGTTTCAGGTTGGTTGGACCAAAGGCCAACTCCTCACGTACGGTTGGAGCAAACAACATGTGACTTGGGCTTTGAAATACATAACCCAGCGTGCTGGCAATTTCCGCGACGCTCAAGTGATGGGTGTCCTGCCCGTTGACCAGCACCTGCCCGGAACTGGGTTTCAACAGTCCAATGGCATGTTTGACCAGGGTGGTCTTCCCGGCTCCATTCGGTCCCAGCACCGCAATGACATCACCTCGGTTGATTTTCAGATCGATATGGTGCAGGATTTCCGGCCCGCCCTCGTAGGCAAAAGCCACATCCTTGAACTCCACCATCGGTGATTGCGTGCCGGTGGATGCTGAAGGCAGCGCTTGAATTTCAGCCGGGGGCGGATCTTCCCGGGCGGCAGCCAGAATCATCCTGGCAGGCAGCTTAACCTCGCGGAATTCCACGTTCCTCTGGATATTTTCCGGTGTGCCATCGTAATGAATACGCCCGTCTTTCATAAAGAGCACCCGCTCCGGGTGAATCCGCAGCACGTCTTCGACGCGGTGTTCCACCATCAGGACTGTCATGCCTTCATCGGCAAGACGGCGCACCAGATCCAATGCTTCCTGAGCACTGGCTGGATCTAAACTGGCCAACGGCTCATCGAGCATCAGGATATTAGGGCGCATGGCCAGGACCCCAGCCAGCGCCACTTTTTGTTTCTCTCCGCCGGATAGGAAATGGGTTTCCCTTTCGCGCAAATGGGTGATCTTCAGGCGATCAAGCGCCGCATCGATGGCAGCCCGTATCTCGGCGCGTTCCCAGCCCAGGTTCTCCAGGCCAAACGCAACCTCGTTCCTGACGATCGACCCGAGGATTTGTCGTTCAGGGTCCTGCAGCACCGTGCCCACAATTTGAGAAATGCGTGCCAGCGAGAGTTCGGTGACCTCCTGACCCTGCAGTAAAACCCGTCCAGTCAAATCACCCTTGTAACTTCGTGGAATCAGACCGTTGATGCAGCGAATCAGGGTCGTTTTTCCGCAGCCGGACGCCCCCGCCAACAGCACCACCTGGGCGGGCTCGATGGACAGGTTGATTTCTTGAATCGCCGGCACCTCTCGGCTGCGGTAGCGAAAGGACAGATCTTCAACTATCAGCGGAGTGGTGACGGTCATGAGTACCTTTACCCAGGAGAGTTCACTGCAGTGGCAGGTAAATATTTCAGGTTGGATAATCGACAATCTAAAAGAAATAACACCCTGACCAGGTTAAAGCATCAAAACTTGTTTTTTTTGATTGCCGGATAAATGCAAAATTACTATAGCATGCGCAGCATGGATCGTCAATTATCAACAACCCCTCAGGTGGGGGTGTAAAGTATTGACAAACGTTACAGGATAAATATGCTATTTTTCTAACAATCTCATTGAATGGGGTTATCGATTGTGCTAAAATGATACATCAAACGTTCGGGTGCCCCCCTCACCCGGGCGTTTGATATCTTAAGCAACCTTCATGGGCTTGAATCCGTATTTATAGCAGGTGTTATCAAAATATCGGTTCGTTTCTGGCAGGAGGCTTGAGATGGATGATCAACCAGTTGTAACTCAAACCCAAGCGCCTGTAAAACCAAAGAAAAAGAATAGTGGTGTTGTCTGGGGGTTAATTCTGATCATTGGGGGTCTGATTTTGTTATGCCAGCAGCTGGGCTGGCTGGGACCCCGTTACAACTGGTGGGCTTTATTTATTCTGGCACCTGCGCTGGCATCCTTCGGCAGCGCTTTCACCACCTTGCAAAACACGGGCAAATTTGGTGCCGCGGTACGAAACGGCCTCGGTGGTGGGATTGTGCTGCTCACCTTAGCCTTGATGTTTCTTTTGGGTCTGGACTGGGCGGTATGGTGGCCTTTGATGGTGCTCGCCGGTGGGCTGTCGGTCCTCCTGGAGGGAATCAGCGGGAAGAAAGTGGAAGGTGTCGGCGGGATCCTCAACATCGGTCTGTGGATCGGGCTGGGGGCTATCTTCCTGGGGGCAGGCTTTCTGCTGAAAAATCTGAACCTCTACGATATTGCCGAAGTGTTCGGTAAATACCGCTGGTGGGCGGTGGCAATTCTTATGCCCGGCCTTGGCGCGTTGCTGGGGGGGCTGGTTTCTGCGGGGCGGGCTGGGCGTTATTCCGGCGCGGCTTTTGGCCTGACTCTTTTTGGCCTGGCGACTCTGGTCGTTGGCGTGGTGGCATTGGTGGGGATCTCCTGGGACATCCTCACCCCGACTTTGCTCATTCTGGCAGGGTTGGCAATATTGTTTAGAATATTCAGAAAAAAGTAAATTGCATCAGTCTCGACTCAAACAATAATTGCGGATACGCGACCCTTTTCTAGGAATTGTTTGCGCTCCACTTCGAGTTCCCCCAGGATTATCTACGAATTTTGGGGACCTGTCTCATCCGGGTTATGGTACAGGATTTATTACGCCTGAAACGGTATTTCTATTAAAAAACTCTAATCTCCAGGCAATTTTCCACCCTTAAAATCGGACAATTTTTGTTATATTATTAACATAATTATTGAATACCGCTTTATCCTGATGGACTGGAGGTCCTGATGAGAAAACCAGAGTATCCCATCATCCCTTCCTCTGAGATCACACCAGAGAGTGTATACCTCAACCGGCGGCAGTTTATGAAGCTCTCAGCAGCCGTTGGGGCAACGACCCTGTTAGCTGCCTGCGGTGTGAAACCTGCGCCCGCCAGCATAGATGCCGCCCAGTCTGCAACCGGGGCGACCGACGAACTTGGCGACCCGGCGAACAGCTATGACGACATTACGCATTACAATAACTACTACGAGTTCACCACAAACAAAGAAGGGGTGGCAGTACTGGCTGAAGGCTTCCCCACCTCTCCCTGGCAGGTTGAAGTCAGCGGTCTGGTGAACCATCCCCGCACCTATGACATCGATGATCTGCGCGCCTTCCCGCAGGAGGAACGAATTTACCGCCTGCGCTGCGTGGAAGGCTGGTCGATGGTGATCCCCTGGACTGGTTTCCCGCTGTCATCCCTGCTGTCCGAAGTGGATCCCATGACCAGCGCCAAGTATGTCAAGTTCACCACAAAAATAGATGATGAGCACATGCCAGGACTGGAAAGCCCTTTTTTTCCATGGCCGTATACTGAAGGGTTGCGGCTGGATGAGGCTATGAATGATTTGGCGCTGCTGGTAACCGGATTGTATGGTAAGGAATTACTGCCTCAGAATGGCGCTCCCATCCGGCTGGCAGTGCCCTGGAAATACGGCTTCAAGAGCGTAAAATCCATCATCCGCATCGAACTGGTAGAAGAAAAACCCAATACACTGTGGAATTCCATTGCCCCCAGGGAATACGGATTCTATTCCAACGTAAATCCGGAAGTGCCCCATCCACGCTGGTCCCAGGCGACCGAACGCCGAATTGGCGAAGACCGCCGCCGCGAGACGTTGATGTTCAATGGATATGAGGGGCAAGTCAGTTCGCTCTATGCCGGCATGAACTTGATTTCAAATTACTGACGCACAATGAGCAACGTCAAAGCCGTTAATCCATTGCGGAGAGCCGTCCACTTTCTGGCGCCGCTGCCGTTAATCCTGCTGGCTGGAGCCTATTTCACCGGGAATCTGACCATCAACCCGATTCAAGCGGCTGCGCAGTGGTCGGGTGATATTGCCATTATCTTTCTTTTGTTAACCCTGGCCTGTTCGCCGATCAATACCCTCTTCGATATCCCGCTGGTGCTCAAGCTGCGACGGCCTTTGGGTCTATGGACCTTTTACTATGCCACCCTGCACTTGCTGATCAACGTTGGGTTGGATTACAGATTCGATTTCCGCTTATTCCGCATCGACAACATGGATAAACCCTACATCCTGTGGGGTTTATTGACCATCACTGCTCTGATGCTGCTGGCGCTAACCTCGCGAAAATGGTGGAAGAAAACGCTTGGCAAGGGTTGGAAAAAACTGCACAAACTCGTGTACCTTGCCGGAGTGACCGCGGTTATACACCTGGCGCTGGTGGTCAAAGGAAATCTACTTGAACTTAAAGGAGATTTGTGGAAACCGCTGACCGCGGGGGTTATTTTAGTCATCCTATTAATTTTGCGCCTGCCCTTTGTTAAATCCTGGATCTCCATTCAGCGCCAGAAAAGAAGAACTGCATTGGCTGTAAAAGCGAAGGCGGTTGAGGCAGACGCAACAGAATTGGAACCTGTGGTCATCCAGGAAGAAATAAAACCCAGGTAGATGTTCTTTTGGGTGGGAAATAGTTCCGTTTAACGGGATTTAAAAGGCAAACAAAAATACCAAGTCATTGGTGTTGGTCTGGGTTGGTCCTGTTTTGATCAAATCATCCAGCGCTGCAAAGAATCGATAGGAATCATTGCGCGCCAGATGCTCCATCGGAGACAGGTGAAGGTCCCGCGCGCGGGTTAATGTCTCACCGGAGACAACCGCCCCGGCGGCATCGGTTGGTCCGTCGCCGCCATCTGTTGCCAGCGAAACCAGCAGCACCTCCTGCAGCCCGCTCATGCCGCTAACCGCCGCCAACGCCAATTCCAGATTCCGACCTCCCAGACCTGTACCGCGCACGTTCACAGTGGTCTCGCCCCCGGCAATGATGCAAGCCGGACGGGTCATGGAAAAACCTCCATTGGCAATGTCTCGGGCAATGCCAGCCAGAATCCACCCAGCCTGGCGTGCTTCGCCTTGCATTGCTGCGGTCAGTAACCGGGTATTGAACCCGAACTGCCGTGCAGCTTCCAGCCCTGCCAGGGCTGCCAGGCGATTGCTGCCCACCAATACGTTTTCGACCCGCTCGAAAAGGGGGTCACCCGGTTTCAGAGTTTCAGGGATCTCCCGTTGCATCCCGCGCTGCAGACGGGAAAGTATGGAACCAGGAAGCACTTCATCCAGCTGGTAATATTTAACAATTCTTCCCGCTTGCAAGTAGGTGCTGGCGTCCGCCGAAGTCGGGCCTGAGGCGATCACATCTAGAGAGTCTTCCACCACATCCGATAGAATAAGGGAAAGGATTTGAGCCGGGGCAGCGGCCTGGGCTAACCCTCCACCTTTGACTGTGTCCAAATGTTTGCGCAATGTATTAAATTCTTGAATATTTGCACCGCTGCGCAGCAGAAAATCGGTCAATTTTTGCAGATCGGTCAGGCTGATCCCTGGCGCGGGCGCGGTCAGCAGTGCTGAAGTACCTCCTGAAAGGAGGCACAATACCAGATCATCCGGCGTAGTCTGAGACACCATGGAAAGAATTTCGCGAGTAGCAGCAGCACCGCGTTCGTCCGGGATCGGATGCCTGGCCTCGATGACCTTTATGGAGGGTGGAAGCTCGCCATCCTTTGAACCGTACCCGTCTTTGACGATAACCATTCCAGCGGTCACTTTGCTGCCAAGAATGCTCACCGCTGCCCGGGCCATGGGCACGCCAGCCTTCCCGGCAGCTATCAGGAATATACGGTCGATGCGGGTTAGATCATAACTTTTCAGCCCGGCTGTCAGCGTGGTGCCATCTATCTTAAGGTGGCGGAGTACAGCAGCTGCCGGTTCGACCGCTGCCAGGGAAGCCGCCATGATCTGAGAGGCAACTTCGCCTTGAGGGATGGTGCGTAAGGTTTTGGTGAGGAAACGGGACGGATCCATAGGAGATTAAATCAGGTCGGATATATCAAGTTGAATTTACTGCAAGACTATTGTACATTTTTTCCCCGGAGAAGGAAGAATTAATTTCCGCCGGGTTATAGAAAATTTGTGGCGGAGAGGAAAATCGCTCCTGATGTAACTTTCCAATCCAGTTTGAATCAAATAGAATATTCAAAACCACGAGGAGAATCAACCCGATGACACGCAAAGTCAGTCGTTCAACCGGAAAAATAGGAAATTCATGGGTATGGATCGCTGGATTCGCCATCCTTGC
>JAJZTR010000107.1 GCA_021848775.1 Chloroflexota bacterium | reverse complement strand
GATGGCAACCCCAGCGACGAGACTTTTGACCTTTGCCTAGCCGGGCATGTGAGCCAGTTAGGCATCCTGCCGCTGGCGATTAAATTTTTCAGCGGCTCGCAGGGTGCGCATCCGGCTGTGCGCATGGTTCGCTCGCGGACAGTTAGCGTGCGCGCAATCGAAGGCAGCATCCCGGCTCATGCGGATGGCGAGACGATCTGCACTGCCGGGCACGAGCTGTCCATCGAATTGGTGCCGGGAGCGCTCGAAGTAATCACCAGCCTAAATGGGGTGGAGGAGTGATCTTTCGCTACCGCTTGATAAATTGGTTCCTGCGGCTGGTGTTTCGCGCTGTGTGCCGGATCAATGTCGAAGAATTGAAAAAGGTTCCCAACAACGGCCCTCTGATCATCGTCGGCAACCATATTAATTTTCTTGAGGCCCCGGTGTTGATCCCCCACATCGATAACCCGGGGATTATCGGTATCGCAAAAAAGGAAAGCTGGAACAATCCACTGCTCAAATTTCTTTTCGATCAGTGGGGTGTTATCCCCATCGACCGCGATGAAATTGATCGGGAGGCTTTTCGTCAGATGCTTGAGGTTCTTTCACAGGGAAAAATTCTGGTCATTTTCCCGGAGGGAACGCGCAGCAAGGACGGGCAGATGCTGCCTGGCAAACCGGGGGTGGTCACACTGGTATTGAAAAGCGGTGCCACCATTATGCCAGTGGGGTTTCATGGGTACGAAAATTTCTGGGAGAATTTGAAGCGGCTGCGCCGGACAGACTTTCACATTCGCGTCGGGACGCCGTTTCGCATCAACATGAACGGGGACTCCCCTTCACGCGGTGCGCGCCAGGCTGTAACGGACGAGATTATGTACAAAGTTGCCGAACTGCTGCCCGAGCGCTACCGCGGGCATTACCAGTTCGAAGGTCCGGTTAAGTATCGTTACGTGATCGCGGATTAATCCGGGGCCTACCCCTCGCAATATCCGCATAAGGCCAGCGCGCCCAGTCCAGTGGTGTTGATGAGCAGCTCATAGAATTCGTTTGGCTGCATATCCACCCGGTCAAGGGATTGAGTATTTCCCCAGATGATTATCTGGGGGATCACCTGGTTGTTGTACTGTTGGATCAGATCATCCAGGATATCACAGGTTGAGTCGGTGAGGATTGCGATCGGTTGATTTTCCATGCTCGATGTTACTTTGTTTTGCTCTATCAGATTAAACATGATTATATCTAGATCAATCACTAGCAATTACTAGATTATTTATCCCTGGATAATTTTACTCTTCCTGAACCAGAACAAAATTATTAAAGCAATTCAAATACCAGAGTGTGGATGTTCATCCTTGGATGGAGCTTGACATCATTTTAGAAAACTGATTTAATATATATTGTAATTTATAAATTACGAGGGTTTGTGGTTTCAATCAAGGGGGACATGAAGAAGATTGTAACAATTTTGGATATGGTTTTTCCAGAACAAATAATTTTTCAACGACGGTTAAAAATTCCAACCGCCATCGTTTTTTTTCTATTTTTATGTTTCTTATTTTCTGTGGTGGCGACAATCATACCAGTCAACGGCTTTATCGCTTACGACTGGGTATATTTTTTTTCCGTAGGAAACATTCCATCTTGGTATCAGCCATGGACTATATCCATCATCCATTTTTTGAACTACCCGATTCTAATCGGTATTACCTGTGCTGCATTTTCGATGGCCACTTTTTTGCGATCAGTCAACCGCCTAAGCGCAATAGCTTCCTTTTTATGTCTTCCTCTTATATGGGTAATTTTCTTGGGTCAAATCGATGGATTAGCTCTGTTTGGGATGCTGGGCTTGCCCTGGTTGGTCCCTTTTGCTCTTCTTAAACCGCACATTACTTTTTTTGGTCTGGGAGCAAAGAAGACATATATTATTGCATTTTTTATTTGGATGATCATTTCTGTTCTTATTTGGGGGGATTGGTTCCCGGCAATCCGGGATTTTAATACCTATTATCCGGTAAGCGAGTGGTCGCATAATATTAGTCTTGGTTGGTGGGGAGTGCCATTTTTTCTGGCAACGGTGTGGTTCTCCAGAGGTGATATGGATATGTTGATGGCTTCGGGCGCTTTTGTCACACCAACTTTGTTGTTTTATCATTTGTTGCCGCTAACGCCTGCGGTTGCGCGTCTCAAACCTAAAACTGCATTTATTGCTGTTTTTCTCTCGTTTTTAACCCTTTCTTCCAATTGGTTAGGGCCTAAGGGATGGTACTTGGGTTGGACCTTTATCGTTTGGATATGGATTAACCTGGCAGCAAAAAGATATCCAAAAATTAAGATTTCCAAATGGGTTAATCGATTTGCTGGTTGATCGACCTGAAAAATATTTACTATGATAAAAATAGGTGCTTATTATTAAAATAAGCACCTAGAAGAATTGAATGGTTAGATTTTCTATTGCTTTACTTCGCAATTCAGCATCCATTGGATGCCGAAGCGGTCGGTCAATTGACCGAAGATGGCGCCCCAGAAGGTCTTGTCCAGCGGCATGGTGACCTTTCCACCTGCAGCCAGCGCATTGAAAATGTCTTTCTGCTCTTGCTCATCGTCCAGATTAATGGACAGGGTGATCATATTCCCGGGAGTTGCAGCAAATCCGGGCATGCCATCGGAAGCCATAAATTCAACACCGTCCGTTTTGAATTCGGCATGGATGACGTTGTTTTTATATTTGTCTTCCACCTCCATATAGGCTTCTCCATACGTCTGTATGGAGACAATCTCACCCTTCAGGCAGTCTTTGTAGAAATTCAACGCCTCGCGGGTGGTGCCGGGGAAATTGAGGTAGGGGTTCAGTTTTTTCATGCGGGCCTCCTTATTGGTATTGGGAAATTAATCTTGATCAAGATGAAGCATTAATATACTTCAAGCGGGAACAAAATGCAATATTGTTTATAGAATATATCAATAATTATTAAGGTCATGTTTCAACCCACTTTTTTAACCTCCAATTCTTGAATTTTGGGATTTTTGATGGCGTGGAGGATGATTATCTTAAAATCCAAAGCTTTCCAATCCTTCTCGTGGCTGGCTGGCAAAGTCGCCCCACGCCTCCCGGTTTGGAACTGCGAACGGTCAGTTGAATCACTGACGTACCTGGTCGGTAAATCGGTACTGCAAAAGCACGGACTCTTTAGGGATTTCTACGGAATGCCGATGAAATATTGGTATAAAATATATTGAATTTGTCAACATAATGCTGGTTTCTCATCAGGAGGGAAAATGACCACCGCTGAAATTATTGAGCAGCTGCAAACCAATTTACCCACAGCGGCTGGGGTTGTTCTGCTGCTGAGCGTGATCGCGTTTATTCTGTTCCGGTATGGAATTGCCCGCCTCTTTATGAGTTTGGCTGCCCGTTCCTCGTCCAAATATGATGATATCCTGGTGCGCCATTTGAAACCTTTCCGCATGGCTTGGCTGGCTCCGCTGGTGGTGGTTTACATCATGGCCTTTTTATTTCCCTCAGCACAGGAGATGATCAGCAAAATTGCCCTGTTCCTGATTCTGTGGGTATCGATGATCACCATTGCAGCGCTGTTGACGGCCATCAACCAGATTTACGAAAGTCGCCCCAACTATAACGGGGTCAGCATTCAGGGGTATCTGGATATAGCCAAACTATTATTCCTATTGGTGGGGATTATTCTCAGCATCACACTGATCACCGGCCAATCTCCGGTTGTACTGCTCACCGGCCTGGGAGCCATTGCTGCCGTATTACTGCTCATTTTTCAGACCACCATCCTCTCGCTGGTCGCGAGTGTTCAAATCGCAGCTAACGACCTGCTCAAAGAGGGGGATTGGGTTGAAGTGCCCAGCTATGACGCGGACGGCGATGTGGTCAACATCAATTTACACACCATCAAGATTCGCAATTTCGATATGACCTACAGCGTCATCCCCACTTACAAGATGATCGACGTGCCTTATCGCAACTGGCGCGGCATGATCGAGAGCGGCGGGAGGCGTATTCAACGCGCGTTATCGGTGGATATGGTCAGTATCAAGTTTTGTGACTCGCAAATGCTCGACCGACTGCGCAAAATCGATCTACTAACCGAATTTATGGAAGAAACAATCAGGAAACTCGAGACCTACCAGGATGAACACCGCGACCATTATGACTCACCGCTCGATGGGCCGCAGATCACCAACATCGAAGTCTTTCGCGCTTACATCAATGTTTACCTGAAACATCGGCCCGACATTTACATCACCGAGCGGCCGTTCCTTGTGCGTGTTCTCGCCCCCACGCCCAATGGTCTTCCGGTGGAATTGTATATCTTTGCCAAAACCACCGATTGGGTGGCTTACGAAATGATCCAGGCAGAGATATTCGACCACCTATTGGCAGCAGCCCAAAACTTCGACCTGCGCGTCTTCCAGCAGCCTACCGGCCTGGATTTTTCGGCCATGGTAAAGGGTACCCCGGCTTAACTGCTTACCGGTAATTCACCTGTGGGCGTAAATAAATCGCGCAGCAGCAACACGGCACCAACACAGATTGAAGCCACTGCTAGGGTGTACCCTATCAACATCCCGATGACCAGCATCCATGGCCAGCCGGTTGCTTCGATCTCTCCGGTTGCCAGCCCGCTGACAACAGCCACAGCCTGGCTGCCCACCAGCAGCAGAATAGCAACAACCAGACTCCAGACGATCCATTTACGGCTTAGCTTGGCGCGAGTAGCTGCCCAGATCAGCAATCCGGCGCCAACCAGAGCAGCCGGGAAGAGTTCAGCCGGCATCAAGAAATCGAAATTGAACCTCCTGGCTTGCGCGTAGCGCGCCACTGAAAACACAGCCGGCGCCAGCAGCGGGATGAAAGCCAGGATGGTCCCAGCTGCAGCCAGACCTATTGTGAACCCGTTTCGATTTTTCATGGTGTTAACCTTCGCTTTGAATGGATGATCTTAAAATAATGAAACGCCTTTATAAAAAACGAGGATACTCGGGTTTATGGATTTTTTTATTGAGATAAGTGCCCGGTGGATTGGAAATTAATTTCCCGCAGCCTTAAGCCCGTCTGGATCTTTGCCTGACCATTGTCATGCCTATCAGGCGGGAAACCACCACAGCTACATAGCCCACGCCTGTGAACTGCTCCAGCATCAACAAGACTCGCGCTATTTTCGAAGCCGGGTAGATGTCGCCCAGACCAGTGGCGGACAGGTTGGTGAAGCTCAGGAAGAGCAATTCCAGGAACGTTACCGGCTGACCAGGAGTGACCCCCACAAAGCTGCCGGGAGACCAGGTCTGGACCACCATGAACATGTGCGCGTAGCCCCAGGCAAACAGGGTAAAGGTGGTTCCAGCCGCAAACAGTTCGTCCACTGTCACAGTTGTGTCTTCCAACATATAAGCGATCATGCTGCCAGCGGCGTAAAAGTAAAATATACCTTCAAAAAACGATGACCAGCCTGGCAAGGTCGGATTGCTTGGAAAAATCGCTGACAACGCGGTCAGGGAAAAGGCTGGCACTGCCAACACCCTGGCGATGTTGTTGGCAGCTGGAGTGCGTATGACGGCCCAAAACACCAGCATCAAAACGGCCACGCCAAAAGAACTGATGACCGCCCTGCCGGCGGGATTTTCTTCGAAGGCCGCGTACAGCAGCAGCAAAATCAATTGCGCAGCCAGCAGGAACGCGGAGGGGTGGACAATTTCCAGCCAATGCCGAACATGGGTCGAGATTGATTTGAGGTTCATAGAGGAATATTCAGTTTTCTGATTTTGGGATAATTGCGATTAAATAATTATACCCTTGCTGAACCTTACGCGTGTGGTAAACCCGGTCAGCAGGGGGTGAGGTGGCGGCGAAAACGAAACGATTGAAAAAAGCTGCGTGCTGCCTCAAGCTTTATTGTTTAATTCAGAAGCATTTCAGCGTCAAAAAATGGAATTGTGTGGGAACAGCATGGCTTTTATTTACAAGGTGCCGTTGGCATTCTTCACACTGACGGCGACTTTGAGGGATCCAGTCTTAATAATCTCCTCATCACCAGCACCAAAAACACCGCCCATGGCACCAGCGACAACAGGGAGAACACCAGCCCGATTATTCCCGCAGTTGATGGGATGATCATCAGGATCCCGGCGGTCAGGCCAAACCAGGCGGTGGTTTTGCTAAACACCTGGCTGCGCAGCATCACCCAGGCCATAATCAGCAGCGCCGCGACATTGAGCACGTAATTGGCATCAAAAACCGTGCCCCGGTAAGTTGCCAGCATGGCATGCCCGGCGCCTAGCAGCGCAGTCCGTTGAGCATCGCTGGTGGCAGCCGCATACTGATTGCTGAGCGAGAGCATCTCTAATGACGTGTTGGACGCAAAATACGCCGCGATTCCTACCAGCCCGAGCACCAGGGCGATCAGCATGGCAGATTCCGCTTCGCGTTTCAGAGCTGCATAAAGTGCCAGGTAGATCGGTATCAGCAGCATATTATTGAATATATACAACAAATCCATGCTCAGCAGTCCAAGCGGCCAGCTCTGCTGGAACAATTCAAAAAATCCTTCTGTCGTTTGCGGGGGCGGCCAGGCAGTAAATATGGTTATTTGCAGGACCATAATGCCCAGCATAGCGAGTCCGGCCCAGACACCGGTTATGTATAATCCGCGCCAGTGTGGATCCGAAGTGTGGTTGATGGATTTTAGGTTCATCGATGTATCGAATCCTATCTTAAGTGTTGATTAACAATGCGGAAGTTGTCACCTGCTTGAGTCCAAGACTCAAGGGTTTATTATGGCATAGAAAGGTATTTCGCTTGCGGCAAGGACGGCTGTTTTAGCCGATTTCGTGCGGTTGAGAAGAATTCCAGCGGTGGCTGAGCAGAAGTATAAATGCCAAACGCAAGCCAAATCGCTGCGTTAAGCAGAATGAATAGGAGGGCGGTTGTAAATTTGAGGGGGGCTTCACCCATGAGTTATTCATGGACATAGACCAATATTCTTGGGTTTATATAATAATCCCCCTTAAATTCATTTTTTGTGGTATAGTATATCGGTCTTAGTAAAAGGGTTGTCGTTTTGTTGCCAAACCTCTTATGGGTTGGCAACATTTTTTTCGGAAGAAATTTCCGAAGCAAGGAACAAACAGAATCAATGGAAGTAAAATTATTTATTGGAAACCTTTCCTTCACCACGAAGGAAGAAGACCTTCGCGCTCTGCTGGCGCAAGCCGGCACTGTGGTGACTGCGGACTTGATCAAAGACCGCTCCACTGGCGAATCGAAGGGTTTTGCTTTTGTAGTCATGGCCTCACAGGCTGATGCTGCAAAGGCCACTCAGATGTTCAACGGGTATTCCCTTGACAATCGTGAGATCAAAGTTGGACCGGCCCGAGAGCGAGATGCTTCTGGGGGCGGGGGCTACAATGACCGATATGGCAGTGGCAACAACGGACCTCGCCGGCCTAACACCCATAAAAACAAGGGTGGGGCGCGGCGGTATTAATCAATTTTCAACACAAAGAATATCAGGAGTTTAAAGAAATGTCAGAACGAATTACCGGAACTGTAAAATGGTTCAACAATACCAAGGGCTATGGTTTTCTTGCCCGCGAAAATGGACCCGATGTATTTGTCCACCATTCAGCGATCGTGGGAGAAGGTTACCACTCACTGGATGAGGGCCAAAAAGTAGAGTTTAACGTCGAACAAGGCCCCAAAGGCCCGCAAGCAGTCAACGTAACGGTCATCTAAGCCAATTTAACTGCTAAATAACAAAACACCACCCGGCCAGACAATCCACGGGTGGTGTTTTCTATTTGTATCAGGTCGAGGTCAATTAAAATCCTTGCTAATCGACGATGAATTCCATGCGGGATTGTTCCAGCGAGTAGAGAATGGATCAGCGTTGGAAGATCGCCGCCAGATCAATATCGAGCAGGACGATTGTGGCGTAAATTATCATCAGAAACGCCAGAATAAATACTATCGTCCGAGACCTGCCTAAACGGCCTTGCTTATTGGATTTGAAGATGCGTTTTCGCGCTGAATCCAGGTCTCTTGGCACGGCATATTGCACGTTTTTCACGCGAGCTTTGGGGTGAATGATGCAGCGCCGCTGCGGGTCCAATTCGACGACGCCGGTACAGCGTGTGCAATAGCCGATGGCGCTGGCTTTGCCCGAGGATAACAACTCAGTGATTTGGTCGGCTACCTGCGGCTTTTTTGCCTCCATTTTTTGCATTACTGCCAGCTCGCCGGCCAGCAAATCGGCGGGAATGATATATTCCACTTCTTGTCCCTTTATTTTGGGGTGCTGAAGACAACGTTTTTCTTTATCCAGCTCCACCACCAGATTGCACTTTGGACAGTACCCAACAGCTTTTGCTTTGCCGGAATTGAGGATCATCCAAATCTCGCTGGAACGGCGTGATCTTGCATACACTCCAGAATCTGTCCCGGTGAACAGGGATACAGTGTCCGCTTCACCTTTGTACCGGCCCGGGGATGTGACCAATACTACGTAATCTCGGGCAGCATCCTCGGCAAAACCGAGCTTCTCAAATAACTTCATTCGCTGTTTCAGCAGGTTGAGCTGTTCTTTCTCAGGCGCCAAATCCATGGCGTGCTCCAGGTCAGCCAGAGACTGCCATGGGTTAAGTTTTTCATGCCGCGACGCCCGGTTTCGATATTTGACATAATCCGGCGTCCGGCGCAGAGGCACCACGATGGCTGTGAATAATAAAAGCAGCGCAGCTATGCTTAGTGAGATAGGATTCAGAATGGGATCCAGGAAGGGTACATTGGGCGCAGATTCAGGGTTTTGGAAGTACCAGTGATATACCAGGTATCCAAGTACGCCTGCACTGACGAGGGCAGCGATAAAGACTCCCAATCTGGCAGCGACACCTTCGGATGGCAGTAATTTGGCATCGCACTTCTGGCAGCGGTCCGCGTTTTCCGGATTCTCCGCCTTGCATTTCTGGCAATGAACGCGCGGCACCCCGCGTACAGGAGCAGGTGCCTGAACCTCGGCTTCCATAACCGCCTCTACCTGCGGACCTTCAGCCTTTATTGAGGATTCTTGCATTGCAGCGATGGGGGGTACCGGCATTGAAGCCAGAACTGCTTCTGGCTCGGTCGGGACCGCCGGCCCTGGAGGAGTAACAGCCTGCGCCGGCATTGCGTCCTGAGGGGAAAGCGATTCGTTTATAACCGCCGGCGCATACCGCGGGCAGCTCTCATCGGTCTCGTCGCCGAATACAGCCAGCAGCGGGCTGGGCCAGGATTCGACCGCGTAGCCCCTGCAGCGGTTGACCGGTTGAACATAATTGGCGCATCCTGGACATTGCGCCGGCCGAAATGGAATTCTTTGAGCGATTTGCATGGACATTTTCTTTATCCTCCCCGAATATATCTTGCTAATCTGTCCCCGAGATCCATATTCTTTACATTTGTGGAATGGTTACGGAACTTGCTTTTCTGGATTCATCCCTTCCTGAATATTTATTCCCCTCGATTGTATGGATTTCCGCTTCTACCATTAAATATATTGTATATACATCCGTGTGTTTTGTGTAATGAAAATAAATAGTTATTCCTCTGATGGGTGGAATTAAAGGGTGAGGAAAACAACCCTCAGATGCCAAGGCGCTCTAAGGGTTGTTGAGGAATGTCTGGTTGTTGTTTTGACAGCAGTTACCAGTGATAATGCACACGCTCCCGAAGGAGACGGTCATAAATCGAGCGCACCTGGGTCATGGTCTCAGCAGTAAGCGGGGGAAAATCCGCGGCAGAGAAGTTCTCATCCGCCTGAGAAGGACGCTTGGCTCCCGGTATGGCGCAGGTCACGGCGTCGAACATGAGGATCCAGCGCAGCGCAAACTG
>JAJZTR010000106.1 GCA_021848775.1 Chloroflexota bacterium | reverse complement strand
GTTTCCAGCAGCAGGCGGGCATCCTCAACAGTCGGGGCAATCACCCATACGGTTTCAGCGCCGGAGTGTGAGAAAATGACCGCACCTTCCGGACCCGCATCCCAGGTAAATTCGCCGGCAACAGATTCCGAGGCCGGTTGACCCCAGCGTAGTGAAGCGTAATCTTCGAAGGCAGCCGAAAATTCTTCGGCGTCGGCTGTGGTGTCCCAAACAGAGTACAGCACGACCAGCGGCAGGTCAGCCCCTTCGTCCCAATAAATGGCATACGCGTCCCCGCCCCAGCCTTCGGCAGCTTGAGCCGACGGTTCATCCTCCAGGCGGGTCGATGCCTGGTCGCCGCGCGCCAGGATCAAATAGGTGTACCACTCGCCCATCACCCCGCGGTCGATTTCACGGATGCTTCGCCCCAGCGTGGTGGATAAATCGGGCAGCTCCACCGCGACCGGGCGGTCGTCCGGGTAGCGTTCCGGGTGCAGGATTTGTTCGGTCGAAACCGGCGGGTCGACGTAGGCCTCATCGATGCGGGCGAAACCACCCTCCTCGAACAAGGTCAGCACAAAATCAACACCTTTGCTGTAGGGGAAGATGAAATCCTCCTGCAGGAAAGCCGGCGCGGTGTCGAACACCGAGAGATCGGCAGTCGCATAGTATTCATCCAGCTCTTTGCGGTCGCGGTCGGTGGCGTAGAGATACAACCAGGATTGTTCGGTCAGCGAGGCATCGCCCTCGATGAGCGCCTGGACCGCGGCGCAGTATTCGCTGTCGGTTTCGCAGTACTCTTCGTTGTAATTCAGGTTTTCACGCACGTCGTGCGTGTAATTCTGCAGGGCATGGGTATATTCGTGGGCGTATGTTGAGCGCTGCGGTCCGCTGAAACCTTCCTCCAGCACCACATACATCTCATCTTTTTCGATATCATAATAACCGGCGATTTGCTCGGTGTACAACTCCAAATACAGGTCGTACAGGTCGAAACCCGGTTCGAGCAGGCCAAGTGCCGCCAGCACCCGCCCGTCATCTTCGATCTCCTCGGGGGTGTAGTCAGCCAGGAAATCATCTTCCACCTTGGCGCGCAGTTGGTCGACGGTCAACAGGGAGCGGTTGACATCGCTGGTGCGTTCCAGCGAGCGGATGCGTTCCACCTGCAACTGAATCTCGTCCATCTGGCGGGCGACAGTATCCGGCAGCTCGGTGGTAATTTCTTTTGTGGGCGCAGGCGTCTCGCCAATCGGGGTGGGAACGCTTTCGCTGGCTGTTGGGGTGGGGGTGGCAGTGACCGGTCTGGCGGTGGGCGTGGCGGTGGAGAAAAGGCCTGTCAGTTTATCTCCGGCCAGGAAATAAACGCCGCCTGAAACAGCCACGACAGCGGTCAGGCACAGGCAGACCACTACCAGCAGGATTGCAATGGAAATGACGATGCGGTTATTGTTCATGGGATTTTTCCGTGTACCGCCCATTAAACCACAGAATGGGGATTAATAACGGTATTGTGTCACCCTGAGTGCAGTGAAGTATCTGTGTTCATTCATAACAAAACCAGGTGCAGGTAATTACAAAATAAATCCTTCACCGGGGGCTTTGAATGACCCGGGCAGGGTTAATTCTCCAGCAGGAAGTTATACGCGTACTGGGCGTCGAAATAGCCGGGGCGCGCCGCGAGCGCAGCCAGGAAATCCTCAGCGGCTTTCTCTTTGTCACCCAGGCGGTAATAAGCCCAGCCTCGCCACAGTAAAGCCTCTTCCGAATTGGGCGTGATTTTCAAAGCGTATTCGGCCAGTTCCAGCAAATCTTCGGTGCGGTTGGTATTGAAATAAGCGAAGAACGGCCCAAACTGATAGCGCAGCATGCGCTGCGGCAGACGGTGCAGGCGGGCTTCGTCATAAGCCTGGGCGGCTTCAGCATAGCGCCCGAAATATACCAGGTTCGAGCCAAGGTTGAACCAGGCATACGGATTGCGCGGTTCCAGCTCGGTTTCCTTCTGCGCAGTTGCCAGCGCATTTTTGCGGTTGGCTTCCTCGTCCCAGTCATCGCCCAGGATGCCCCGGATATTGTCCTCATCTTCGGGCGGGTAGGCAAAGAAATAGACACGGTTGAAGTTCTGCCAGGTGCGGTCCAGATCCTGGTAGCTGACGACGCGGTTCTCGCCAAGGAACGAATCCTGGGTGGTGAATACCTTGCGGGTATCGTCATAAGCGGTGATGAGCAGATAATGCCCGGCCCATCGGTCGTCATTGGGCCAGTAGGACTCTTCCATTAAAAAGCCTTCCTCGATCACTACCGGGTATCCGGCGGCAAGGAAAGCCCGCAGCGTGTCCACCGTCCCGCCCACGCGGAATCCGGTGTGCAGCCAGCCGATGTTGTGCAGGGTGTAAGTGAACAGCTCATCGATGTTGACATTGCGGTCCTGCGGGATGGGCTTAATCTGGTCGGAGATGGCGAACTGGTCACCTTCCCAGCCGTACATGCGCAGGAGCATCGTCAATGTGGCGGGGCCGCAGTTGTTCATGTCCTGTTTCTCATATTCGGCGGGCTCAAGTTTGGCCTGAGATGGCAGCGGTGTGGGCGTGGGTGTCGGGGTGGGTGATTTTTCGGGAGTCGGCGTCGGGGTTGCAGGGTCAGGCGTCGAGGTCGGCAGCGGGGTTGGGGTGGCCTGGTCAGCAGCGGCAGCCACTACATGCGGTGCCGGCATCGGCTCCACCGGGTTGAAAACACCCCGCAGGTAGGTGCTGGCCACTTCGATCCGCCAGGCCAGACGTGAATTCACCGCTGGCAGCTGTGTAATACCGATCAGCCCCAATACCAGAACGCCAGCCAATACTGGCAGAATCAAACGTCGTTTTCTTTTTGCACGATAGGCAGAACTATATTTCATCACTATTTATTCCGTTAATAAAAGCCCGTCGGTGGGCGAAGGTTTCATGAGCAATGCTGAAGTTTGAACCAGGATCAGGGATACGCCTGGACGATATCGTCGTGACTGAGGATCCGGACACTGTTGAGCGGCCAATAGATCAAAACAGCCCGACCGACCACTTCCTGCTGGGGAACAAAGCCCCACACGTGGGAATCAGAGGAGCGGTTGCGGTTGTCGCCTAGTACAAACAGCATACCATCGGGCACCTGCCAGGAGCCCTGGTAAGCAGCCTCGGCGCTGATGTAGGGTTCTTCGATAACCCGGTCGTTGATGGACACCTGTCCATTTTGAATGTTGATTGTGTCACCGGGCAGGCCGATCACACGCTTGATGTAATCTTCCGGCGGCTGGCTGTTGTGATGGAAAACAATGATGTCACCGCGATGCGGTTCGCCAAACCGGTAGGCCAATTTATTGACCACCAACAATTCGCCTTCATAAAGTGTCGGCTGCATGCTGATATTTTCCACGCGAACACGGTCGGTCACTGCGCTGATCGCAAAATACAGGATCAACGCCAGCAGGAGCGTCTTGACCGCCTCCGAGAGCAGTTCCCGGAAGGTGTTTTTTGGAGCAGTTTCGGGCTCCATGGAAACTTGTTCCAGATCAGAGTAATTTTCAATCATAACAAGGCGCATCTTATCATAGTTTTCGCCAGTTAGCGAGCGGCGAATGTTTGGCTATAAGAAATGGTTTTATGAGCACTTCATGCTAGAATAAAACCACGAACAGGGAGGTAATGGTTCAGGGGGCAGAGTTCTGGTTTTGATTTTCCCGTTATCGAATAGTGGGCGACTCATCCTTTAGATCCGTGTTTTCAAAAACCAGGAGGTCAATCGAAATGAAATCAACGGTACGTGTATGGAATGTATTCATGGCATTCGCTTTGATGCTAGGCGTGCTGCTGGCAACGCCCAGGCAAACTGCCGTTCAGGCGGCAGGGCCTGCCGAGTTGTTTTTCTCCGAGTATGTCGAAGGCTCCAGCAACAACAAGGCGCTGGAGATTTACAACGGCACCGACGCAGCAGTCGATCTGGCTGCCGGGGGCTACAACATTCATATGTCCTTTAACGGTGGAACGTCAACTTACACCATTAATCTGACCGGAGTCGTTGCCCACAATGATGTTTATGTGGTTACCGCAACGAACGCCAATGCCACGCTTCTGGCTCTGGCTGATCAATCCGCTGGTACCAGTTGGTTCAACGGGGATGATGCCGTGGCTTTGCGCAAAGGCACAACCATCATCGATGTCATCGGCCAGATCGGTTTTGATCCGGGGTCTCAGTGGGGCACCGATTTAACCAGCACCCAGGATAACACCATGCGGCGCAAGGCTTCAATTCTGGCCGGCGACCCCAACGGCAGCGATGTTTTCGACCCGGCTGTGGAATGGGTTGGGTTTGCTGTTGATACTTTCGACGGACTGGGCAGCCACACCGTTGAACTTCCGGTGGAAACCGCACCCTTTGTAGCCACCACCTCCCCGGCCAACGGCGCAACCAATGTTCCGGTATCCTCCGATATCACCATCACCTTCAGCGAACCGGTCAACATCATCGATCCATGGTTCGATCTTACCTGCAGCACGTCCGGCACGGTTCTGGCGGATGTGAGCGGCGGGCCGACGATCTTCACTCTCGACCCGGTGGCCGATTTTGTAAACGAAACCTGCACCTTGACCGTGTACGCCGCTCAGGTGTCTGACCAGGACAGCGACGATCCACCGGATGTTATGGCAGCGGATTACACGATAACCTTCTCTCCCTATAATGTTTGTTTTGATCCGTACACTGAACCCTGGGCCATTCAAGGCTCCGGACTGACGGCTGCCATCACCGGCCCCGTGACATCCCAGGGCGTGGTGGTTGGCGACTATGAAGGCGCCTCCCCCACCCTGCGTGGATTCTATCTACAGTCGCTCACCGGCGACGGAGACCCGGCCACCTCCGACGGGATTTTTGTGTTCAATGGCAACAATAACAGCGTCAGTCTTGGAGACGTGGTGCGCGTAACCGGGAATGCCGGTGAAAATTTCGAGCAAACGCAGATCAGCGCCAGCACGATCACCGCCTGCGGCACCGGCACGGTGGATCCGGTCGATGTGGAATTTCCGGTAACAAGCAGCACCCATCTGGAACAATTCGAAGGCATGCTGGTGCGCCTGCCGCAAACCATGTTTGTCACCGAGCACTTTCAGCTTGGCCGTTTTGGACAGGTGGTAGTCTCGTCCGGCAGCCGGCTGTCACAGCCGACCAATGTGGTGCTCCCCGGCGCTGAAGCCCTGGCGCTCCAGGAGGCCAATAACCTCAGCCGCATCATCATCGATGACGCGCTCAACAATCAGAACCCGGACCCAATCGTGTTCTCCCGCGATGGAAGCCCGCTTTCAGCCAGCAACACCCTGCGCGGCGGCGATACGATTTCCGGCGCCGTGGGTGTAATGACCTACACCTGGGCAGGCAACAGCGCCAGCCCCAACGCCTATCGCCTGCGTCCGGTTAACGCATTGGGTGCCACCTGGGATTTCATGCCAGAGAACGATCGCCCAACCGAACCCCTGGCGGTGAGCGGGACGCTGAAAGTTGGCGCGCTCAACCTGCTCAACTACTTTAATACCTTCGATGGACTCCCCGACAGAGTGGATAATTGCACCCTGGGTGTGGGCGGGCTTCCCACCGACTGCCGGGGTGCCGATACCGCAGCCGAATTCGAGCGGCAGTGGGTTAAAACAGTAGCCGCCATTCTCAAGATGAATGTGGATGTGTTGGGAATCATCGAGATAGAGAACGATGGTTACAGCGCTGACAGCGCCATCGCGGACCTGGTTAACAAGCTCAATGCTGAAACCGCTCCAGGCACCTACGCCTTTATCGATGCCGATGCGGCTACAGAACAAATCAATGCCCTTGGCGTCGATGCCATCAAGGTCGGATTCCTCTACAAGCCAGCCATGGTGACCCCTGTCGGCAGGACAGCTGCGCTGAATTCCATCGAATTTGTCAACGGCGGCGACTCAGAAGCCCGAAACCGCCCGGCACTGGCACAGGCTTTCCAGCAAAACTCCAACGGCTCGCGGTTCATCGCCGTGGTCAACCACCTCAAGAGCAAGGGCGGCGCCTGCGACTTGCCCGATCAGGGCGATGGACAGGGTAACTGCAATGAAGTCCGGGTTAATGCCTCACTGGAAATGGCGGGCTGGCTGGCGTCTGATCCGACTCTTACCGGCGACCCTGACATTGTACTGCTGGGTGACATGAATTCCTACGCCATGGAAGATCCCATCGCGGCTCTGGAAGACATCGGTTTTACCAACCTCATTTCTTTGTTCCTCGGACCGGATGCCTATTCGTATGTCTTTGATGGGCAGTGGGGTTACCTGGACCATGCTCTGGCTTCACCTTCGCTGATCTCGCAGGTGACCGGGATCGCGGAATACCACATCAACGCTGACGAGCCGAGCGTGCTGGATTACAACACCAACTTCAAAACCGCCGGACAGATTCTCAGCCTGTTTGCGCCGGATGAGTTCCGCGTATCCGACCACGACCCGATCATCATAGGGCTGGATCTGCAGGCTATGCCGTATCCATCCGATCTGGGGTTCACCACAGGCGGCGGCTGGGTACCGGCTGAAGAAGCTACTTACTTCTATAACGCTGGTTGGTCTGGAAAAGCTCAGTTCATGTTCGATGTCATGTACAAGAAGGAAAACGTGACCCCCCAGGGCACATTCTACCTGGCATTGGAAGGTGCAGGATTTGAGCTGACCAGCAGCAACATCGAATGGCTGACCATCAGCGGTGACGGCACCAAAGCCATATTCACCGGCAGCGGGATCGGTACCAGCCTTGAGTATGGTGAGATGGAATACCGCTATATGGTCTGGCTGCAAGAAGGCAAACGGGACAACATCCGCATCCAGGTCTGGGACTCAACCCAACTGGTCTTTGACAACATGTCGCTGCAGCGTTTGGCAGGCAATATCAGTATTCACCGCTAAACTTGACCCTGTTGTTGTAACAATAATAGGGGCGTCCAGTTGGACGCCCCTGAATTTTTTTCAAGCGAATAAGAATTACCTTAATATCGGCTTTTACCGTTCCCAATTCTCATTAATTATCAGGATTTTTACGGCCCGTAATCCGGATTTTCAGAGCGCATGATAACCGTATTGAAGAAACGCTCCTGAAATTCCGTCAGGACGATGATCTGTTCATCCGAGAACTGCATGCCAGGCGGGACGAGCACCAGTTTATCATCCACATCATCCAGGCGGTGCAGGATGGCAATACACTCCCCCTCGAATTCCTGCAGCGGCTCGAACACCCCCAGCACATAAGCATCCAATTCTTCGCCATCCTCTGACATTTCGCCAGGCAGATAGCCGTAATTGACCGGGTAGATAAAGCCGTGCCTGGGGTGGCGTGATCCCATGGGGCGGTCGATTATGACACGCAGGGTCCTCCCGATATAGTCATTTATATTCATTTCAGTTTTTCAGCCGGGTAAAGGGTAGGGTTTTTAAAAGGAATCAGGGCCATGATGACCGCATGCTCGTAATACCCGGCGCGGTCGATTGCATCGGCGGTCAGCAGCCCGATTGCGCCGTTTTTTTGCTTGGAATTGCTGCGTCCAAAAACCATGTCGTCCGCTTTGCCCAGTTCGATCCCCTGGCGCACCAAAGCCGCCACCTCGGGCGGCAGGTAGAAGGCGCCGGTGCGGGCTTTTCCAACCCGACCGCCCGAGAGCGCCACCACCCAGGCGAAAGCCTCCATCTGCAGGCCGTCGTCTGCGATCCCGCCCTCCACCCCGAACCAGTAATCCGCTTGAGGGGCCATGCCGCGGGCAGCCTCGGCGCGGTTTTGCGCACCGAGTAGTGTCTCAGCGTCGGTGAAGGGTTGAACACTGACGCCAGAAGGCACATCCACGCCGTGAATCTCGAATGCAGTCCGTGGGAACATCTTCACGAAGCCGCTGCGCACGCACTGAATCTTCACCGGATTGAGGGAGGCAACGATAATTTTTAGCGGTTTGTTCATAACGGTTTTCACTGTTTCAGCGCCCTGGTGGCTATATAGGTCGGCAGGGTTTGACCTAAAATCGTCTGGGGGTCGATGTCCTCATAGAGGCCGGTCAGCACGAAACCGGCTGCCAGCTGCCCGCCAATCTGCTCGTCGAGCGAATGACTCCATTCATACGGCCACCCTTCCTCCTGCATATGGCGCAGTTGATCAGCTGACATATCCTTGATATCAGCGTAAGGCAGGGAGTGGGCGACAACCAGTTCACCCTGGTCAACTTTATCCAAATCAAAAATGTAAACTACCGGATTATTAAATCCCGCCAGCAGCACCCCGCCTCTGCGCAGCACGCGAAAGGCTTCACGCCAGACCGGCAGCACATCCGGAATGAAGACATTCGAGACCGGGTGGAAAATCAGGTCGAAGCTCCCGTCCGGAAAAAGCGAAAGATCCCGCATGTCGCCCAGTACGGAACGCAGTTGCAGGCCGTCGCGCTGTGCAACCTCTTCATCACGGGCCAGTTGCGCCGGGGAGTTATCGTAAACGGTAACGTTTGCTCCGGCAGCTGCCAGAATTGGCCCCTGCTGCCCGCCGCCTGATGCCAGGCACAACACGTCCGCGCCGGTCAGTGGCGGGTACCAGTTTCGCGGTACCGGGATGGTGGGGGTGAGCACCAGGCTCCAGTCGCCGCGCCGGGCGGCGTCGGTCTGCTCTGTGGAAACCGGCTGCGTCCACGGGTTGCCGTTGGCAACCTGCCGGTCCCAGGCTTTACGGTTGTATTCGCTGTAAGAGTCCATCCTTAAATTGTAATCGAACAACAGCTGGTATGCGCAGGGTGCCATGTTCCGAAGGACACCGTAGGGGCAGCACGAAAGAAAAGCCGTTCCATGCGTTTGACAGTCCCCTGCTGTAAGGATACAATCATCCCCGCATGCAGCCCAATGATTCCCTCACCCATCTCAATAATCCGCAGCGTCAGGCTGTTACTGCCGGTACCGGGCAAATCCTGGTGCTGGCCGGACCTGGTTCTGGCAAAACCCGCGTTCTCACCCAGCGCGTTGCCTACCTGATCCAACAAATGGGCGTACGCCCGTCGAACATCCTGGCAGTTACCTTCACGAACCGTGCTGCTAGTGTGATGAAGCAACGAATTCAAGCACTTCCATGTGAGATTGAGGGAATTTGGATGGGGACTTTCCATGGCATCTGCGCTAAAATCCTGCGCCTTGAAGCCCAGTACATACCTGTCAACCACAATTATGTGATCATGGACGCCGACGATCAACTTTCGCTCGTGCGCCGCGCGATCAGAGAACTGTACAGTAACGATAAAACTTTCCGCCCGGCCGGGATCCACGCAGCCATATCCAGGGCTAAGAACAACCTGATCACCGTGAAGGATTTTCCCATAAATAGTAATCGTGATGAAGCAACCCGGCGCATCTACCAGCTCTACCAGGAATTGCTGCTGGCCTCCAATGCTCTTGATTTCGACGATCTGCTGCTGGAATCCGTGCGGCTGTTGGTGGACAATCCCGCGGTGCGCGAGAAGTATGCGCGCCGCTTCGAGCATGTGCTGGTGGACGAGTTTCAGGATACCAACACCCCGCAGTACGAACTGGTCAAACTGCTTTCATCGGTGCACCGCAACATTTTCGTGGTTGGCGATGAGGACCAGTCCATCTATCGCTGGCGCGGCGCTGATTACCGCAATGTGCTGCATTTCGAGGAAGATTTCCCGGCCGCGCAGAAGATTCTGCTCGAGCAGAACTACCGCTCGACCCAGAACGTGCTGGATGCCGCCAGGGCGGTGATCGATCCCAATAAGTTTCGCACCCCCAAGCGGTTATTCACTGACCGCGGCATCGGTGAACACTTGACCCTGTTCGAGGCAGAGGACGACCTGGCGGAGGCTGATTATGTGGTCGAAACCATCCGCGGTGAAATAAGCAAAGCGAAAATATCCGCGGGCGATT
>JAJZTR010000105.1:8888-9923 GCA_021848775.1 Chloroflexota bacterium | reverse complement strand
CACCGGCATCGACTGAGGTGGAGGTTAGCCGTTTAGTTTGCGCCTCATGTTGATGTTGGTAATTTCGTAGCCCGCCTTCTCATAAAGTTGGCGGGCTGCTATATTGTGTCCAAAGACATGCAGCCCGATGGAACTGACGCCTTCCACCTTGGCCAATTCTTCAAGACAAGCCAGAGCAGCGACAGCATAGCCGCGTCTCCGCTGGTTTTCATGGATATAGAAATCATAAACAAACCAGGCGGGTTTTCCCATTTCCGGCATGTTGGCATACCAAAGAATCCCAACCGCCACCCCCGTTTCCACGTCATAAATGGTACACAGGGAATGACCGGGTGTTGAATTTCCCTGCGGCAAATACATTTCGAATTCCTGTTTCGAACGTTCCAGTGCCCCTTCTTCGGGCCAATTTCCAGCTTTCACTTTATCATCCGCATATTCCACGATGGCGCGTTCCAAATAAATTAGAAATTCTTCCCGGGTCATCGGACGCAAATCGATCATGGAATTTCCCTCTTTTCGTTTTCATAATTCTCAGTATAATAATATAGAACATTAGTTCTGTTTTCAGTTTTGTTGATTGCAGGTTGCCGGCAAATGTGAAAGAATAGACTATTCCATCGCTGAAAGTCCCTGCAGCCGTTGATTAAACATTCAAGACCTGCAAAGTTGAATCGCATGAATACTCGCCTCAACGGATTATCCATTGTAGCATTTACGCTGCTAATTTTTGGGTTATTTACCCTGTTGATGGACCTCAAGGAACCCGCGAAACCTTTGACCGCCGTCGCGGCGCCCATCCTGCCCCAGATGACCCCCACCAACACCCCTTTTCAACCCATTCTGGCAACAGTCAGTCCTCCACGCCCAACCGATGTACCGGTCACTCCAACCGTTGAAAAGGCGCAGGTCAATTTATTCGAACAAATACGCCTGCCTTACGACAGCTATACCCTCACCCAAGGCACCCATGGATTGGCTTACGGCGATGCTGCCATCGACCTGACCGCAGGGAAAGGCATGGCAGTCCTGTCGCCA
>JAJZTR010000105.1:0-8878 GCA_021848775.1 Chloroflexota bacterium | reverse complement strand
GAGGTAAAACTATTGCACGGCGATTACTTCCCTGCTGAAGGCGACTGGATCACCATTGGGCAATTGGTTGGCAGAGAGAGCAACCACGGCTATACCGTCGATATTTACGGACGCTCATGTTTTGCACGAAACTGCGGGTATCATACCCACCTCAATGTGTACGACAAGCACAGCGGGGTAAATGCTGACCTGATGGAACTTTTACACCCGTAACCCCCTAATTACCTCCCAGCAGTTCCAACTGGTCTTTCACCAGCTGCACATACCCGTCCGCACCCATCCGTTCAAACAACTGTGCGGATTCGATCAGTTTTTCTCGTGCTTCCTGCAAATCGTCTGAGCCTGCCCGCTGCAGGAGTACATTAGCCCAGTCGATCAGCAGCCTTGCACGCAGCCACACCAGCCCAAAATCTGCGGCTGTCTTGGTGATCTCTCGATAAATGTCAAGCGCCTCGCTATATTTCTTTTCAGCCGCCCGTAATTTTGCGGCTGCCCAGCGGTAACGCGACTGGTAAAAGAGTTTTTGTTTGCCGCTAAACCCGATCCCTACCTGGTCCAGCAGTTCCCGGGCTTTATCGAGTTCATCTTTACGAATATAGATTTCAGCCTGCAGGCAATGGATATGTGTTTTATCGGTATAGGGCTCGCTCTCCAAAGCGCTGCTGGCTTCCTGAAGGATTTCGGCTGCCTTTTCCAATTCACGCAAATGAACGTACAACTCGACGATCGGCAGCATGGTGTCCACCCTGAAATCGCCATCCAAATTTGCGCGGATCTCATCCAGCAATGATTCGTAAGCCCATACCGCTTCCTTATGATGACCGGAGAACAGGGCCATGCGCGCTTGAATCAATTTGCGAATAAGGCTGTAATATTCGCGATTGGTAATTTGCGGCTCCATCAGACCCATCGTTTTTAAGGCGTTCTCAGCCACCGAGAAATCGCCGAGCATCATCGAGGTATTGGCAATCCGGCCCAATTGTGCAAATTCCCAATCCGGCGCGCCTAATTTCTGGGTCAGTTCACGAGCGCGAATCTGATGAGCGCGGGCAGCCGAAAAATCGTTGTCAACAATGAGCAGTTCGCTCAGGTTATCGTGCGCGCGCACTGCTGCTCCTAATAGACCAGCCCCTTCGGCCAGTGAGATCGCTTTTCGCAGGGATTGGCGCGCTTCCTCCGGAGAAATGTTCGGCAGGATACCCAGGGTTGCCAGAGTTTCAGCCTGTGCCTCAATCAGCCCTAATTTCTCTGCCAGCTCCAGCGATTCGCGGCAAAGCGGTAAGGCTGCCTCATAATCGTAATTAAAGCGGTAGGCCCGCGCTGTTTCATGCAGCAAGTACGCCATCCCGGGCGTTTGCAGATCGCTGGGATCCGGCACCATCGCACGGATCTGCGCCAGGGTCTGGACGCAAATTTCGAGCGCCTTCGATTCGTACTGCGAATACCATTCTGAGCGTGCAGCGCGGGCTGAAACACGAGCAGCGTTATCGTGGTCGCGCATTGAAAGATAGCGGCGCGCAGCCTCCAGCCAGTGATTGGCCGCTTCCTCATACCTGCCGAGCCTGTACTGCCCCTCAGCCAGCCCGTCCAGAGCATGGGTCCGCTCGCTGTCGATCAAATCCATCTCAAGCGCATCTTTGTAATACCGGATCGCCTCACGGTTGGCATAAAGGCTCAAAGCCCGATCGGCAGCTTGAAGGGTAAAACGGCGCGCCAAATCCTGGTCACCGGCCTGCTGGGCATGGAAGGCAATGGCTTCGTAATCGTCCGGTCGAAGTTCCTGGATGGCAGCAATGACTCTCCGGTGGAGGCGGTGCAGTCGAAGCGTGGAAAGTTCCTCTCGTAAAGAAATCGGGGTTAAACCATGCGCGAACGAAAAAGCTTCCTCCCCTTCCGGGCAGCAGGCTGATCTTTCAACCTCATGGATCAATTGAGCGCGCTCGGCCTTTTCCAGGCTTGAAATTAATGTGTCTTCATCCTGCCCGCTCGCTTTTTTCAAGGTTGCGAAATCGAATTCCTTGCCAATAACCGCTGCCACTCTCAGAATCTCCAGGGTGGGTTCATCCAGTTTATTAAGGCGGGATTGAATGGTCAGGTGAATACTTTGCGGCAATTGAATTTCGGTTACATCCGGTTTTAACAGCCAGCCTCCGCCCTCGCGGTATATTACACCCTCTTCGATCAAAGCCTTACAGATCTCCTCGATGTACAGAGAATTCCCTTCTGTGACCTTATAAATTAGATTTGTGAATTCCGGCTGAATTTTCTGCTGGAACATTGACTCTAGAATTTCATGGGTTTGCTCCCGGGTAAATCGACCCAATTGGATATGCTGCGCCAGGTTTTCGATATTCAATTCGAACAAAGCATCGCTTAATCCTAAATTCGAATCCAGATCCGAATCGCGGAAGGTAAGAATGAACCAGATTGGCGGTTTCGGACGCAGAGCACGAATCCGGCGCGCAAGGTAATGAACCATCGCCAGGGTTCCGCCATCAGACCATTGCGTATCCTCAAACTCGATGACCAGCGGAGTGGTCGCTGCCAGCGCCTGGCACAGCAGCAGCATATTTTCGAACAGGTGCTGTTGCTCTGACATTGGATCGGTAAGCAAGCCGTTCGATTGAACGCTTTGTACTGCGAACTCCGGCACCATACTGCGCAAGCTGGCGGTTACCGCGGCGGGCAGTTTTTCATCTGCGGCAGGCAAAGCTTCCCGTAAAATATGAACGATCGGTGCATAAGGGGCGCCGCCTTGAGCATAACAATGTCCTGCGTAAACACGCGCCCCCGAAACCTCCACCATGGCGTTAATTTCGCGAAGAAACGGCGTTTTACCCACCCCGGCTTCACCGCTGATGAGTAAAATAGGTTGGTGTTCTCCTCCGCTGAGGATTTGTTTCCACTCTCTGCGTGCGATCGAAAATTGCTCTTCCCGCCCAATCAGTTTTCCCCTCACCAACCGGTCAATGGGAAGGAGCGGTATGCTCTTTTGCGTGAACTCTTTTTTTTCAAGAATATTATTAATTTCCAGGTAGACCTCTGCCGCGGAAGCTGGACGATCCTCCGGACGTTTGGCAAGCAGACGCAGAACCAGCGCATCCAGTGCCGGCGGAATTAGCGGATTATATGTACTGGGAGGTATAGCCGGTGCATGAATATGTTGAGAAATTACTGCCAGCGGGTCGTCCGCAGTAAATGGCAGCTGCCCGGCGCTTAGTTCGTAGAGCATCACCCCCAAGGCGTACAGGTCGGTTCGGGCATCGATGGTTTTTCCTAATGCCGCTTCGGGAGCAAGATAAAAAACAGTGCCTATTAATATGTTTTCCTGGGAAAGGCGGGTGGTTAACGACCGGGCCAGTCCAAAGTCTGAAAGCTTAACCACTCCATCCGAAGTGATGAGCACATTCTCGGGTTTTAGATCACGATGAATAATGCCGTGTTCATGGGCGGCCTGGAGCGCGAGGCACACCTTCCCGACGATTTTTAGAGTCTCTTCCAGGGAAGTGGGCCTTTTCTCATGGATCGATTCGCCATCAACCAGTTCCATAACGATAAACATCAGATCGACCCCGGGGTTCAGCGCCAGGTCCGTGCGTCCCGCATCGAATATGCTGACGATATTGGGATGGTTCAACTTGGCGGCTGCCCGCGCTTCGGTAAGGAGCCGGGCCTGTCCCTGTGAACCAAGGCTTGAATCGGTATTCAAAACCTTCACCGCCACGGGTCGTTCCAGCAGAGTGTCAAGCGCCTCGTAAATGATGCCTAACCCCCCGCGCCCAATCTCGCGATCAAGCCGGTACCGCTGGTTGAGATAACTTCCAATCATGCCTTATTCCCCACCGACGGAGCTGCTTTGCGGGACAAAGCCACAATCGTCAGGTCATCCGAAGGTTGTTCACGCCCGCTGAATTGCTTAACCCGATCAACAATGTGATCGATCAATTCCAGAGCTGTTGGGTGGTTGTGTTCCAACAACAATTCTTCCAATCGTTTTTCACCAAAGGGTTGATTCTGCAAATTAAACGCTTCAGTTACGCCATCCGTATAAAGCAGGACGAAATCTTCCGGTTCGATGGTAATCGTTGCCTGATCATAGGGAGTTTCGGGCTCAACGCCCAGGGCCATTCCAGTGCGTGACAGACGGGTCAATTTACCCGTCTTCGCGCTGAAATGAATGGGGGGGTTATGACCTCCATTGACATAGGTAAATTCACCGGTCTTCGGATTCAACTGCCCGTAGAAAAGGGTCACAAACATCCCCGCGCGGGAATCCTGGCAAATTAATTGATTGGCCTGGCAGATGCCCTCGGCAAGGGTCTTCGCCTGCAGCACAGATGCCCGGATGATGGTGCGCGACAAGGCCATATACAACGCAGCCGCCATGCCTTTATCGCTGACATCGGCGACAACCGCGCAAACCGAATCCTTGCTGGTAGTTTGAAGATCGTAAAAGTCACCCGCCACCTCATACGCGGGATCCCAGCGGGCAGCAAATTCCCATCCAGCGTATTGAGGGAGTTCGACAGGCAGCAGGTTGACTTGAACCTCGTGCGCAAGCTGGAGTTCGCGTTCCAGACGCCCTTTTTCAATAGCCACCTGGTAAAGTCGGGCGTTCTCGATGGCTACCGCAGCCGAGGCGGCGATGCTGTTCAGTAAATCCAGGTCGTCCGAGGTGAAAATGCCCGACTGAACACGGTTATCCACATAGATGATGCCGCTGATAATATTTTTATTTTGCAGCGGCACGCACAGAACTGACCTCAACCCGAGGATCATTACACTTTTGCGTTCGCTGAGCCAATCGTCGCTTTGAGCATTACTGGTCAGCAGGGGCCGCCCTTCACGCAGTACGCGTTCAATGACCCCAAGCGAAACCTGGCTCTGCGGGTCATCGATGGGGCTTTGTTCCAATCCGCGGGCAGACCGGAAGGTTTGAGATCCATTATTGTCCACCAGCACCAGGAAAGCTCGCTCCGCTCGGGTGGCTGCGATGACCTCATCCAGCACGGTATTCAGGACTTCATCGAGATCAAGGGATGAGGTAAGGGTCTGAGCAATGCGATATAAAAGAGATAACCTTTCAGTCTCGCGCGAGACTCCTTGCTGAAAGACCATTCAGGATCCTCCCGAATCATTCCCCTTTTTACGTGATATCCTATTATAACCTTTCCAGGTCAACAATTAAGGAATAAGTAAACTGGAACAATTTAAGCTTCCGAAACGCCTTATATGCAGCAGCCGATGACCGGCGCAAGGAATTATAATCCTGTACTCCTACATCTTAAGTCGCATTGACGAGCTGAATGTTGCAAACGTATAATCGATGAATAAGCAAAATTAGAGGATCTTCACACCTGAAAGCTGGGATGCCATGAAACAACAATCCATTATTCCTGCAGTCATAACTGTGCTGATGATATTTCTCGTTACCGCCTGCAAACCCACGCCAACACCCGTACCACCCACAGAAACTACGGTACCAGTTCCACCAACTGAAACGTCGGTTCCTCCCTCACCCACACCCATACCGCCAACCAATACCCCAACCGACTTGCCAACAACACCTCCTGCTGGAGAGACCCTGTCGTTTACCACGTTGGACATGGTCAGCACCACGGTTGGCTGGGCCTTGACATACACATCCGCGATGCGCACCAACGACGGCGGAGAGACCTGGATCGATGTATCACCAGAGGACTGGGATGACACGATGGTTCCCTCCACAGGATTCTTCCGGAGCGAAGACCATGCCTGGCTGCTGCAGACCGACCCGGTGGATTTTGAACGCGGCGTTTTTTATCACACCAGTGACGGTGGCGCCAGTTGGCAGCGAACCGAAACACCTTTTGGTTCAGGCCCTATGAGCTTTATCGATACTCGCAATGGATGGGTTATGACCGGTCTGGGTGCTGGTGCCGGCTCGCAGGCTATTGCAATTTTTGTCACCCATGACGGCGGCGCTACCTGGGCCGAGGTGTACCGCCGCGACACAGGCGAACCTGAGCCGGCAGGTGAAATCCCGCTGGGCGGATCCAAGCAGGGCATCACCTTCCGCGACACACAACACGGCTGGGTAGCTGGCAGCGTTCCGGCTGACAATGTTTCTTATCTATACGCAACCGAAAATGGCGGGGGTAATTTTCAACAGCAGGATATCCCGCTGCCAACTGGAATCACCAGCGCAATGCTTTCGCTGGAGGCTCCTGTTTTCCACGCTACCCTTGAGGGAGTGCTTCCTGTTTATGCATTCACCGCTGACATGATGTCCACTGTGTTTTATACAACCGTTGACGGCGGTGTATCCTGGACACCGACCACAGCTGTTCCGATCATAGGACGATATAGCATTCCGACGATCAATGATTTCATTGTCTGGGATGGTAATGTTCTGTACCGCAGCAGTGACAGCGGTCAGACCTGGATGGAGATCACCCCGAATATCAACCTTGATCAGATGGTTGCAACTCTGGAATTTGTCGATGGACAAAATGGCTGGGTCACCTGGATGGATGCGGACGGAAACACAGGGCTTTCACGCACAATGGATGGTGGAGCGACCTGGACGACGCTCCAGCCATAACCTTACGGCATTTTCGTGATTGGCCTAAAGCCATCCTTCCATTCCGGACCACGCTGCTCAGCCCCCTCATTGACCTGTGGGATACAGGGAAACGGATCGTACCAGCAATGCGTCCACGCTTCAGCACCGGCACACCAGACCTGCCCCTCGCCTAGTGCACACGGTTCCGAAGGGAGCGAAGGATAATCGGCCGGCAGAACCAACCGCGAACTAATCGTTTTAGCGTCAAATGAGCGCACAAAAAAGAATAATTGATAGGCAATTAATCCCAGGATAAGCCCGAAGCGGATGATCTTCCCAAACGATGGAGGAAGAAGTTCAATAAACCACAGCCAGGGCACGGCTGCCAATCCGATCATCGCCAGCAATAATCCATAGCCAAAGCGGATATCTGGTGCACTCATCAGCCAATATACTGCTCCAGCACCCACTGCAGCATAGCCCGTTACCATGGGCAGGGTATCCAGGCGGGCTTTTGCCTTGAACCTTTGGACTGCCAACAACCCGGCACCCAGGATAATTGCTGAGGAAGCGGCAGCCAGCAGGATGACCCTTTGATTGGCCGTCTTTTCAATGAACCACAACTGCAGCCAGGTCAGAAATGGCTTTGCCATCACCGCCTCTACCGATTCTCCGGGATCCCTCCCCCAGGCCTGAATCGTTTCCACCTCACCCTTTGCGACTTCAATCGGAATTTTCCAATCCACATTGAAAATATCGACCGCCGGAAATGGATAGATGACATATCCTGATAGGATCACATTTCTCGCGATCCAGGGCAGCAGGATTACCACTGCGATTGCTGCTAATTTCAATAAAACAGTCGGTCTCCGAAGGTTAATTATTCCAAGCCAAAATGCCAGCAGTAATACCGGGGCGGCAGAAAGTTTTATCGTTACCAGACTAATGGCAGCGATAAAGATGATATATCCGGTCATGGGGTCTATTTTCGCTTGATCTTGCACGGTATCCAGCCAGGCTGTGAGCAAAAGCCACAGTGTTAAAATCACCGGCAGGTCGGTTCCCGGTGAGGATATTTGTGAACCAAGCACAAAGAATATCAAAGGTAAAAAGAAGGCGCGCAGGATATTGGCAAAAGTGCCTTTGCCGTGCAGCCAGTCCAATGCTCCCTGCGTACAATCAAAAGCGACGGTCAGGGTGAGAGCTGCCGGAACAAGGTGGAAAGATTGCACTCCCAGGAAAGAAAGGCTGAACAGGGCATTCAGCACCAGCCAGCTTGAATTATAGGCAAACCGGGTATGTAAATTTCCGAGTCCGGGGACGGCTGGAAAAGTTTCGATCCACCGGATAGCTTGCGCATGATAAATACCTGTATCAGGGTTGGTTGCTGCATGTGTACTATTTTCCAGGATCGATAATACAACCAAGCCAAGCAGGATTACACCAAGCGCGGGTAGGGGTTTTGGCGGGAAAAGTGTGGATTGACGGGATTTAATAAATCTGGCTGCAATCCATATTCCCCCAGCCAAAACAACCAGGAAAGCAGCTGAACCCAACGGCATGACCAGGGATAACATTTGACCGGCAACGATCAACACACACATACCAGCCAGGACATACAGTGCCGGGCGAATGTTTCCTGCTTCAGGAATGCGGAGCACCTTTCGCAACCCTTTCACTGTCAGCCAGCCATACGCCGTAAACAGTACCAAAATCAGGGTCATTATCAGGGCAGCAGTCAGCATGGCTTATCTCTTCCCCTTATTAATTATTTCTTGAATTTATTCCCGTCAGGGATTACCGGTTCATTCGCAAACCCTGGGCGATAGCGGCAAGATGTTCAGGGCTGGTGCCGCAGCAGCCGCCAATCACCTGCGCACCGGCGGCGATCCAATCCGTCACATTTTCTGCCATTTGCTGCGGGGTAGTCTGGTACACAGCATTCCCAGACTCATCAACGACCGGCAGACCGGCATTGGGTTTGAACCAAATCGGCAGGGTAGTTGCTTCACGCAGCTCCCGCAGCGCCTTCAAATTGTCGTCCAGGCTGCGCCCGCAGTTGATCCCCAACAGATCGACCCCCGAATCATTCAGTGCCCGGGCGGCCTTCGCAGGTGAAACACCCATCATGGTTTTTGTGCCCCGGTCATAGCTAAAGGAGCATACCAGAGGCAGCGTGGTGACCGACCTCACGGCCCGCACAGCAACCTCGGCTTCTCCCAGGTCAAACTGGGTTTCGATGACGATCATATCCACGCCGCTTTCGGCCAGCCAGCGAGCCTGCTCGGCAAATGTAATCTCCGCATCCTGAGCGGACAAGGTGCCAAACGGTTC
>JAJZTR010000104.1 GCA_021848775.1 Chloroflexota bacterium | reverse complement strand
ATGCTGAGACCTTCCCACAGTTGCAGTTTTTGACCGCGCCCAAACCTGATGCTGTAGCTTTAATCGAAACTGCTTTCCAGCGCGGCTGGGATGTGGTAATTGCTACAAATCCCGTATTTCCACGGACTGCTGTTATTCAGCGGCTGGAATGGGCTCAGCTGCCTCCGTCCAGGTATCCATTCAAGCTTATTACCTCGTTTGAGACCGCGCATTTTTGCAAACCGCATCCAGCCTACTATGCTGAAATTCTTGGACGGCTGAACTGGCCGCAAAACCCGGTGGTAATGATCGGAAACAGCCTTGAGGATGACATCCAACCAGTGGAGACAGTTGGGCTGCCTACCTTCTTGCTTCGGGAAGAAGAAACGGTTCAGTGGAGAGGATCGTGGAGTCAAACCGGTCCAATGGCAGCCATCCTTCCCTGGCTTGAAAAAATCGAGGCGGACCAACCTCGATCCGATTTTGCATCTGCTGGAGCAATTCTAGCCACCTTACAGGCCACGCCGTCTGTTTTTGCGGAAATCGCTCGCGGCCTAACAGGTGGGGCCTGGATTCACAGGCCCGATGAGTTTGAGTGGAATTTGATTGAAATCCTGGCGCATCTAAGAGATGTCGACCGCGAAGTAAATCTTGTCCGCATTCTCACCACCATCCGCGGAGACAACCCGTTTCTGGCTGGCGCGAATACCGATCCCTGGGTGCAGGAGCGTAAATACACCACGGAAGAAGGGACAGCGGCATTGGCAGGTTTTACGGAATCCCGCACCCAATTGCTGGCGCTGATCGATGGTGCGAACGATGAAACCCTGAGACAGCCAGCAAGGCACGCAATTTTCGGTCCGACCTCGTTAAAAGAATTGCTTGGCTTTATTGCCACCCATGACCGTACACACATTTGGCAAGCTTACAATGCAATCGTTTGATGAGTGAATACCACAAAATGTAATGCCACATCTTTACAGATTTTCTGTGACTATGCGCAATGACTATTTTCCACCAGGAAAGTATTTCATTTCAGAATGTAATGGTTAACGGTATATAAGAGTTTTATATAATCACTCCTGAATAGGGTTGTCAAACTGGCAACGGTATGGATAGATTGGTATAATCTTTTGTTGTAATGTCAATTGAAAACTTAATATTAATTTATAAGATAACCATAAATAGTTTCGGATTTGTGAAAATACCCTCCAAACCTGACACAAAACCAGATGTTATGAACGGTTATCCCTTATTGGATGAACATCTCAGGAGGTATGAGTGAGTTCACGCAACCAATCCTATGTAATTTATCTGCTGTTATTTGTTGCCATCATTGCCATGGTGGTATACAGCTTCGGTCAGCGCGGAAACACCTCCGAAGTTTCCATCAATCAACTCGCAGCAGATATCAAAGCCCAAAAAGTCACCAAAATCGAAGGCGATGAGGACCACCTGCAAATCACATACAAAGATTTGACAGAGGCGGTTTCTACAAAAGAATCCGACGCCACACTTGTCGAACAATTGCTGGCATTGGGTGTGACGCAGGACCAGCTGGATCCTGCCAAAATCAAGATCATGATTCAACCTCCCAGCGCCTGGTTGGGAGTATTCACGGCATTAGGGTATATCCTGCCGTTCTTGCTGCTAATTGGTGCCTTCTTCTTTATTTTCAGACAGGCTCAGGGCAGCAATAATGCAGCCATGTCGTTCGGAAAATCACGCGCGAGAATGTTCACCGGCGACCACCCCACCGTCACATTTTCAGATGTAGCAGGGGTTGAAGAAGCCAAAGAAGAGCTGAAAGAGGTGGTGGAATTCCTGCGTGAACCTCAGAAATTTATCCAACTTGGTGCGCGAATCCCCAAAGGTGTTTTGCTGGTTGGCCCTCCAGGCACAGGTAAAACCCTTATGGCTAAAGCGGTTTCCGGGGAAGCCGGAGTGCCTTTCTTCTCTATTTCTGGTTCGGAATTTGTGGAAATGTTCGTTGGTGTTGGCGCCAGCCGCGTCCGCGATTTATTCGATCAGGCTAAACGGCACTCGCCGTGTATCGTTTTTGTCGACGAAATTGATGCCGTGGGCCGTCAGCGCGGTGCCGGATTAGGCGGAAGCCACGATGAACGTGAGCAAACCCTTAACCAGATGTTGGTAGAGATGGACGGTTTTGATACCGACACCAATATCATCATTATGGCGGCCACGAACCGCCCTGACATCCTCGACCCGGCGCTTCTCCGGCCGGGACGTTTCGACCGCCGTGTGGTTCTCGACCGCCCCGATGTACGCGGGCGCGAAGCCATCCTAAAAGTCCATGTAAAAGGCAAACCGCTGGAACCCGACATCGACCTGACCACGCTGGCTCGAGCCACTCCCGGTTTTGTCGGTGCTGACCTGGAAAACCTGGTCAACGAAGCTGCAATTTTAGCGGCACGGCGCAACCGTAAAAGCATCTCACAACCCGAGTTCGAGGAAGCCATCGAACGCGTGATTGCTGGTCCGGAACGAAAAAGCCGCTTGATCAATCCGGATGAAAAGAAAATTATTGCCTACCATGAAGCCGGCCATGCGGTGGTCATGAACGCCTTGCCTGAACATGACCCGGTACAGAAAATCACCATCATCGCGCGCGGTATGGCAGGTGGTTACACGATCGCGCTGCCGTCTGAAGACCGCACCATGATGCCGCGCAAACGCTTGATCGCCGACATGGTGGGTCTACTCGGCGGGCGCGCTGCTGAAGAACTGGTCTTTGACGACATCACATCCGGAGCCGGCAATGACATCGAGCGGGTCACCCAGATTGCCCGGCAGATGGTTACCCGCCTCGGCATGAGTGCAGAAATGGGCCCCATGGTGTACGGGCAAAAAGAAGAATTGATCTTCCTTGGTCGCGAGATTTCGGAACAACGCGATTATTCAGAGGCCGTAGCAGAACAAATCGACCGTGAGGTACGGCGCCTGGTCAGTGAAGCCCATGATCGAGCGCGCGCTATCTTATCTGAGTACCGCGACAAACTCGATGCGGTTGCTCAGAAGCTGCTCGAGGTCGAAACCCTTACAAAAGATGAGTTCGAAGCCATTTTCCCGCCGCCAGTATCCAAGGTGCATACCGTACCCGCGGTGCTATCTAAAAATTGAAGTTAAACATTTTAAAAACCGCGCACGGATCATTGTGCGCGGTTTTTATTTTATATCGCGTCAATTCCCTCGATGTGCATCCGCCGCAACTCCCGCCGCAGCACCTTCCCCACTGTTGATCGTGGCAGATCCTGCCTGAAAACCACCTCTGACGGAACTTTGTATCCTGCCAGGTGCTGACCGCACCAAATTCTTATTTCTTCAGCATCCATTTCCTGCCCGGGTTGCAGCACAACCCAGGCTTTTACAATTTCCACTTTTAGAGGGTGGGGAACACCTGCAACCCCGCATTCTTTTACCTTGGGATTAAGCGCGATTACCTCTTCAATTTCGCGCGGCCAAACTTGAAAGCCGCCCACTTTGATCATCTCTTTCTTGCGATCGACCAGATAAAAATACCCTTCCGGATCCATCCAGGCAATATCGCCGGTGTGAAGCCATCCATCCACCAGCGTTATCTGGTCTTCCTCTGGACGGTTGTGGTAGCCACGCATCACCTGAGGGCCGCGCAGCAGCAATTCACCACGTTCCCCGGCTGCGACATCTGCCCCTGATTCCGTATCTACGATGCGACAATCAACACTTGGCAGGGGTAAACCAATCGATCCAGCCCGGTTCACCCCGAACATGGGATTGCAATGTGTTGCAGTGGGTGCTTCAGAAAGCCCATAACCCTCCATCAATTTACCACCAGTTAATTCTTCGAATCGTTTTTTTACCTCTGGCAGCAATGGTGCAGAGCCAGAAATGCAAGCTTTGATCGATGAAAGGTTATATTTACCCGCCACAACATCCGGGTGCGTGTTGATAGCCTGGTACATATTGGGTACCCCTGGATAAAGCGTTGGACGGTAGTTTTCAATAGCCGTGAGGATTTCTTCGATATTGCGCGGGTTTTGGACGAGCACCAAACTGGCGCCTAACCCCATTCCTACGCTCATGGCAATCACCATACCGTAGACATGAAATAACGGGATCGCTGCCAGAACCGTTTCCTGCCCGTCCCGCAGCCCTATCAGCCAGGCGCGAAATTGGGTGGTATTGGCTACCAGATTGCGATGCAGCCCGACAGCCGCTTTTGGAATTCCCGTCGTGCCGCCGCTATATTGAAATATCGCGACATCGTCCGGCAACACACGCGGTAACGTTTGATTTGACGCCTGCGAACGGGTGAGGACTGTGGTTAGCCAGCAATCGGTTGGGGTAGAGGCACAGTCATCCACCGAGTGCGGCGCGATATGCAGCGCATCGACCAAATCGAAAGAATCTTCCACGTGGGTGTAAATTATGGTTTGAATAGGCGTTGTCTTGCGGATTTCGTCCAAAAGTTCACGTTGAGCGGCCAGCGAAATAATCACTTGCACACCCGAATCCCGCAGCTGGTATTCCAATTCGCGTTGTTTGTACTGTGGGTTGATTGCAGTGACCACTCCGCCGGCTTTTAACACAGCATAATAAGTCAATACAAATTGTGGGATATTGGGCAGAATGATCCCAACCCTATCCCCGAGTTTAACACCCATTTCCATCAATCCGGCCGCAAAATGATCTGAAAGTTTTTTCATTTCGGCAAACGTGATGGTTTGGTCCCGGAAAATGGTGCATGGCTTCTCCGGGTATTTTTCAGCTGCCTGGTCTAAATAGGAGAAGGCGGTAATTTCCGGGACGATGATTTCCGTTGGTACTCCACGATCGTAATGGGCTGCCCACGGCTTTTCCATTTTATTTCCTCCAGACATAAAATTTGGAAATTAAATCAAACTGTAATCTTGTTATTCGGGCAATGTCCAGCATTTTTCGCATTCAATGAATGATACTGCTTTTCCCACCGCGGTGCATCCTGCCTGTACCCAGTTGATAGTCGGGTCATTTTCTTTGAACCAATTAGCCTGACGGCGAATATAATCGCGGGTAAGGCGTTTCATATGCACCACCGCTTCTTCCAAGGTCATTTTACCATCCAGGTAGGCGCAAATTTCACGGTAGCCGATGGCGGAAAGCGTAGGGTTTTCCGACGAGAAACCCTGGCCGCGCAATTTTTGAACCTCATCCACCAGCCCTTCATTCAACATGGATTGGATGCGTTCATCCACCCGCGCATATAGCTCTGGTCGCGGACGAATAATTCCACTTTTGAGAATTGAGTAACGCGAAGTCCCTATCCGCCGCTGCTCTGAGAATTTCTTTCCGGTCAGCAGGATGACTTCCAGGGCGCGTACGGTTCTGCGCATGTTTTCCGGCTGGATGACCGTTGCCGCAATAGGGTCGATTATTGCCAGTTTTCGATGAAATTCGAAGGGGCCAAGCGTCCTTCCCCAGTTTTCCAATACCTCCCGCATTCGTTGGTCTGGTTTCTGGCTGGGAATTTGCCAGTCCTCCAAAAGCCCATAAACATATTGTCCGGTCCCGCCAACCAAAAACGGAAGTTTGTTTCGCCTATGAATGTCTGCCAGGGCTGCTTGGGCTTCATTTTTGAATGCTGCCAGGCTCCAGGTTTCCTGCGGATCCGACACATCGATCAAATGGTGTGGCACCCGGTCCAGTTCCTCACGGGATGGTTTTGCTGTGCCAATATCCATTCCGCGATAAAACTGGCGTGAATCTGCAGACACAATTTCACCTTCATATCGTTCTGCCAGTTCGACCGCGAGAGCCGTCTTGCCCACCGCGGTTGGTCCGACCACTGCCACTACCGGGAAAGGGAGCTTACGCCAGAGCATTTTCAAACCAGACGATTTCAACCGGATCATTTCCGGCTTTTTTCCGGATCGAGACCACATCTATTCGCCAGTCAAGCTGAGAATCCGGGTGATCCTCCAGGTATTGTTGTGCCGACTGAAGAAGATGCTCCTTTTTACGTTCCGTCACCGATTCCTCAGGCAGTCCAAAGGCATCATTGGAGCGTGTTTTGACCTCCACAAAGACAAGCTGATCCTCCTGAAGCATCACCAGATCGATTTCACCGTATGAGGTGCGAAAGTTGCGTTCCAGCAATTCCAGCCCATGATCGATCAAATATGCTTCTGCCTGTCGTTCTCCCCAGGCGCCTAATTGTTGTTTGAAATTATTGGATATCTTCTTCAAATCAATTAACCTCTGGCAAATCTATTCTAACCGGATTTGATTGTTGCACGGTCAGGAATTTGGTGAATAACCCCCTTTTGTGCTAAACTTTGCATAACCATTAGGTGAAAATCCTTAAGGATTGCCGGTTCGTCAGAAACCGGCGATTTTGTAAACAAATCGAAAAAGAATTATCAAAAAAGGTACCTTAGAATCCCAACCACAGCAGTTTAAAGGTTTAATTAGGAGACATAATGCCCGTAGGGGAAATAATCGCAATCGGCACCGAACTGCTCCTGGGTGAAGTCCAGGACACGAACACGGTATATATTGCCCGAAGATTTCGCGATGCCGGAATTGACCTCTACCGCACAATGATCGTTGGCGATAACGTTGACCGAATAGCCCAGGCGATTCGTGAAGCATTATCTCGTTCGGATATCATCATCACCACTGGTGGTCTGGGTCCCACCATCGATGATCCGACCCGGTTGGCTGTGGCGCATGCCTTTGGAACTGAACTGGAGTTCCGGCCTGAACTCTGGGATCAAATCCAAACACGTTTTCAGCGTTTTCATCGTCAAGCTACCGAAAACAACCGGCGGCAGGCGTATATTCCCTCCGGCGCAACCCCTATCGAAAACGAGGTTGGGACCGCTCCCGCTTTTTATATTCAAAACAATCACAGAATCATCATCAGTCTCCCCGGTGTTCCACGCGAAATGGAACACATCCTCCACCACAAAGTATTACCGCTCCTCAATGAACAATTTAATCTTAAAGGGATTATAAAAGCCTATGTTTTGCATGCTGCCGGGGTTGGCGAATCTCAAGTGGACGAATGGATCGGTGAATTGGAAACACAGTCCAACCCAACGGTTGGTTTGTCGTGCAAACCGGGGCAAATTGATATACGGGTAACTGCGAAAGCTAGCTCCGAACAGGAAGCCGACGAGATGATTGCCGGCACTGTAACAAAAGTGCGCAATTTAGTTGGTGTGGCAATTTTTGGAAGTAATCAAGAAACCCTCGAGCTTGTTGTCCTTGATCGGCTCAGACTCCAGAATTGGCGCCTGTCGCTTACAGAATACGGCTTTGACGGTGCTATGGTTGAGAAGCTATCCAAGGCCGGTTTCCCAGCGGAACTGGGGCACACCATCCCGCATGATTGCCAGCCAGAAGAATTACAGTATAAAGCCCAGTCTTTCCGAGAGGAAGACAAGGCAGAGATTGCTTTGGCTGCAGGGCTTTTTTCCGGTCCTGATCAACAGGATTTATACCTATATCTGATTACACCTGACTCCATAGTGGAAACAAACCGTTCTTATGGTGGTCCACCCAAGTCAGGTGGTATGTGGGCAGTTAATACCGCCCTTGATTTTGTCCGCAGAAATATTCCTTGATCAATCTACATCCGAGGAGACTAATAAAAATTAATGGCCGATAAAACCACTTTGTTGAAAAATGCCATCGTCTTAACCATGGACGACGATTATCAGATCTTCGAACCAGGCGCCGTGGCGGTACGTGGAGAAAACATTATCGCTGTTGGCTTTGAACCAAGACTGGTTCAGGATTATCCGGACGCAGAGGTTATCGATTGCGGTGGAAAAGTTCTCATGCCCGGACTGATAAATGCCCATACACATGTGCCAATGACATTGCTGCGCGGCTTGGCGGATGATTTACGGTTGGATGTCTGGCTGTTGGGCTATATGATGCCTGTGGAGCGAGAATTCGTCTCGCCTGATTTCGTCCAATTGGGAACCAAATTGGCCTGTGGTGAGATGATCCGCAGCGGTATCACCAGTTTTGCTGACATGTATTATTTCGAAGAAGATGTCGCCAAAGCGACGGCCGCCAGCGGCTTAAGAGCGGTCTGCTCGCAATCGATCCTCAAATTCCCCACCCCAGACGCCCGCTCATACGAAGAATCGCTGGCGTACGCCCGTGAGTACATCCAACGCTGGAAGAACCACCCACTGATCGTCCCCTCTATCGCTCCACATGCCGTTTACACCACCACCGAGGATATTCTGCGGAGTTGCGCTGAAATTGCGGTTGAGTACGATGTGCCGCTGCATATCCATATTTCCGAAACAAGTTTCGAGGTCGAAAATATTCGCCGTGAACAAGGCATGCCGGTGGTTCCATACGTGAAAAAAATGAATTTATTGGATGCCAAGGTCCTTGCGGCGCACTGCGTTCACCTGGATGACGGTGAAATGCGTACTTTCCAGCATTACAACACGGGTGTGGCTCATAATCCCTCATCAAATATGAAACTGGCGTCCGGTATCGCTCCCATTAAACGCATGTTAGATCTGGGTTTGAATGTCGGTATCGGCACCGATGGTCCAGCCTCCAATAATGATCTGGATATGTTCGAAGAAATCCGGCTGGCATCTTTTCTTGCTAAAGTTTCCAGCGGCGATCCTACCGCTCTGCCAGCCCGCCAAACGTTGGCAATGGCAACCAGGCTTGGAGCTCGGGCCATGCACATGGGGCATCTCACCGGTTCACTCGAACCGGGTAAACGCGCTGACTTGATTCTTGTAGATATATCGGCTCTGCATAATTCCCCTCGATTCCGCCGAGATTCGCTTGGCGCCTATGCCCAGGTGGTTTATGCCGCCAAAGCTGTGGATGTATCCGATGTCATGGTGAATGGCGCCTGGTTAATGCGCGAGCACCAACTCACAACAATCGACGAATCAGAACTGCTCAGGGAAGCTGATGAGTATGCCCGGAGGATCGATATTTTCCTGATTCGCCGGGAAAAATCCTTGCTTTCCAAGCTGCTGGCTTTGGGAGAGCAAACTGAAGAGGAAGAAAGCTTCGAGGTCCAGGCTAAAGTCCGCATTGCCGATCGCGAGTCGGTATTGAAATCCTTGCAGAATCCTGAAATCGAGATCATCCGCAAACGCCACTATAAACAATTTGATACTTATTTCTCCTTCGAATCGCCTGAAGAGGGGCGATTGCGGTATCGCGAGGATCATTTCATCGGGGAGGATAATAAAATTTTACAGGTAAGGTCACGCCTGACTTTAATCGGCCCTTCGCGCGAACACTTCTTCCCGCAGCGCGTATTGCTATCCCGCAGTCGATTCCTGGCAGCCGCGACACAATCTCCACGCTTTTATCGTGAATATTTCAAACCCGCGAATGAAATGGAAATCGAAAAAGACCGGTTACGCTACCTGGTCCGTTTCAAAGGTACTGAGTTTTTCATCAACCTCGATGAAATGCACAAGCCAAAATTGGGGCATTTCCTTGAGATCAAAAGCCGCACCTGGTCCCGTAACGATGCCGAGAAGAAATCTCGACTGGTGGTAGACCTGATTCGTTTCCTGGGCGAATCACCCAAGGAAACGCTATCGGAAGATTATGTCGAAATGGCACGAGGGTAGACCCTACAAATTAAACAAGGCGATGTAAAGTATGCGTGTTGAACCTGCTGGTTTAAAAATCTTATTCCTGGCGTCAGAAGCAGCCCCGTTGATTAAAGTGGGCGGTCTCGGGGACGTGGCAGGCTCCTTACCGTTGGCACTGCGGGCTTTATCCGCGCCAGATTGGTCTGAACCTGAAATTGATGTGCGTCTGGTATTACCTTTCCACGAAGCGATTCGCAAAAAAATAGAAGATCCTCCCCTGGTTGCATCCTTCTATGTTGACCATCCGGATGGTCGGCAATGGGCAAAGGTTTACCTCGCACACATTAAAGAGATGCCTGTTTACCTCATCGATGGAGCAGCCAT
>JAJZTR010000103.1 GCA_021848775.1 Chloroflexota bacterium | reverse complement strand
TGGTGCATCACGGTGCACACCAGCATATTCTCTGGCTGCACGCGCATTAATCGACCGCAATCCTAATCCGAGTGAAGCTCAGGTACGGGAAGCGATTTCTGGTGTTCTTTGCCGCTGTACGGGTTATCTTAAGCCAGTGCAGGCAATTTTGCGGGCAGCGGCTGTGATGCGCGGTGAATCTGTCCCACCCATCGAGGGCACCCCGGAAGTTGAAACTGTGAGCGTGCCGGTTGATTTCTCGCCTGAACCTGAGCAGCCCTCCGCATTTCCGGAAAGGCGGGGACAAAACATTCAAACCCGGGTTATGCCAAAAATCTGGACCATGCAGGACGCCAGACAGAAGAGCCATACCAAAATTGGCCGGCCTGAAATTAAAGTGGACGCCGTCAAATTGGTGCAAGGGAAACCTTCTTTCACCGCCGACATCGAAAAACGCGGCATGTTGGTAGCCAAGGTGCTGCATTCACCGGTTGCTCATGCCCTGATTAAATCAATCGACCTTACCGAAGCCCGGGCGTTGCCAGGTGTGGCTGCGGTACTATGCTACAAAGATATCCCAAGGGTGGTTTATTCAACCGCAGGCCAATCCGATCCCATCCCTGGCCCTTTGGATTCTTTTTCCTTGGATCACAAAGTAAGGTTTGTTGGCGACCGTGTAGCTTTCGTCGCCGCGGAGACGGAAGAGATTGCGATGCAGGCTTTGCGCCTGATCAAGGTTGAATACGAGAAATTGCCCACCATCCTTGACCCAAGAGATGCGTTGAAACCCGGAGCGGTGCGCATTCATGATGAACCTGAATACGTCAATTTTGCTGACTCGAACCCGGAAAAGAATCTGGCGGCGGAGATCCGCATTGATATTGGGGATGTTGAAAAAGGATTTGCCGAAGCAGATCGGATTTATGAAGAGGAATATGCGGTACCCAAGGTGCAGCAAGCGCATATTGAGCCGCATGTTGTGGTGACCTACTGGGATGAGGATGACCGTCTGGTTGTTCGCACGAGCACTCAGGTACCTTTCCATACGCGCCGCATCCTTGCTCCTGTACTGAATTTACCGGTGAAACGCATCCGTGTTATCAAACCTCGTATTGGCGGCGGATTTGGCGGCAAGCAGGAAATTTTGATCGAAGATGTAGCTGCCCACCTGACCATTGCCACCGGCCGGCCGGTGATTTATGAGACTACACGGGAAGAAGAGTTCATCGCCGCACGCTCACGTCACCCTATGCGCATAAAACTGAGGACGGGCGTCAAGTTGGATGGCACCATTACTGCAAATGAAATGATTGCTCTCTCCGATACAGGCGCGTATGGTTGTCATGCCCTCACAGTGACCGGGAATACCGGTCATAAATCCATGGCATTATATGTCGGTGACGGTCCGTATCGTGAGAATCCCAATATACGATTCTATGCGGATGTTGTTTACACCAATACGCCGCCTGCAGGTGCTTACCGCGGTTATGGTGTACCACAGGGTTATTGGCCGCTAGAAAGACATATCGAACGAATTTGCCGTAATTTGGGCATGGATTCAATCGAATTCAGGTTGAAAAATGCGCTGAGGCCGGGCGAATTGCACCCGTTCAGTACCGCCTGGAGTGAAGGGCGTGAACCTCAACCGGAAATCGTGCACACGATTGGCCTGGAGGAATGCGTACGACAGGGCAAAGCGGCCATCGGTTGGGATCAGAAGTATCTCAACTCTACTTGGCATGAGGTGCCCGGAAAGCCTCATCTGCGCCGCGGCATTGGTGTGGCTATGGTGATGCAGGGAACTGCCATTCCCTATCTCGATATGGGTGGAGCAAGCATCAAGATGAATGATGACGGCTCCTTTAACCTGCTGGTAGGCGCCACCGATCTTGGCACCGGCTCGGATACGGTTTTGGCACAGATGGCAGCCGAAATCCTCGGCACGCCGGTGGAAGATATCCTGGTTTATTCATCGGATACTGACTTCACACCTTTTGATGTTGGTGCGTATGCGTCGAGCACCACCTACATTTCCGGTGCTGCTGTAGTTCGCGCGGCTGAAATGGCAGCCGAAAAAATCAAATCCCGCGCTGCCAAACTGATCAACCGGCAGGGCAAGGGGGATGAGGTAACGGCCGATGACATCCTGCTGGAAAATTCCAAAGCCCTCACGCTTGACGGTCGCGAAGTCTCTTTGAAAGAAGTCGCCTTAAACGCTCTGCACCACGATGATCAAGAGCAAATCATGGGGATTGGATCGTATTATTCCCCGGTATCACCTCCTCCGTTTGCTGCACAATTTGCAGAGGTGACCGTCGATATTGAAACTGGCCAGGTCGTGGTGGATAAGCTGGTGATGGCTGTTGACTCTGGGATGATCGTGAATCCGATAACCGCGTCCGGTCAGGTTGAAGGTGGTATGACCCAGGCTTTAGGATATGCGGTCTGCGAGGAAATGGTGTATGATGAAAAAGGTCAGGCCAGAGAAATTGACCTGGATGATTATCACATCTTCCGTGCCAACGAAATGCCGGAACTTGAGACAATCTTTGTCCAGACGTACGAACCATCACACCCATTCGGTGTTAAAGCGGTTGCGGAAATCCCCATGGATGGAGTAGCACCAGCCGTCGGAAATGCGATCCTCGATGCGTGTGGTGCTGATCTTCTGGAAAACCCCACCACACCCGAGCGGATATGGAAAGCGTTAAAGAAAACCGCCTGATATTTATTAGGAAGGCAGCAGAATAATGGTAAATATTTACGAGGCAATTCTGCAATTGGAAAAGGACCACATGGCTGGAGCCCTGTGCACCATCATCGATACAAAAGGATCGACCCCTCGCCATGAGGGCAGCAAAATGCTGGTGCTGGAGGATGGGAGTTTTATCGGTACAGTGGGGGGTGGAGAGGTTGAAAATCGAGTTCGACAGGAAGCCATCCAATCGCTCTTGGATGGAAAAACCCGGCTATTGAATTATAAGATGGTCGACCCGCAGGCCGGTGACCCCGGGGTGTGCGGCGGAACCTTGGAGGTATTTGTGGAACCTATTATTCCAAAGCCGCTGCTGGTCGTAATTGGCGGCGGGCATGTGGGAAAAGCCATTGTTACATTAGCAAAATTCCTGGATTTTCGTGTAGCCGTGTCGGATGACCGTCCAGAATTTTGCACCCCCGAGGCAAGCCCTGGGGCTGATGAATTTTATTGCGTACCCATGGCACAGCTCCCTGAAGTAATAAAAATTACCCCCCATACATACCTGGTGCTCACTACCCGCGGCAGCAATATCGATGTCGAGGGGATGGCACCTTTGCTCAAAACCCCTGCGAAATACATCGGTGTGATCGGTTCCAAACGTCGCTGGCTCACAACTCGAAAAGGGCTTATTGCTCAAGGAATCGCGGAATCGCAATTGGATAAGGTGTTTTCTCCCATTGGACTGGAATTGAACGCGGAAACACCTGAAGAAATAGCGGTGAGCATTTTAGCCGAAATCATTATGGTGCGGAACGGCGGCACCGGCAAAAAAATGAAGATTTAACGGAGCGGATATGTGGCATGATACTCTCACGGCAGCGACGATAGAAGACGCTCTGGAGGCGTTGAATGAGCATGGAGAAAAAGCTCGGATCATCGCCGGTGCTACAGATTTAATCCTGGAGATGGAGCGGGGTGTCCGCAAAGGATTAGCGTTACTCGTGGATATTTCCCGCATTCCCAACCAGGATAAGATAACCCTCGATGAGGATGGTGTTATTCACCTTGGTCCGCTGGTGACTCATAACCAGGTGGCAGCGTCCAAACTCATCCAGGAAGCAGCTTTTCCCCTGGCGCGTGCTGCCTGGGAAGTTGGATCACCCCAAATTCGCAACCGCGGAACCATCGCGGGAAATCTGATCACGGCTTCTCCCGCAAACGATACAATTTCTCCGCTGATGTCGTTAGGTGCCACGGTGACATTGCGTTCCGCGGCTGAAATCCGCACTATTCCACTCGACCATTTCTATCTGGGTGTGCGCAAAGTCGTCATGCGTCCGGATGAAATGCTGGTTGATATTTCGTTTCCGGCCATGAAAGCCAACCAGTGCGGAACCTTCGTGAAATTTGCTCTCAGGCGTGCGCAGGCGATTTCGCTGATCAATGTGGCGGTTGTTTTGACTTTCCAAGGCAGCTCGGTTGAGTCAGCTGCCATCACGCTTGGCGCAGTTGCCCCCACCATTATTCACGCTGAAGAGGCAGAACAATTCCTTGTTGGCAAGAAACTGACCGGTGAGGTCATAAAAGAAGCCGCTGCGCTGACGATGAAATCTTCCCGCCCCATTTCGGATGTTCGCAGTTCCGCTGCGTACAGGCGGCGCATGGTCGAAGTAAGCACGCGGCGGGCTTTACAGGCTCTTGCGGAGGGGAAAGAACGGGAAGGTTACCCGCGCAAGCCGGTTCTTCTTCGCGCCAGGAATAATGGAAATAACCAGCCTGGAATAAAGACAATCCTACACCACAGGGATGAACCAATCGTCACCACTATTAATGGCAAGCCCTATCGGTTTTTGAGCGGTCAGAATAAAACCTTGCTCCGACTGCTGAGAGAAGATGCACAGCTTATCGGGACGAAAGAGGGCTGCGCAGAGGGCGAATGCGGCGCCTGCACAGTATTCCTGGACGGGATGGCTGTTATGAGCTGCATGGTCCCCGCCGCCCGCGCGCATGGCGCTCAAATCGTCACTATCGAAGGCCTGGGAAAGGAAGGTGAACTACACCCGGTCCAGCAAGCTTTTGTTGACCAGGGTGCGGTACAATGCGGGTACTGTACCCCTGGATTTGTGATGTCTGCAGCCAAATTGTTGGAAGAGAATCCATCGCCGAGCCGCGATGAAATTCAGCAAGCCATTACGGGAAATCTATGCCGGTGCACCGGTTACTATTCGATTATTCAGGCGATTGAACAGGGAGCCCAAGGAAGGGAAGGGAGTACAAAATGACAAAGTATTCACAGTACCACCGCTCAAGTTCGCGTGATAAGAACGCTAATGAAAAAATTCATCCAATTTGGCGCGGAGTAGGTTTTATTTTCATGATCTTGGCGCCAGTTATGGGTTATTTCGGTTCCTTGATGCTGATTGAAGCGAATAAGCAGAACAAGTGGGTGATTATTCCGCGGGAATTCCTCGCCAGCGGGTCAGATCCCATGCTCTATGTCAAAATTGGATTAACCATCCTCCTGGCTTTGCTAATATTTTTCATTTTGCAGTTTATCGGTATGATCATTCTTAGGATGGCAGGACCTGAACGTTATGGCCCGTTGGATGTGCCGCCAATCACCGGAGTAAAGAAAAAACGCGCTCGATAAGTTCAGTATGAGGTATTTCCAATCAGGAGGTAAGTGCTCATGACGAGCATCGGACAATCCGTACCCCGCATTGATGCTGTGGGCAAGGTAACAGGGGAGGCTTTGTTTCCGGGTGATTTCAACCTGGAAAACCAGGCTTATATGAAGATCTTGTTCGCCGGCCGTCCTCACGCTTTAATATTGCGCGTTGACATCACGCAAGCTGTTGCCCTTCCGGGTGTTTTGGCGGTCTTTACCGCTGAAGATGTGCCTGTGAATGAGTACGGCTTGATTGTTAATGACCAGCCGGTCCTGTGCGGATTAAATTCACCCAAACCGCATGCAGACCGGGTGCGTTTTGCGGGTGATCAGGTGGCATTGGTCGTGGCTGAGACTGAGGAAATTGCTGCAGAAGCCCTTGAACTCATAAAAGTTGAGTACCAGGATTTGCCAATTATCACAGATCCCAGAGTCGCTTTGCAGGCTGACCAGCCTTTGCTTCACCCGGACCATGGGTCGAATGTATTTATTAAGTATCGCATTCGAAAAGGGGATGTTGATTCTGCTTTTGCCGGCGCCGATGTTATTGTCGAGGGCTATTATCAGACCCCAGCTCAGGAACATGCCTATCTTCAACCGGAAGCCGGCATCAGCTATGTGGACGAGGAAGGCCGTGTAACGGTGATCGTTGGCGGTCAATGGACACATGAGGACCGCGAGCAGATTGCCCACGCACTGGGTCTGCCTGAAGAACAGATACGCGTCATCTACCCCGCAATCGGTGGAGCGTTTGGCGGTCGCGAAGACATGTCGGTTCAAATTGTCCTGGCTTTGGCTGCCTGGCGGCTGCACCAGCGCGGCATTAACCGTCCCGTGAAGATTATCTGGTCGCGCGAGGAATCCATTATCGGGCATCACAAACGCCATCCCTACACCATTCACACGCGGTGGGGAGCTGACAAAAACGGCAAGGTTGTCGCGGCTGAGGTGGACATCATTTCCGATTGCGGAGCCTATGCTTACACCTCCTCCAAAGTGTTAGGGAATGCTACATTGATGTGCACCGGTCCTTACGAAATACCCAATGTAAAGGTGGACGCGCGCACGGTTTACACGAATAACATTCCCAATGGGGCCTTTCGTGGTTTTGGCGGCCCGCAGGGAGCTTATGCCGCAGAAACGCAAATGAACAAATTAGCCGAAGCTCTGGGGATGGATCCGGTAGAAATTCGTATGCGGAATTTACTGGATGAAGGCAGCCTGCTTTCAGTTGGGACACCGCTTCCGAAAGGCGTCAGCATTAAAGCCGTAGTGGCAAAGTGTGCTGAAGAAGCTGGCTGGGTTAAGGGTGACAGCGGCTGGACACGGCCGCATGGGTATTTTGAACCCGTGCCTGGTAAACCTCATCTAAAACGAGGGATTGGTTTTGCCTGTTCCTTCAAGAATGTCGGCTTTTCCTTCGGTGCCCCTGAGAATTGCTCAGCGACGATTGAAATCGAGGGAACAAGCGAAATTGAACGGGTCAAGTTGTACCATGCCGGCGCAGAGGTTGGGCAGGGGGCGCACACGGTATTCACCCAGATGGCCGCAGATGCGGTTGGCGTCCCGTTGGAAAAGGTGCAGCTAATTGCTTCGGATACACTTACCAGCCTGAATTCAGGCAGCGTTTCGGCCTCACGAATGACTTTTATGGCAGGCAATGCCATTCGCGGCGCTGTCGAACGAGCACTGGAAAAATGGAAAAATGAAGAGCGGCCAGCCAGAGCGGAATTTAAGTACCTGCCGCCGCGGACAACCCCTTATGATCCCGAAACCGGAAAAAGCGAACCCAACTACGCGTATGGTTATGTAGCCGAGGCTGTTGTGGTGGAAGTTGACCTGGAAACAGGGCAGGTCAGACTGGTGGACGTAAAGTGCGCCGATGACGTTGGAAAAGCAGTTAATCCTCGTATGGTCAAAGGCCAAATCGAGGGCGCGATTGTGCAGGCGGCCGGATATGGGATTCTGGAAAACTTCATTCAGGTCGATGGAAAGGTGCTGACCAGTACTCTCTCCACTTATCTGATTCCTACCGTGCTTGACATTCCGGAAAAGGTTGAGTCCATCATTCTGGAATACCCTGATCCGATTGGACCGTGGGGAGCCCGGGGGATGGGCGAGATGCCGTACTTGCCTCTGGTGCCAGCCATTTCAGCGGGAATTCGTCAGGCGACCGGCAAATGGTTTGACCAGTTCCCCTACACGCCGGAACGAATTTTGATGGGTTTGGAAGACCTGTCAGAAACTGATTAACCCCTCCCAATGAAATATTTAGGTAGCTAAATGAGTTTGGTTGTTTGTATACGCGGCGGCGGTGACCTCGGCAGTGGAACAGCGCTGCGCCTTCATCGAGCAGGAATTCTAATTGTCATTTGCGAACTTCCCGCCCCATTGGTGGTTCGCCGCAGTGTTGCCTTTGCTGAAGCTATTTATTCTCGGATTATTGAAGTCGAAGGGGTAAAAGGGATAAAAGCTGACAGCCGTCCGGAAATTGAAGAAGCTCTGGCGGCTGGGATCATCCCGGTGGTGCCAGATCCCGAGTTGTCGATAATGGAGTGGCTGAAACCGGACTGCGTGGTGGATGCCCGTTTATTAAAAAAGCCGGTTGAGCAAATCCTTTTGGATCATCCCCTTTTGATTGGGTTAGGTCCCGGATTTACGGCTGGGGATAATTGTCATGCAGTTGTGGAAACGAAACGTGGTCCTTCACTGGGGCGGGTCTATTGGCAGGGAACCAGTGAACCCGATTCAGGCGTACCAGAAATGGTCATGGGGTACGTGGAAGAGCGGGTATTACGTGCACCGGCGGCAGGTGTTTTTTTGAGCACGGTGAAAATCGGTGACCTTGTTACCAAAGGTTCCATCCTCGGTGAGGTCAGCGGGAAACCAATTTATGCAGCCTTCGATGGTATTATTCGCGGGCTGATCGCAGACCGCCTGCGGGTAAGCCAAGGAATGAAGGTCGGAGATCTGGATCCTCGCCTGGATCAACGCCTGGTTGATTGGGTCTCGGACAAATCGCTGGCAATCGGGGGCGGTGTGTTGGAGGCCATTCTCTCTCGCACCGAGTTGCGCAGAATAATTTGCGGGTAAATTATGCCGATAAAGCTGGTGGAGGGATTAAGGGCTGACAGTAAATCCCGCCTGGCTTTTGTTGGCGCAGGAGGGAAAACCACCGCTATGTTTTCGCTGGCCAGGCAGATGTCTGGCCTGGTCATTTGTCTGAATACAGCCCATCTGGCTGTAGAACAGGCGAAACTGGCTGATCACCATGTGGTGGTGACTGAGGAAGAAGACCTCCGTCGAGCATTTGGGGACGTAACATCGGGTGTTTTATTATTCTCCGGGCCCGCAAACGATCGCGGCAGGCTGGAAGGGCTGCCGCTGGAAACAGCCGAGAAAATTAAAACTCTTGCTGATTTCCATAACTTGCCTGTACTCATCGAAGCTGATGGGGCCAGGCTGCTTGCGTTGAAAGCTCCTGCTCCTCACGAACCGCCGATTCCCCCCTGGGTTAATCAGGTTGTCAATATGGTTGGTTTATCCGTCCTTGGCAAGCCGTTGAATTCAGAATATGTCTTTCGACCAGAGATATTTTCCGAGTTGTCTGGCGCAGGTATGGGAACTACCATCCACGCGGATCACCTGGTGCGGTATTTGCAAAATCCGCTTGGCGGGTTGAAGAATATTCCGGCTGAAGCACGGAAAACCCTTTTTGCCAACCAGCTCGACGAATGCGTCGTTCCGAAGTCTGAATTAATAGCCACCCTTGCCACTCTATCCCCTGCGTTCGATTGCATTTTGGCAGGTTCGCTGCAAAATCTTGCTGCCCAAATTGAATGGCGGGGCGAACCGATCGCAGGGATAATTCTGGCAGCCGGTGGAGCGAAACGAATGGGTAAGGTGAAGCAACTACTGCAGTGGCACGGTCAGCCGCTCGTCAGGCACGCAGCAGAAACCGCCATACAAGCCGGATTAACACCGGTTGTGGTTGTGACAGGTGCAGCAGCCTCGGAGGTGGAATCCGCGCTTACAGGGCTGCCAGTGACGATTGTTCACAACCAGTATTGGGGAACGGGTCAGGCCAGTTCGGTTCGGGCGGGTGTTAATGCCCTCCCCAATAATAGCGGGGGTGTGGTTTTTTTGCTAAGCGACATGCCTCAGATTCCTGTCGATTTGATTCGAACTGAACTCGAGTTGCATCAAAATGAGACCTCTGCCATCATCTGTCCCAGGGTCAAGGGTCAGCGGGGGAACCCGGTTCTCTTCGACCGCCAAACTTTTCCAGCCCTGATGCAATTAAAAGGGGATTCTGGCGGAAGAAAACTATTCGACCAATTTCCCATTCGCTGGTTGGAGTGGGACGACCCGGGCATATTGCTGGATATCGATACCCCGCAGGACTACCAGGACTTGCTTAAAAGGAGTTAAGATGACCTGTGAAGAATTAAAGAGGGTGGGGGCAATAATCCTCGCGGCCGGGATGTCCAAAAGGATGGGACAGGCAAAATTAATTTTGCCGTACAAGGGAGGGACTGTCCTGGGAACGGTGCTCTCGACCTTGAATTCGGCGGGAATATCACCCTTGATCACTGTCACCGGGGGAGCGGGGGCGGCGGTGGAGGGTATCCTCCGTGATCTGCCTTTTGAG
>JAJZTR010000102.1 GCA_021848775.1 Chloroflexota bacterium | reverse complement strand
CGGGAGGGAATTTTTTCTTCCGAACCTTACCTTTTACTCTTCTGAAGCAAAGCCAGATACTGAAATAGTCAAGGATTGAACATCAACTGGTTTAAGACAATTCTTAACTATTCCGATGAAAATTGGGTTCATCCTTCCACCATGGCAGGTGGATACGGCTAAGAAGACCATCGTTATGCTATAATTTTCCCCCAGAAAGGGTTATCGTATGTTTCAAAAAGTAGTGCGTGTTCTTGGGGGTGACCCCAATAAACGTGAAATCGAACGCCTGACTGCCCATGCTGAGGAAATCAATTCCCTCGAGCCCGCGTTCGAAAAGTTAAGCGATGACGAATTAAAGGCAAAAACTGACGAGTTCCGCGCCCGATTAGCAGAAGGCGAGACCCTGGACGACATTCTTCACGAGGCTTTTGCCACCGTCCGGGAAGCCAGCAAACGCACCATCGGCTTACGCCCTTACGAAGTGCAATTAATCGGCGGCATGGTGTTGAACAACAAAGCCATCGCAGAAATGCGCACCGGGGAGGGCAAAACCCTGGTGGCAACCCTGCCGCTTTACCTGAATGCGCTGACCGGCCGCGGTGTGCATCTGGTGACGGTTAATGATTACCTGGCTCGGCGCGATGCGCGGTGGATGGCGCCTATCTACCACTTTCTGGGTCTCAGTGTTGGGGTATTACAGATGGCTTCCCGCACCGAAAACGGCCGAAAAGCATTCGTCGTTGATTTCGAAAAAACATCGCCGTTCGAAGACCAGCATCAATTACGCATGGTGGAACGCTATGAAGCCTATCAGGCGGACATCACCTACGGGACCAACAGCGAATTCGGTTTCGATTATCTGCGCGACAACCTGACCAACCGGCTGCAAGATCGATCACAGCGCGGTCATTATTACGCCATCGTCGACGAAGTGGACAATATCCTCATTGACGAAGCCCGCACCCCGTTGATCATTTCTGGTCCGGCATCTGATGACACTGAGTGGTACATCAAAATGGCCCAGGTGATTCGCGCGCTCAACCCTGAGGACTACGAGATCGATGAGCGCGACCGCCAGGTCACCATGACCGAGATCGGTCAGGCGCATGTGGAAGAAATCCTGGACATGGCGCTGGGAGATCCCGAACGACCGGAAGACATTACCCCGGAGCAAGCCCGGGTTCTCGGTTTCCTGGAGCAAGCGCTGAAAGCCCAGTTCCTGTTCAAACGCAATAAGGATTACCTGGTTCAGAGCGGCAAGGTTGTCATCGTCGACGAATTTACCGGACGCCTGATGCCTGGGCGGCGCTGGTCAGAAGGTTTGCACCAGGCTGTCGAAGCCAAGGAAGGGGTGAAGGTTGAAGCTGAGAACGTCACCTATGCCACCATCACCATCCAAAATTACTTCCGCATGTACGAAAAACTGGCCGGTATGACCGGTACGGCGTTGACCGAGGCTGAGGAATTCGACAAGATCTATAAACTGAGCGTGCTGCCCATACCGACCAACCTGGAATACAATGTGATCCGTCCGGATCCAAATCTGGTGGAAGTGAACGATAAGGACGAACTTGGCTACAAATACACCTATTACGCCCAAAAAGAAGGGGGCGACCACAAACCAATATTCTGGAAGCGAAAAGATTACCCGGATGTAATTTTCCGCACCGAAGAAGCCAAAATTCGCGCCATCACGCAGGAAATTATTCGCTATCATGTCATCGGTCGTCCGCAGCTGGTAGGTACCACCTCGGTGGAGCATTCTGATCGTTTGTCACTGCGCCTGCAGCCCGAACTGCTGCGGCGGCTGGCTCAAACCATGCTCATACGCGATGCCTGGCTGAAGAAAAACAACCGCCAGGAAAGCGAAATTTCCATTCCCGAACTGCAATTCCTCTACCGGCCCCTGCCTGACCTGAACGCCGGCGAACTGCGGCAGTTTGCCCGCACAGTGGATATGAATTCGATTAACCCGGAAGACCCGGGCAACCTGGAACGGCTGTTAACACTGCTGGATTTATCTCCTGACGATGCCCCGCGGGTGGTGAAGGTACTGCAGGCTGGTGTGGACCACAAGGTGCTAAACGCACGCAAACACGACGAGGAATCGCAGATCATTGCCGGAGCAGGCGCCTTTGGAGCGGTGACCATCGCCACCAATATGGCAGGCCGCGGTGTGGATATCAAACTCGGCGGCGAGTTGAACGAAAACTGGACCAATTCAGTTATTCGGGTATTGCACCGCCCCGGGTTGGATCCTTATGAGATGACCAACCAGGAGCGCCGCCTGGCCTTGCAGCAATTGAGTGAGGAAGAATACGGCATATACACAGAAGATGTTCACGCATTCCTGCAATACATGGACCATATGGACAAGGTGCGCGAACTGGGCGGCTTGCATGTGATTGGTTCAGAGCGCCATGAAGCGCGCCGCATCGATAACCAGTTGCGCGGCCGTTCAGCGCGCCAGGGCGACCCGGGGTCGTCCCGCTTCTACCTGTCGCTCGAAGATGATCTGATGCGGCTGTTCGGCGGCCAGCAAGTGGAAGGAATGCTGCAGCGCCTTAACATCGATGAAAGCCTGCCAATCGAAAACAACCTGGTTGCCAAACTGGTGGAACAGTCCCAGACCCGCGTGGAAGGTTCTAACTTTGACGTCCGCAAGCACTTGCTCGAATATGACGATGTGCTCAACATGCAGCGCAAACGCATCTACGAACAGCGCGACCGGGTCTTCACAAAAGAGGACCTCAGCGAGGATGTGGACGAGATGCTGCGCCTTGAGCTGCATAAGCGGGTCTCTGCTGTTGCAGGTGACGAGGAAGGAACCTGGAAGCTGTTGGCGTATCTGGATGAAATTCAACCGCCAATGGAAGCCGAGGGAATGATTTATCCATCCTTCACTCTGCATCTGCTGATCGACGACATCAAAAAGGACCTTGGAGCGGAAACCGCCAGCGGTTCTCAACTGCGCCAATCGCTGCTCAAACTTGCCAAAAATTCGCTCGAAGCTGAGCGCAGCCACCTGATGAAATCGGCTGAAAGCCTGCTCGAGCGCACCGAACAATCGATCGAACAGGCGCGGCTGGACCGCTTTGAAATCCTGGACAACTTCTTTCAGGGTTTGAATGACCGGGTGGAAGAAGCCGGCGGCAGCCTGCGCGCTCAAGAGCTGCTGGATGAACTTTCCAGCCTGGTGCGCATCCCTCTCAAGCTCTCCTCGGAAGATTTGCGACGCCTTTCAGCCGGCGATGACAGCGTCGCTGACACTATCCATGATCAGGTGGACAATGTCATTGTCCAGGTCAACCTGGCCCGCGTGATTGGGACCTTGCAGCGCCGCGTGGTGGATTTGGATCTGCGTCCAGCGCAATTCCAGACCATGGATTGGAATGAAATAACCGAAGAGATTCTGAATAAGCTGGATGCCACCCTGGCGCATCGTACCGAGCAATTGGCCAACCCTGACGGCGCTATTGACCGCGACCTGGATGCAGCGTTCGAAAAAGCCGGTGAAGGGATGATCAACCTCGATCAGAACACGCGTGCGTTGATCGGACTGTTTATGACCATGTCACAGGGAACACGCGTCAGCTTTGACCGCCGCACGCACCGACGCGGTCAGCAAAAGGTCACCCGATTGACTTACTTCTTCTACGCATCCCGGTTGATCGGAGACCGCGAACCGGATGAACTTGAGGAATATATTTTGGAACACCTGATGGGAGCCCAGGAAACCCAGCGCGTTCTATGGGGTCGGTATGAATTTACCCGGCTGGCGCAGGCTGATGCCACCCTCTCGCAGCTGGAGCCGCGTGTTCAGCAGAATTTGAGCGATGCGCTTGGGGCTGAACGGTTCTCTGAAGCCGCCGCATTACCCATCAAAGATTTGTCGGCAGAAGAAATCAGTAAAATTACCGGTGTTCTGGGCAAACGGCTTCAGAATGAGATTTACCGTGAGGTTCTGCTGGGGACCATCTCCAATTTGTGGGTGGAATACCTCACACGGGTAGATGCCCTGCGCGTTTCGATCGGGCTGGAAGCCTTTGCCCAACGCGACCCGCTTGTGCAGTACAAGAGCAAAGCCACCGAGATGTTCCAGGATCTGTTGGGTGACATTCGCAGCGGAGTGGCCGGGCGGATCCTCACCTACCAGCCCAGCCGGCGCTCAACTGCCAGCGTGGATCGGGAACAACCAGAAACCGCGCCTGATTCGGCTGCACCAGCCGTGCCTGCACAGGCTGCCAGTGAAAGTCGTACCGACCGCAAGAAGAAACGGCGCCGGCATTAGCAACCGGAAAAGTTGGGATTGTTCGATCATCTGGACAATTTCTTATAGATATTTAATGTATAGACTTAAATCAGGTATAATGGTATGGTTTGACCAACCCCATCGGGGTTGCAAAGGGTCACCTTCACCCTTATAATGGGTGAATATCTTTTTCACTATTGGAGTACTAGATCGCATGGACCAGAATGATGCCCAACTCGAGCAGGGGGCGGCGCCCGAGAATGACCAGGTCGAGAACAACTTTGCCTCTTTGCTGGAACAGGAAGACAACAATATAGATTTCCCCAAACAGGGTGAAATCCGCGATGGAATGATCGCCAGCATCTCACCTGGACAAATTCTTGTCAGCGTGGGAACGAAATCAGAGGGTATCATCAGTGGGCGTGAATATGAAGCGATCCCTGCCGATGAATTAGCCGAATTGCGTGTCGGCCAGGAAGTACCCGTTTTTGTAATCAATCCGGAAGATTCTAGCGGAAATGTCGTCCTTTCATATATTCGCGCCCGCGAAGAAATGAGTTGGAAAGACGCTGATTCGCTGTTGGATTCAAAAGGTAATTTCCACAGCAAGATCGTGGGATACAATAAAGGCGGTTTGATCGTGCCGGTGGGCGGCTTACGCGGATTTGTGCCGGCTTCACAGGTAAGCCTGTCGCGCCGCGTTGCCATGACTGGCGACACCCCCGAACAACGCTGGAGCAAGATGATCGGCGAGGAAATCGATGTTTGCGTTATCGAAGTCGACCGCGAACGCCGCCGATTAATCCTCTCCGAACGCCAGGCCAGCAGCGAGACGCGTGAATCGATCAAGGAACGCGTTATCGACGAACTAACCGAGGGCGAGATTCGCACAGGCCGGGTGACCAGCCTGGCAGAATTTGGCGCATTCGTCAACATCAGCGGTGCTGACGGTCTGGTGCACCTTTCCGAGATTTCCTGGGACCGCATCCAGCATCCCAGCGAGGTTCTGAAAGTCGGACAGGAAGTCAAGGTCAAGGTCATTTCCATCGACCGCGACAAGAAACGCATTGGGCTGTCGATTCGCCAATTGCTGGAAGATCCGTGGAGCCACAAAGCTGCCCAGTATCAGGTTGGTCAGTTGATCGAAGGCACCATCACCCGTCTGACCAAATTCGGCGCTTTTGCCCGCATCGAAGATGATATCGAAGGTCTGATTCACATCTCCGAGATCCATGACAAGCGCATCGAGCATCCCAAAGAAGTGCTTAAAGAAGGCGATGTCGTCACGTTGCGTGTGATCAAAGTCGATCCGGAAAATCACCGCATTGGTTTGAGCCTGCGGCGGGTTGAATCGATGGCGTATGCTGACATGGACTGGGAATCGCTGGAAGGCGTTCTCGAAGAGGCGGACCAGCCTTTGGTTGAAGAAGAAGTTGCTGAAGTCAAAGTTGTCGAAGAAAAAGTGGTTGAAAAAGAAGTTGTTGAAGCCAAGGTTGTCGAAGAAAAAATGGTTGAAGAAGAAGTCGCCATAGAAAAACCAGTGGAAGAGGCAGCTCCTGAAGTCAAGCCGGCAAAAAAGAGAACCGCAAAGCCTAAAGCCGTAAAAGAACCTGTCGCAGAAGAAAAATCGGCAGAAGAAACTCCATCGGAAGAAAAAGCTCAAGAAGAGACGGCTGAATCTGACGAAGAAACCAAGTAGGTCAATATTTTCTAGTTACCTATTCAAAGCGCACCGTTCTGGTGCGCTTTGTTTCCCACCAGCGAATGTGAACTGATGTCCATGATCATAGACGCTCACCAGGATATCGCGTATAACATGTACTCATTCGGGCGGGATTACCGGCAATCTGCCCTGGTCACCCGCGCCCGCGAGGCTGGATCGCGCATTCCTGAACTTCAAAATGGGCATTCCTTGCTGGGTTGGCCGGAATATCAACAGGGCAGGATCGCGGTTATTTTTGCTACGTTGTTTGTCCTGCCGCGTAAATACAAGTCCAATGAGTCAGAACGCGTTGATTATGCTTCTCTGGATGAAGCCTATCGCTTAACCCGGGCACAAATGGACATTTACAACCGGCTTACCGATGAATCTCCAGATATGTTCACCCTCATCAAAGACCGCACCGGCCTGGCACGAGTAATTTCGGACTGGCAAAACGATCCAGAAAGCAATCATCCTGTAGGATTGGTGCTTTCGATGGAAGGTGCCGAGGGAGTCTCTGGACCGGCGGAGTTGGAAGAGTGGTGGGAAGAAGGGTTACGCTTAATTGGCCCGGTTTGGGCTGGCACTCGATACTGCGGTGGAACATACGAGCCTGGAAAATTCACTGCTGAAGGTCTTCGCCTGCTGGAAATTATGGCAGAATTAGGCTATACTCTGGATATCGCCCACATGACGGAAGAATCGGCTCTACAAGCATTGGACCGTTATCAGGGCGCTGTTATTGCCAGCCATGCCAATGCCCGGGCTATCTTGAAAGGTGATTATACCCAGCGCCACCTGACAGATGAGACTATTCGACGCCTGGTAGAACGGGACGGGATTATCGGCGTGGTGCCGTTTAACCGGTTTTTATTGCCAGGCTGGAAAAACACGGATGCGCGCGAACTGGTCCATCTGGAAATGGTGGTGGATCATATCGACCATATCTGCCAGCTGGCTGGTAACGCAAACCATGTCGGAATTGGCACCGACTACGACGGCGGTTTTGGCTGGCCTGCGATCCCACTTGAATTGAACTCCATAGCAGATTTGCCCAAATTAGCACAACCTCTGCAAACCCGCGGATATTCACCCGAGGATATCGATAGGATCTTACATGGAAACTGGCAGCGGTTGTTGGAGCGTACTTTACCCGCATGACCCAACCTTCTGAGACAGCACCTGTGACGGCACCTCCTCCCACCTGGAAAACAGCGGGGAAGAAGACATTTTCGAGTCGCAGGATCCGCTCCGGGCTGGTCATCACCCTTTTGGGGTTGCTCATTTTTCTGATCGGGGCGCGCCCGGGATTCTTCGGCGTCGACCGCAGCCCGGTCATCGGGTTTATCCAGATCGCCGTGTTCCTGGTCGGATTGGCGTTGGTGTGCCTGGGCGGGTATATTAGCCTGATGGCCCTGTGGAAGGACCAGCAGACCAGTATCTCAGCGGATATTGGATTGAGGTTGGTGGCGACGGGTTACGTGATCTCTGTTTTCACAGGTATGGCAGATATGTTTGGGTTCGGCAGCCACCCCTTGCCCGGCATACCCTACTTTGGCCCATGGCAGGCTCTAGGTGTCGAAATTGGACAGGCTGTGATCGCACTTGGGTTTTTACTGCTGATTCCACTGCGTCCGTCGCGGCGGGATTCTGGTAAAAAGAACCCCTCAGATTAAACGATTACCTTGAACACGGAGTCTGGCACGGATTCTCCGTAGGTATACCGTGGCTTGACCGTAATTTATGGTTATGTTATAGTGAATTTTGAGGAAATTTAGGCATGAATGACTCATCGGAAACGAAATTTCCGATTTCGGATCAACCCGACAATTCAGAAGAAATATTTGACACCCTCCCTGCTAAACCCCGCCGCAGTGTGGTCGAAATTTGGGATCGCATCGTGCACTTGGGTTTCGCTGAAATTGTGCTTAGGATCGGCGCTGGACTAGCGTCGATTGCCTTGATCCTGATGGTCGTTTGGGTAATGGACACCTTCTACCTGAAAGGTGAAGTCAAGAGTCCTCAAACCTCAGCAGTTGTCGCTGCAGCCCCAACTTCGACCCCTGTCATTAAACCACCCATGTTCGAGCCGCCCGACCCGGTGGTCCACACCCGCGGAATATTTCGAACGATACAACTTCATACCACCCTGCCCTCCCGCCCCCGCTTCGAGATGACCACCTACACGGTGCAAAAAGGCGACACGATTTATGATATCGCCGAGCGGTTCGACCTCAATCCCAGCTCGTTGATGTGGAGCAACCCGACGAAAATCCCGGATGCAAAATTAATCAAACCAGGGCTGGAACTGGATATCCCGCCGGTGGATGGTGTGGTGTACGAATGGCACGAAGGCGATGGGTTGAACGGTGTCTCCGAGTTTTTCAAAGTAACCCCGGAGGACATTATCAACTGGCCTGGTAACAACCTTACCCCTGAGGGGGTGGGTGATTTAACCAATCCGAATATCGAACCGGGTACGATGATTTTCGTTCCCGGAGGGAAAGGTCAATTTATAAACTGGACCATTCCTAATATTTCGCGGGCAAATCCGGCGGCAGCCAAAACTGTTGGACCGGGATACTGCGGCACAGTTTATGACGGTTCAGTAGGTTCATCTACTTTCATCTGGCCGGCTGCCACAACCTATATCTCTGGATATACTTACGATCCGGATATCAACCACCTGGCTATCGATATCGGTGGTTCGGTGGGGGTTGGGATTTACGCGGCTGATCATGGTGTCGTGGTCTATGCCGGTTGGAACGACTTTGGTTACGGCTATTTGATCGTGATCGACCACGGTACCGGCTGGCAGACCTATTATGCCCACCTGAGCTCGCTCAATGTTGGCTGCGGTCAATCTGTGACCCAGGGCGACCTGATTGGTTTGATGGGTTCGACTGGCAATTCTTCCGGACCGCATCTTCACTTCGAAATGCGCAGCGATCTGTACGGCAAGGTTAACCCATTGAATTTCGTTTCACCATAATTAAATGTGGTTTACGAAAGTTCCTCAATATCCTTACTGGCCCTTGCCAGGAATTTTTCCGATGGCATGGCTCCCAAATCTTCACCAGACCTCGCGCGTAGTGAGACCTGCCCGAAGGCGGCTTCTTTGTCGCCAATAACCAGCATATAAGGGACTTTCCTATTATGCGCATCGCGTATCTTAGCCTGCATCCGGTCATTGCGGATATCGACTCCTGCCAGCAAGCAGGTCAGCATCCAGCAAATCTTGATGGATTTCGAAGGCATACTCCACCTGCCGGTCAGCGATAGGAATTAAAGCTGATTTCAATAGCCTGATTATTTTTAAACAATAACCATTTCCTCGTGGATTTCACGCCCCAGGCGTAAAGTTGCATCCACAAAAATATCAAAATCCTCGCGGCGGCTGCGATGATTGGTGTTGGCTACCCGCAGCGCATAGACCCCGTTCAAGGTGGTGTAAGAGGGCACAGCTACACCACTCTCATGCAGCCGGATTAAGAGTTCTCGATTGATTGCATTCAGGGTCTCCAGATCCAACCCGCCCGGGTTAAAGCGGAAGCACAGGATATTCAGCGACATGGGCGCGACCAGCTCAAGTTCAGGCTCGCGATCGACCCGTTCCTTAAGGTAATGGATCTGGGCGACATTTTGATCCATCATGCGCCCATATTTGTGCACACCCTGTTCCTTGAGCATCATCCAGGCTTTGAGTGAGCGAAAGCCGCGGGAAAGCTGGACACCCAGATCAGAAAACCACAAATCGCCGCCGGCCAGGCCGCGATCGGCATGGGCAAGGTATTCGGGGGTCTCGGCAAAGGCGTTGCGGTGCAGCTGCGGGTCACGCACCAGCGCGCACCCGATTTCATACGGCATGTACATCCATTTATGCAGGTCGATGGCTACCGAATCAGCCCGTTCCATGCCTGAAAACAGCGGGCGCAGGTTCTCCGAACTGGCAGCCACACCGCCTATAGCCGCATCGACATGAAACCACAAATTTTCCCGCTGACAAAAATCTGCCAGAGCCTGGAGATCGTCGATGGCACCGGTATTGACGGTTCCAGCGTTTCCTACAACCATAAT
>JAJZTR010000101.1 GCA_021848775.1 Chloroflexota bacterium | reverse complement strand
GCGCTTGAAGATGCTTTGCGGTTGGGGGGCAAAGCATGACGCGCAATGGGGTAACTGTCAAAGTTCCAGCCACAACTGCCAACCTGGGTCCCGGTTTTGATTGCCTTGGTTTAGCACTGGATTTGTGGAATACCAGCTGCTTTACCCTGAATGGGGAGGGTATCCGCGTGTTGGTAACCGGTGAAGGGGCAACCAGCCTGCCCGCTGGTGCGCGTAACCTGATGGTAAAAGCGTTTTTTGACGTTTACAGCCGTCAGGGACAGCCATTGCCGCCGGGCTTGGAGATCGAGTGTGAGAACAATATTCCCCTGGGTTCAGGCTTGGGCTCGAGCGCAGCGGCGGTTCTGGCAGGTGTGATGGCCGCGAATGGTTTATTGGGCGAACCTTTCAACTCCCACGATATCCTGCGCATAGCCAACGAACTGGAAGGTCATGCTGATAATGCTGCTGCCGCGCTTTATGGCGGATTGGTGGCAACATTTACCGATTCAAGCGGTGATCTAAAAGTTCACAAACTGGATTGCGCTTTCAAAAAAGTCGTGGTTGTGCAGCCCGAAATTAAGCTGCCTACCAATAAAGCACGGCAGGCACTGCCAAAACTTGTCCCGATGAAAGATGCTGTTTTCAACCTTGGCCATTCCATCATTATGATAGAAGCACTTCGTTCTGGAAATCGCGATTTGTTGAACCAGGCTATGGAGGATCACCTGCACCAACCTTATCGTCTCGGCTTGATTCCAGGTGCACAGGCTGCGCTAATGGCAGCGCGAAATTTGGGTGCTCCAGCAGCGCTATCAGGAGCCGGGCCGAGCGTGGTTGCTTTTGCGCACACCAACCCGGACGCGGTCATAGCAGCCATGCAAAGCGCTTTTAATAATGCCGGCGTAAAGTCCCGCGCCTGGCGATTGAATACCACTTATACCGGTATCCGATGGGATTTGACCTAGATTTTCATTGAATTGTCAGGAAGACTGGACAAATCGAAGGCTTTCTAGTAGAATTTAGGGTCGCAATTCGTTGAACGATTATTTGGAGGAAGTACTTTGGCTAATATTAAGTCACAAATCAAGCGCAACAAACAGAATGAAACCCGCCGGTTACGCAACCGTTATTTCCTTGGAAATGCCCGTAAAGCTGTCACAAAAGCCGTTGTGGCTTTAGGGCAGGGGGAACAGGTTGAATCACGGGAAGCGGTTCTTATGGCAGTACGCGAACTCGATAAAGCAGCTGAAAAAGGCATCATTCACAAAAATAATGCCGCACGCCGCAAAAGCCGCCTGATGAAGCGCCTGGCTTCTCTCGAAAAATAGTCAACCCAAGAAGTCGGTTCTTTGGATGATCCATGACAGCGGGAGGTTTTCCTCCCGCTTTTGCATCTCTTAATATCAAATCGATAAACGAAAGACGGTTAGCACGCCTGTGATATAATTTTTACCTGTCTCAAATAATTCGGATATGAGACCAAATTCGGAAGGTTAGTCGTCCATGTTTGAAGCCGAACAACGACAGATCGAAGAAAAAATTAGCGCTTTTTGCGCTGCAAACGAACTTCCAAACGTTCCTCTCCAATGGAAGTGGATCCCTTTCAGCGGGCACTGGGGGATATCAACGGCGTTTTTTCAGCTGGCAGCCCTTGAGGTACGGCAGGGAAGAAAGGTCCAGGTAAATCAATTTGCCGGGGAACTTGCTGAACGGATTGGTGAATTCCTGGGTGTTCCAGCCGGCTTCGAGAAGGTTGAGGCAGTTAATGGCTACCTCAATTTATATTTTGATCCGGCGGTTTACGCCCGCCGGGTGATCGACACTGCCATCGACCAGGGCACTAGCTTTGGCAAAGGCGCATCACGCAGCCAAAGGGTGATGGTGGAATTTTCGCAGCCCAATACCCACAAGGCATTCCATGTGGGGCATCTGCGATCGGCAATTTTAGGAGACGGAATCAGCCGCTTGCTGGCTTTTGCCGGCTATGATGTCATTCGCGCCAACTATCCCGGTGATATTGGCTTGCATGTCATCAAGTGGTTGTGGTGTTACATGAATTTCCATGCTGGCGAAAAACCGACAGAGAATATCACCCGTTGGATGGGCGACATCTATGCCGAGGCTTCCCGCCGTTTGGAGGAGAATCCGGATCTCGAAGCAGAAATCCGCGCGCTTTATACCCGCTGGGACAGGCGCGATCCGCAAGTGGTGTCGCTCTGGCAGGAGACGCGCCAGTGGTCGCTGGACGGATTCAATGAGATTTACTCTCAGCTTGACATCCCCTTCGATCGATATTACTTCAACAGCGAGGAAGAACAGTCGGGCAAGCAGCTGGTAGCTGACCTGATTGAGCAAGGCATCGCTACTGATGAACGCCCGGATGGGGCGGTGGTTGTCAAACTTGATGAACTGCTGGGGCTGAAGAATGAAAAATATCGGGTGCTGGTTGTCCTGCGCTCTGATGGGACCGCCTTATACGCAACCGAGGATCTGTCGCTGGCGCGGCGTAAATTTACCGATTACCCGGATCTGGCAAAATCCTACTATGTAGTGGATGTGCGGCAATCGCTGCATTTTCAGCAGGTCTTCAAAACCCTGGAAATCGCCGGTTATCCCTGGGCTGACCGCTGCCATCATATTCCATATGAACTGGTCACCTTGCCGGGTAATGTGGTGATGGCTTCGCGTGAAGGGGTTGTGGTCCTGCTGGAGGATCTCATCAAAGAAGCCACCGAGCGCGCTTATGAAGTGGTTAAAATTAAAAACCCGGACTTGAGCGAGGAGAAAAAAAGGGAAATTGCTCATGCCGTTGGTATTGGAGCCATCAAGTATCCCATGCTGGCACGCGATAATACCAAAATGGTCACCTTCGATTGGGAAACCGCACTGGATTTTAACGGTCAGGCTGCGCCTTACATTCAATATGCCTATGTTCGCGGTGGCAGCATTCTGCGGAAAGGCGGGGTTGAACCTGCAGTTTCCGTTGCGCCTGATTATGAATTGACTGCCGCCGAATTGGAATTGATCGATCAACTTGCACGGCTGCCCAATGAAGTCCAGCGTGCTGCTGACGAACTGCGCCCATTATGGATGGCGACGTATGCTTATGAGTTAGCCCGTGCCTTCAATGATTTTTACACGCAGTGCCCGGTTCTACAAACCGGGGAACCGGTACGCAGCTTCAGGCTGCGCTTAGTTATGGCATCTCGTCAGGCTCTAGCCAACAGCCTGGCTTTGCTGGGCATCACAGCCCCACAAGCGATGTGAAACAGATTCTTTAATCTACATTCACATTCAAAGGAGAACCAAAAAATGACAGTTCGAACACTCATTATGGGAGCCGCAGGAAGAGATTTCCACAATTTTAATGTCTACTTTCGCGATAATCCCAGCTACCAGGTGGTAGCTTTCACGGCTACCCAGATTCCAAATATCGAAGGCCGCCGCTATCCGGAAGAACTCGCCGGCAAGCTCTATCCGGGCGGCATTCCGATTTATCCCGAGAGTGAATTGGTTCATCTGATCAAAGATTTAAAGGTTGATCAAGTCGTGTTTGCCTACAGCGATGTTTCGCACGAGACGGTGATGCACAAGGCCTCGCAGGTTCTGGCGGCTGGCCCTGATTTTCGTTTGATGGGTCTTGAATCCACTCAGATTAAATCGACCAAACCGGTTATTTCGATTTGTGCCGTGCGCACCGGTTCCGGCAAAAGCCAGACGACCCGCCGGGTATCGCTCATCCTGCGGGAACTGGGGCTCAAAGTTGCCGCAATCCGTCACCCGATGCCCTATGGCGATCTGGTCAAACAGGCCGTGCAGCGTTTTGCTGAGTACTCTGACCTCGACAAGCACCAGTGCACCATTGAGGAACGCGAGGAGTATGAACCGCATCTGGATAACGGCGTCATTGTCTATGCCGGTGTGGACTACGAAAAGATTCTGCGCGCCGCCGAGCAGGAAGTGGACGTCATTCTGTGGGATGGCGGAAACAACGACTTCTCATTCTATAAAGAAGACCTGGCGATCGTGGTGGTTGACCCGCACCGCGCCGGCCATGAGGTTCGCTACCACCCGGGTGAGACCAATGTCCGCCACGCTGACGTGTTTGTGATCAATAAGGTGGATACAGCCCTTCCCGAGGCGGTTATCGAGGTACGTGATACGATCCATGGTCTGAACCCGGATGCTGTTGTCATCGAAGGTGCTTCACCCTTATTTGTCGATGATCCTGCAGCCATCTATGGCAAACGAGTGCTGGTGATTGAAGACGGCCCGACTCTTACCCATGGTGAGATGACCTACGGCGCTGGTTATGTGGCTGCCCGCCGTTATGGCGCCGCTGAAATCGTTGATCCGCGTCCGTACGCTGTTGGCTCGATCATTACCACCTATGAGAAATATTCCGGCACCGGCCCAATCCTGCCAGCTATGGGTTATGGCGAAGAGCAGACTCGCGACCTTGAAAAGACCATTGCCAATGCTGATGTCGATCTGGTGATCTCAGCCACCCCGATCGATCTGAATCGCGTTCTCAAAGTCAACAAACCGATGCAGCGGGTGCGGTATGAACTGCAAGAGATTGGTCGACCGACCCTTAAGGATATCCTGCAGGCGAAGTTTGCCAAGTAATTATTGACTGTCATACGAAGGGCTGGAAGCTTACGCTGGATGGCAGCCAAAGGGTATAATTGGCTGAAGAGTCTACCTGCTAAAAGTGGAAAGCCTTTCGTCATTTAAAAAGGATCCGGTTAGAAATAACTGTTGCCTGTTTTCAGGTAAAGATTGATGGTGTTGGTGTATGTTCATTGATGAAGCAGCAATATTTGTTCGGTCAGGCAAAGGTGGGGATGGATTTGTGCATTTCCACCGCGAAAAATATGTCAACCGTGGCGGTCCGGACGGCGGCGATGGCGGGCGCGGCGGTGATGTCATCCTGAAAGTTGTGCCGACCTTGAATACTCTGGTGAAATTCCGCTATCAACGGAAATTCATTGCTGACGATGGAAAAAAAGGCGGAGTGAATAACATGACCGGACGATCAGCAGAAGATCTGGTGATTCCGGTTCCGCCGGGAACGGTGGTTTACGATGATACCACGGGTGAATTGCTGGGTGATTTAACCGACCCCGACCAGCAGCTGGTTGTTTGCAAGGGGGGGCGTGGGGGGCGCGGTAACCCGCACTTTGCTTCATCCCGCAATCAGGCCCCAACCACAGGCGAAAAGGGGGTACCGGCTGAAGAGCGTAATTTGCGCCTGGAACTAAAATTAATCGCTGATGTTGGCCTGGTTGGTGTGCCAAACGCGGGCAAATCTTCTTTCCTGGCAGCGGTGACCAACGCCAGGCCGAAAATTGCAGATTATCCCTTTACCACAGTAGAGCCGAATTTGGGCGTGGCTGAACTCAATATGGATACCACCCTGGTATTGGCCGATATTCCCGGCTTGATCGAAGGCGCTCATCAGGGTATCGGGTTGGGCGATGCCTTTCTGAGGCATATTCAACGCACCCGGGTGTTGATTCATTTACTGGACGGCATGTCCGAAGACCCACTGGCCGATTTCAGCCAGATCAATTCGGAACTGGCGCTTTTCGACCCTGAATTAAGCCGCAAACCGGTCATTGTAGCGTTGAACAAGATCGATTTACCTGAAGTGCAGGAGCGCTGGCCTGAAATCAAGAAGCAGCTTGTCGCCAAAGGAGTTTCAGAGCCTGTAGCAATTTCCGCTCTTGCACGCACCGGCCTGGAGCCTATTTTATGGAAGTGTGTGGAACTTCTGCAATCCGCACCTGAACCTTTGGTTGTAAAAGCGATCCCGGTCTATCGTCCGGCTGACGATCCGCAGGCGTTCACCATCACCCGCACAGATGACGGCGGCTATAAGGTGCGTGGTGCTGCGATCGAACGCGCAGCCAAGATGACCTATTGGGAATTCGAAGGTTCAGTGCGCCGTTTTCAGAAGCTCATCGAAACCCTGGGTGTCGAGAGCCGCCTGCGGGAAATGGGTATTGAAAACGGAGATACGGTCTATATTGGCGATGAACACGAACTGGAATGGCAGGACTGAATTGATGCGAATTGGCATTTTTGGCGGCACCTTTGATCCCCCCCATTTTGGCCATCTAATTCTGGCGTCCGAAGCTCTGGATCAACTCCATCTTGATAAAGTATTGTGGACGGTAACTGCCGATCCTCCACACAAACAGGAGCAAACCATATCCCCGGTCAACGACCGGCTGGCGATGGTACGAGCAGCTTTACAGGGAAATCCGGCTTTTGAAATTTCACAGGTCGAAATCGACCGTCCTGGCCCGCATTACGCGGTGGATACCGTAAAAATACTGCAACAGCAATATCCTGATGCCGAAATGATCTATTTGATCGGGGCAGATTCTCTGCGTGATATACCCACCTGGCACAGGCCGCGAGAATTGATTGCGCAGGTCGCCGGGTTCGGGGTGATGGGACGGCCTGAAGTCAACTTCGACCTGCTGGATTTGGACTCGCAATTTCCCGGTCTTACCGCCAAAGTTACTTTTATCGATACACCCCTGATTCAAATATCGGCAAGCCTAATCCGCGAGCGGGCTGCAGCCTGCCGGCCATACCGCTATTTCGTGCCATATGATGTCTTTCAGTTCATCGAGAAAAAACAGCTCTATCATGGGTTTGGCACTGAAAAGGACTTTCCTGTGGAGCAGGCATGAAATTTTGGCAGCGGCTCGTAACCGTTGGCTGCATTGGGATTCTCGCAGGCTGTTCAGTGTTAGGTCCTGAGCGGGATAATGTGGATTCCACGCCCACGCCTCTTCCGACCACGAACCCTGAAGAAGGATTACGGGTGACAGTCTCGACCGCCTGTCAGGTGCGGGCGCTTCCAACCATCCATACCGATGAACTTTCAGGTGATATGCTGGCCTGGGATCCTAATGGAGAAATCCTGGCGTATGTCGCCCCTGAGAATAACGAGTGGGACTGGTATTCGGGAATTTTGACCTTGATATCAATGGAAACCGGTGAAGAACGCGCGACCCGGGATATCTCAGTGACGGGGGATCTCACATGGTCCCCGGATGGCAGCCGGATCGCATTCACGTCGTTGGAAACCACCGATAATATTTACACAGTCAGGGTGCTGCTCATCTCTGATTTTTCGACGATCGATTTATACTCGGCTGGAGCCGCGACCAATGAGTTCGGTAGCCGCAAAGGAATCCTCCGTTGGACAGATAATGGACGGCTTCAGGTGGTCGAAACTTGCGGGATCGATTGTTCGAGAACCGTGGAAATCAACCTGATCGGTCAAGAACAGCGGGTGTTGGAAAGCGGTCGCAAGGGGGATAATCGCAGTCTGGAAATTGGCCTTAATCAAGCTGGCGCGGCTATCAACCCCGAATGGGATTCAGCCAATGCCTCACCTGATAAAACCCGTATTTTCTACTCTGATGAGGATGGGGCAACCTGGCTGGCCGTTCCAGGGGAGGGGTACAAATTTCGGATCGATCTGGAGTTGGGGGATGCGCAGGAATCGAAGTGGTCTCCCAATTCGCAATTGCTCGCAATCAGGACGAATGAAAAAATATTTATCTACGACATGGAATGTGCACTAGAAATAACTGAGTAGCTTTGCTTGAGCCCAAGATTCAACCGTAAAATGGTTTTTTGTGGGGGTAAAATTTTGGGACGTTCCAATATCATGGATGATTTCTTTAGTGTCCTTGTGTACCAAAAAAACTACCCGCCTAAGAATTCAGGCGGGTAAAGGTTAGTTCGTTGTCTTACTTCACTGACTGATCAATTTCAGACTGCCAACTCCCATCTGGATAAAGATATCAATTCGGGGGCCGGTTCCGGTTTTTTCATAGGTGTTCCCGGTGATCGACCAGGTACCGCTGGGAGAGATGTTATTCAGACCGCCGGATATCGTTATCCTGGCAGGGACATTTTCGGGGATGATAATTTTTATACTGCTGATCCCGGAATTGATATCAACAGCCAGATCCTGTTTTAGTTCCCCGGAAAAATCCAGGGTAAAATCGCCGGCTCCTCCATCGAATTTGAAATGGTTTGCATTCGCATTGCCAATTCCAAATAAATTGACCTGTGATGCTCCAGTCTTATAACTGAATGTGTCCATTTCAACCGGATTGGCAGAATTGAATTCGACTGTGGCTTTGCTGGCGCCATCCGTGATATCAAGATTGGTCAGCGGCACACCACTTAAGTCCAGCGAACCTTCATAGGCTCCTGCCGAAACTTTAAGGTCGATGGGGGATGTACCCAACAGGAGGTCCCAGGAATTAACGACATCATCATTGGGGATCTTAATTTCATCCAGCGCTCCCTGGAAAATGCGAACTTTTCCCCCATCTCTGGTTACCTCAGGCTTCCAACCAAAGACGTTATAACGGATGGTGCCTTCAACCAGGCTTTTTGCGCCACCTGTGATGGTAAGCTTCCCCGCACCCATTTCAATGTCTAGGCTGACAGTTTCCACGCCTGCCGGTACTGCTTCATTGACCGTGAAAGTCTTGGTTTCGCCGGTCGAGGCTTTGGGCGTAGTTACAGTGAACGAACAAGCCAGGCTGGAAAGAACCAGGGTCAGAACCACGATTAAAGGAAATATCTTTTTCATTGGTGACCTCGTTTTCTGTTTGATACAAAACAACTCATGATCTAAGGGTTTGATCCAAAAGAATCAGCCGGTGGGTTGATATCTGAGTCTGATTTTGGAGCCGGGTTGGGGTTGGGGATCACTTCCACAATCGGTGCTGTGGGTGGCTTTTGGAATGAGGGAGGGCGGGTTCCAAAAGCGCTTAACACAACACCACCTAATCCCACACACACGATGAAGACCCAGATAACACCGCCCAGGCAAGGGATAAATCCAACCAATCCAACCGCCATCCCAAGAACCAGAGTTCCCAGGCCGGCTGAAACGGCGTCGGCCCATTCGGTTTTGAATAAACCCGCGAGACGTCTGCCAAGTTCGTAACCCAGGGCAATCCAGCCAAACAGGGCAGCTACAGCCACCGCCAGTCCAGCCAGTATCGCCAGTGGGATGAGAATGATGGTTATCGTCAGGAGCAAAAGGACGAAGGGGGTTACCAGGAAAGTGAGCAAACCAGCACCGCTGCTAATCCAGGGTTGGTCGGAGATCGTACCTGCAACATTTTTAGTCGACTTTGGCATCATCAACACGACAATGACTGCCAGGACTGCCATTGCAAAAATCCGCATCACTCTTCCCAGGACGGTGATGAGCCAACCACCCACGTTCGAGCCATTACTGGCGGAGTCGAAATCGGGGAAATGGAAGGTGTTTCTATCAAAAAGGAACGCTCGTGGCGTTACAGTGCGGATCCCGCCCCCAATCACGGCATTCTCAGCTCCGAAAACATTTCCGCCCACGCTAAGGAGTTCACCTGAAATGGTTGCTCCCTTTCCCAGGTCCACATTTGCGGCGAGAGCCGCAACCATCCCATTAACATCGCCAGTCAGGTCAAGGTTGCCGCCAAATAGCGCAACATCACCGTTGACTGTGGCGTTATCTTCGATACTGGCATTTCCACCCACAATGACCAGATCCCCGTTCAGGGTTTGCCCGGCCTGGAGGGTGTAATTATTTCCCAGGATCAATTGGTCACCGGTGATGGTCTGCCCCCCAGTCTGGTAGAGAGGTCCTGCCAGAACTGAGGCTGGCGCTGCCAGTAAAACAATAAATACCATTAATAAGGGAAGGTATCGGGCAATTATTTTCATCTTAGTATTTCTCCTTGATGATGAAATCTGGCGTAAGTAAGAAACCCGGTGGTAATCAGGACCGCTGCCCAGGTCAATGGAACCGCGCCGAGCGCCAGGATGGCAAAAGGAGGGATTCTGGAAAACCAGAAGGTAAGGATATACATCAATTCGCGCAATTTAAATGGAACACGGGCTATGCTCTCAATTGTCGATCCAATCCAATCTGCCGGCGGGGTTGTCATCAGGAAGTTGGCAGCTAAAACTGTAAGGATGAATGCAATTGAGGATACCAGGAACGTCAATATTCTTCTGATCTGGTGGCGGTGTTCGAGTTTTCGGCGTTCCTCAA
>JAJZTR010000100.1 GCA_021848775.1 Chloroflexota bacterium | reverse complement strand
TTGGCGTGTTGGTAGGTGTATTTATGGGAGTGTTGGTCGGTGTGGAGGTCAGCGTTTCTGTAATTTGGACCAATGTGTTGGTGGCTGTTGCTGTGGGAGTGTCCGTTGGCGTGTTGGTGGGCGTGTTAATAGGTGTGTTGGTTGGTGTGTTGGTGGCGGTTGGAATGATTTCTTCGACCTGGTAGTTGTCGTTTTTCGCGTTCGATGGTTTGGTCACTTGATAAACCTCAAACTTGTATTCTCCCCAATCTCCTGGCGGAATAACATAGGCGGCAAAACAGAAATAACCAATGGAGTCCGTTGTAATGACTGTGCCGGGGGGTATTTCCGAGCTGGCAACGATGATATTCGGGTCCGCGCTGGCATCCCCTGGCTGGCCGGTAATACTCCAGGCAAATTGCGTGCTGGGATCGGTGGTATTTCCGCGGATGTAAACCATTTCCCCGGTAACATAGTGGTTTTCATTTACCGGGTCAGGGAAACGACAGGTTGTTCGGGTGGTCCAAATTGCGATTACCTCGGCACTGACCCGCATGACCGGCGTCATGTTCAAGGCAAAAGATGTAATTAAGAAGGCGGTCCCGGAAATATAACTCAGGCGGCTCAGTGCTTTGAGTACCTTCTGCAAGGGAAACCCGCATATTTTCATGGTTTGCCCCTCTTTCTATTCATAGAACCGATGAAAAAAGAAGTGAATTTGACAAAAAACCCCTATTCCGGTACAAACACCGTTAAGTTAGAATAACCCCTTGCCCATCACCACCCCTGACCTTAATGGGCAGAAACCACAAAGCCGGCCTGCCAGGCCGGTTTCGCTATTGGCTCCCCATTCACCCGCTTTCTTCGCCACGAAAGCAAGCGACCAATTTTTAGGTGTTTGGATCATCGCCGCCCTTCCCCTGGATTCCTGCCGGCAGTTAAACAAAAAAAACCGACCAAAGGCCGGTTTCGCTATTGACTCCCTACGTGCCTGCTCCATTTTCAGGAACGAGCGACCATATATTGGCACATAGATCTTTGTCGCCTGTTAGAATCCGTCTCAATTGTTAAATAACCTCTACGTATGATTTGATTATAACGACTAGCAAATCAAAGTCAATAATATCCTGGTTTGAATCTGGTAGCCATTTATATGAATAATTTAACAATTGATAAAAATAGACGTCGGTTATCCGGCGCTAAGCACCCTCAGGTTGTTTTTGAATGAACGTGAGTGCTTGAGTAGTTTGGTATTTAGGTGGAGAGAGTTTTTTTGTCGTCAATGGATAAATGAACAAAAAAACAGGCGCCTGGCAAAGCAAGCGCCTGTTTTTATGAACTCACCTGCCACTTTGATCCCTCCTGGGTGGCAGGAAAGTTTCAATCTGGGAAATTTGCCTTACTCGTCGCGGAGTTTGCGGGAGATGCCCTGCAAAACCATGCCGAAGCCAAGCAATGCCAGTCCGATGTTGCCAAAGGCAGATTGCATATTTCCAAGAGGATTGGGCATGGACAGATCGGCGCCGGTGACCGGGATGAGCACCTGCGGCGGGTTGGTAGGAGCAGGTGGGGCCAGCGTTGGCGGAGGAGTTTGGGTACCGGGATCCGTGGTGGGAGTAATTTCCGGCGTTTCAGGAGTATTGTTTGGAACCTCGGGTGTGTTTGTAACTGTAGGTATCTCGGTAATGACGACCATCGTATTGGTCGGCGTAGCTGGTGGATTGTCGGTCGGCGTAGCTGGTGGATTGTCGGTCGGCGTAGCGGTCGGATTGTCGGTCGGCGTAGCGGTCGGATCGTCGGTCGGCGTAGCGGTCGGATTGTCGGTCGGCGTAGCTGGTGGATTGTCGGTCGGCGTAGCGGTCGGATTGTCGGTCGGCGTAGCGGTCGGATCGTCGGTCGGCGTAGCGGTCGGATTGTCGGTCGGCGTAGCGGTCGGATCGTCGGTCGGCGTAGCGGTCGGATTGTCGGTCGGCGTAGCGGTCGGATTGTCGGTCGGCGTAGCGGTCGGATTGTCGGTCGGCGTAGCGGTCGGCTCGTCGGTTGGCGTAGCGGTCGGATTGTCGGTTGGCGTAGCGGTCGGATTGTCGGTCGGCGTAGCGGTCGGTTCGTCGGTAGGTGTGTTCGTAGGCGTATTGGTAGGCGTGTTGGTGGGCGTATTGGTAGGCGTATTGGTAGGCGTATTGGTAGGCGTGTTGGTGGGCGTATTGGTAGGCGTATTGGTAGGCGTATTGGTAGGCGTGTTGGTGGGTGTGTTGGTGGGCGTGTTGGTGGGCGTATTGGTGGGTGTGTTGGTGGGTGTGTTGGTGGGTGTGTTGGTTGGGGTGTTGGTTGGGGTGTTGGTTGGGGTGTTGGTTGGGGTGTTCGTCGCTACCGCGTCGTCATAGCAGAAGGCTACATGGCTGATTTCTGCGGGACTGCCGCTTGAATTGGTGGGGGCATGCAGACCGGAGTCACCCAGTGATTCCGCAGGCGGGTCATAGACGTAAATATTCGCTCCATTGCCGCCTTTGGCAATCACAGCATCCACCCCGATATTGGACGACCAACTGAAGAGGATTTTGGCGGAGTCTAAAGTGATCGTGACGGATAACTTCTCATCCGTCCAATTGGAGTCGCCGGCAGGTAGTTGTTTATTTGTGGATAGTCCATATTCATAACCAAGGTCTGCACAATTTGGATTTCCATCTACCGTGGTAGGGGTTACGCTTGCTGCCATGACTGGCTGCCAACTGCCAGGGATGAGATTCAACACCAATGAGGCAATCAGCAACGCAGCACCCAGCATGTAACTTATCCGGCTGAACGTATTGAGAATTTTATGTATTGGAAATTTATGCAATTTCATTGCATCCTCCTATTCCAATCAAAAAACAAGTCCACTAGAGAAAAATTGATAGCGGCATGGATTTTCATGCCGGAGCAAAAACCCTGTCATAAATCGAGCGAAGTTTCAAGGTACAAGGACGACAACAGTGACCATTGGGGCCGGTTTCGCTATTGGCTCCCCACCCACCCGCTTTCCCCCTGGAAAAGCAAGCGACCATTTTCAGGTGTGTGGCTCATCGCCGCCCTTGTTTCGGATAGTCGCTGGCATTAAACAAAAAAACCAGCCTTAAGGCCGGTTTCGCTACTGGCTCCCCATCTACCTGTCCCCCCCTTACGAGAACAAGCGACCATGTGTTGGTAAATGGATCTTCGCTGCCTAGTACTACTCGACTCGATTATTAATGTTGATTAAATGTATTATAGCCGTTTACAGGTCAAAGTCAATAATTTTTTGGTTTGTAATTGGTAGAGTTTTCTAAGAAATGCTTTTCAATTGTTTAAAACCGAATGCTCTCTAAGAAACCCTCCAGGCTTTCTCATTATAGCCAGGATCAGCAGCAATTTTAAGCTATGAAATATTATGAACTTATTAAGATATTGATATCAATAGTTAACAAACTCTCGTCTTGGCAAACCTTCTCAATTCTGATATTGTAGACACAGCGGTTCGCTCCATTATTTATGAGTTTGTGGAGGGAGAGGCAAATGTGGTCACGCGGAATAATGCTGATTGGGATTTTTCTGATTGTGATGGGTATTCTAGCTCTCGTCAGCAACCTGACCGGAATCAATTTTTCCAGCTTCTGTTTTCCAACCATCTTAATATTGCTGGGAGTATTGGTTTTACTGCGCCCGCGTATGGTTAAAGAGGGCACCCGGGTCGATTTTATGCTTCTGGGTGAATACAAGCGCAGCGGATTGTGGGCTGTTGAACCAGCCGAAATTTGGTCCGGCATCGGCGAGGTTAAATTGGATTTCACCCAGGCTGAAATCCCAACCGGCGAAACCACCATTCGCATTTATCATTTTGTGGGCGACGTTGTCCTGCGCCCTGGTGCTGCGATGGGCCTTATGCTATCAGCAAATGGTATGCTCAACACTGTAAAGTGGATGGGAGCCAGGCAGGATAATTTTCTGAACGCCCTGCAGCTTTCGACGCCAAATTATGATCAGGCAGAACGCAAGGTCAAGGTCGATGTAACCGATTTTGTTGGCGACATAAAAGGTATTTCACCAACCGATATGGCATAATCAACGTTACAATTCACTTTATCCTGCGCAGAAACCCACGGGAGGGGAAAACTTTGGATAAAACCAATTACTTAATCGATATGGACGGGGTGCTGGTTAAAGGCAATACGGTAATTCCAGGCGCCGACCAGTTCATAGGACGGCTGCGCCAAAAGGAAATTAAGTTTTTATTGTTAACCAATAACCCGCTGCTAACCCCGTCCGATCTGGCTCACCGGCTGCAGCGGATCGGCCTGGACATTACCAAAGACGACATTTTCACGTCCGCCATGGCGACTGCCCGTTTTCTCCAAAAACAAAAGCCGGGAGGTAAAGTGTTCGCCATCGGCGAGAGCGGTTTGATGGTAGCCCTGCACGAGGCAGGGTATATCCTTACCGATTACGAACCTGATTTCGTGGTTCTTGGCGAGACCAACACCTATAACTTCGAACAGGTCACTCAGGCGGTGCGGCTGGTGGCGGGGGGAGCCCATTTTATTGCCACCAATCCCGATCCTACCGGCCCTACTGACCGTGGTATCGTACCGGCTACCGGCGCCATGGCTGCGCTGATTGAAAAGGCAACCGGCCGGTCGCCATTTTTCATTGGAAAACCCAATCCGTTCATGATGCGTGCCGCATTGAATCACCTCGGCGTTCATTCCGAAAACACCACCATGATTGGCGACCGCATGGACACGGATATTATCGCGGGTATCCAGTCGGGCCTTGGTACGATCCTGGTATTGAGCGGGGTAACCCGGCGGGAAGATATTAAGGGTTTCCCCTACCAACCGCAAATAATCGCAGAGTCGGTAGCCGAGCTCGAATTGTAATCAACCGTTAAAGCCTTTAGTCACTGCCGGCGAGTTTGTTCAGCAGCTGGCGGACTTCCCTGGGACCGCTCAGCCGGTGTTGAGCGCGGGTAGGGACCGGTTCTTTGCCCACCCGCAGGCATACTCCCCCTGCCGTCAGGATCGCGTCAAAAGCTTCCTCATCGTTCAGATCATCCCCCATGTAGATGGGCAGCGCCTTGGCTGGAGTGTACCTGGACAGGATTGTTTCCACCGAGCGGCGTTTGTTGGCCTCGACCGGAGTGATTTCCAGAAATCTTGCTCTGTGTTCCACGGCAAAACCTTCTCCGGCGGACAGTTGGTCAATCTCGCCGCGGGCTGAATCGAGCACGCGCCTGGCATCCTCGATAGCCGCGAAGCGGGCATGCATTGCCAGTGACCATCCCTTATCCTCCAGGAAAAAGCCAACCTGGCCATCCAGCAGGGCCTGCCATTTAGGGAGCAATTTCTCCATGAGCGGCCGTACCTGACCGTAATCCAGGGCTGTGACCAGGCTGCCGTCAGGGAACTGCATTTCCAGACCATAGGTACCCGCCAGCAGCAGACCTTTCATGGGCAGTAATTCACGCAGGTGCAGCAGGGACCTTCCACTGATGACCGCGGTCAGGTATTTTTCTGTTTCAACCAGGCGGGAGAGCAGTGAAATCAAAGCTGGATCAGGCAGGATGATATCAGGGGCGGGGGCAAAATCAGCCAGGGTGCCATCGTAGTCTAGGAATAGCCGTATCTTTTCGACCCGCCTGATTTGCTGCTTCAGGCTCCGCCAGATGCTGTCGCTCACTCCATGCTCCCGAAAAGGGGCTTGATATCCTTTTGGTAAATTGCCTCCCAGGTATATTCCTGCCTGACACGGTTGCGCAGTCGAAATTGAGGATTTTCTTCCATCCAATTCAACAATTGCTCCACCAGCATATCCGGTGATGTATTCAGGGAAAAAACGAAAGCATCTTCGAAGGCAATTTCCCTCGCCGCCGGAACAGCGGTGGTCACCACAGGGACGCCAACCAGCCCGGCTTCTAAAACAGGCAGGCCAAATCCCTCATGGTGGCTGGGCATGAACATCAGATCGCTTGACCGCAGCAGTTCAGCCACCATGTGCTGCCCGATCATATACGGCTCGCCAGGCACTGGACCTGATTCATAAACAAAACGCAATTCCTGCTCCAGGTTCATCTTACGGCGCAGGGCAGTCAATTCCTGAAGATATGCCAGGCTTTCAGGGTCATGCGGATCCGGCGGACCGGTCACAATCAGCCTGGGATGATAACCGTCTTTCTTGAAGGCTGCCAGCAGGTCTAAAGCATATTCGATATTCTTTGCGCGGGTCACCCTGACCGGCATTAGCAGGACGATATCGGCGTCCTTCAAGCCAAGCCTGGTAATCAGGGCACTGCCCTCCGGGGAAAGACCCAGCAACAGGTCCGAGTCGATCCCGTTGTAAATCACCCGGACTCTGTCAGCTGGCAGAGAGAACGTATCCATCATTTCCTTTTTTCGCTGATTCGATACCGCCACGTAGGTAATATCTGCCCGCGGACTCCGCAGCAAATTCCAGGGATTCCCTTCATGGATCTTTTTGCGCGAGGTGGGACTGCTCCAGGAAAGATCGTGGCACCAGGCGATGACGCCATGGGCTGCGCCTTCATCCAGCAGGGTAAATAATGCGGCGGTTAGCGGAAGGTTGAAATGTTTGGTGAAAACATTATGCACGATCAGGTGGTCGAACCGCGAAACTAGCGGACGCAATTCATCCGTCAGGCGGCGGGTGAGTTCGGCGAACTCGGGCGGCACCGTACCGCCCTCCAGGCTCGCCGACACCTGAACGATTCCCGGGTGGCGCGAATCGACTTCGGGGATGTGAATGAATTCGCATCCGGCTGGCAGTGCTGATTCATCACCGCAGCCGGCGATCAGTGCCGTTGGCATTCCGGCTTGCACAAATTGGCGGGCGTGCGCCTGGAGGACAGCTTCTACTCCGCCAATAACAGGCGGACCAGAATAATGCAATAAGGCAATTTTCTTGGTCATTATCCGTCCTCCCAGGTTGGTTCTTTCATAAATTCAAAGAGTTCAAGGTTTCCAACTGGTTGTTAAGCCAGTCATTGATATCGTTTTCTTCCACCAGGCGGCGCAGCCTGGCAGAGCGCACAGCCCGTTCATCAGCGTGCATAGTCAGCGCTTGATGCAGCGCTTCTGCAGTTGCATACACATCGCAGGGGGAAATAACCAGAGCACCCGGCTCCAACTGCTGGCGGGCGCCTGTCCGCTCGGACAGGATTACCACCCCATCTCGCTGGTTAACCAAAGGACCTTCTTTTGCCACCAGGTTCATGCCATCCGCGATCGAGTTGACCAGCAGGACATCATAAAGCTGCAGCGCTGCAATAGCCCGCGGATAACTCTCGCCGGTTAAAATGCGCACCGGTTCCCATTCACTGTTTCCATACCGCGCATTAATCCAACCGGCGGCCGCGGTCAGGTCATCATGATAGTTCTGATACTCCTCAACATCCAGGCGGGAAGGGACCAGCAGCGCGTAAAATTTGACCTTGCCACAGTGTTCGGGATGAAGCTCCAGCATTTCGCCGAAGGCCTGAAAGCCGCGGACGATGTTTTTGCTCGGTTCGGTGCGGTCCACCCTCACCACGAGTTGAAAATCCCCGATTTCCGCTTCCAGTTGAGCGTTAAGCTGTTTGACATCATCTGACCCGGCAAGCCGCTGGAGAGCTGCCACATCGACCGAAATCGGAAAGTCGCGCACATAAGTGACGCGATTGCGGTAGGAAATCCTTCCCCGGCCGTAACTGACATGGGCCCCTGGCAGAAAAGTCTCAGCGGTGCGCAAAAAGTTCAACCCGTCTTCTCGGGTTTGAAACCCGAGTAAATCAACCGCGGTCAATCCTTCCAGAATCGGTTGGCGCATGCCGGCGGGTAAAAACCCCCAGTCCTCAGAGCCAGGCCAGGGGATGTGAATAAAATGCGTCAGGGTCAGCTGCTTTCGCTGGCGAACCATGGTGCGCAGCATGCGCGGTACCAGGTACAAATGATAATCTTGCAGCATCACCAGGTTTGGGCGCTGGCTGGCTTTCAATCTTCGTGCAAGCGCGAAAGCAAATTCCCGGTTCACTGCCGCGTAGCCATTTTCCCAGGCATCCCAGGTGGCATGGGTAATATTCGGCGCTGTGATGAAATCCCACATGGAATGCTGCAAAAACCATAACAAAGGATTGGCGATGACGTTGTAATATCCTTCGTACATCTCTTTGGATAGCGGCACCAGTTGAAGTGCGATGGGGGGGCGATCTTCACTCAGGTGTAAATCGGCTGTGCCCCAGGAAGCTTCCAGGTCATTGATTGCCGAAGCCACCCAGGATAATTCCACGTGCTGTGCCATGCCAAGCAAAGCGGTGACCAATCCACCGCCGCTGCGTTGTATTTGAACCTGCCCGTTCTCATCGGTGGAAAAGCCGACCGGTCCGCGGTTCGAGACCACTGTAATTCCGCGTTTCGGCTGAAGAATCCCTGAGCTTTCAGGCTGTCCGGTCATGTAAGCCTTCAGTCTCCGCCTTTTTTTCTGGCTCGCTTTCCTGACTCGCCTGGATCGCCAGGTCAATAAATATGGCTGATGTCCAGCCGAACACATTTGCCGCACGCGGAGGTGGTACGCCCGTTTCCGGATTGTAATATTCGTAGATATCCTCATGCGCCATGATCATATCCAGTGTCCGTTGGCGCAGTTCGGAAGCGATTTCCGCTTTTCCGACCTTTTGCAGTGCTTCGACAAAGAAATAATTGACATTTGCCCAAACCGGACCGCGCCACATCGTATCAGGATCATAATGGGGGTCGTTGCGCGCGACGGTCGGCAGCGCGTACTTCCCCCAGAACTCGTCGGGATTGAGAATGTGATTAATCAGCGGCTGGGTGATTTCATGCGGCAGGCTTCCCGTCCACAACGGCAGCAGGTTGAAGGGGGTGACCACCCTTATCGGTTTTTCATCTTTGATCGCCCAGAATAAACCGGCTTCAGCGTCCCAGAAGTGCTGGATCATCCGCTGCGCCAGGGCTGCCGCCCGGCGGCGCCACATGGCTGCTTCTGTTGGCATGTTGAGTAAATCAGCAATTTTGCCCAGGCTGATCATTTGATTGTGCAGGTAAGTATTGATATCCGGCGATTCAACCGGCATCCCCTCATCCCATAATGGGCTGTCATCCAATCCGGAGGAGTAGGGGTGGTTGTATTGCACCAGACCGTCATTGTCATCGTCGTTCATCGAAAACCACCAGGCGTTGAGACGCACCAGCGGCACATAGATCTCCTGTAAAAAGTTCAGGTTTGGGTCGGACTCATGCAGTTTGAGCGCCGACCATGCCAGGATAGGCGGTTTGGTCACATCGCCGGTGATGGGATGATCGATCTGCGCCACCACACCGTCATCGAAAACTGCATCCGGCAGCATGCCGTTTGGCAGCTGGTGCGCCAGCATCGAACGGATCTGGTTGCGGGCCAATTCGGCATCCACATGCCGGTATGCCAGAGCGTGCAGCGCGTTATCCCATAACCACAGCCCTACGTAGTTCAGTTTGGAAGGAGCCATGGCTTCCAGGGTCACCAATCCCTGTGGACTGATCAGGTTATTGGCCATTATCCACCAGGCATACGCGTAGGTCCTGCGAAAAGCTGCATTCACCGGTGGAACGCGGTCGAACCAGTTGTGCCAGCGTTGACTGGAGGCTTGCTGCGACATTGAGAAAGGCTTGTCGGTTAGCTTCGATTCGAGCGACGAGTGGATGCTGATATTCACAGCGCAGTCCTGACCGGTATCGATCAACAGATCCACTTCATAACCGCCCTCAACGGGTGTGATCTGGTTGTGCAGCAAAACACCTGTCGTGGAATAGGTTACATTGCGCACCGACATAAATTTTCCACCCTGTGGGATACTGCGCCAGTATTGGGGAAAAACGCGGAAGCGGATTCCGGCGCAGATCTCGGCAGGAAATCCGAAGGATAAAGTTCGCTCATCCTGGAAAGTGAGGAAGAAATCTCCTAACCGCGTGTGGAAGGTCACCAGATAAGGGCTGGTTTCGCATTCGAAATCCAGTTCAATACCGTCCGCGTCCGTAAGATACATCCCTTGAATAAAAGGCGGGCGGTGCAAGTAGGCTTCGATATCGCTGTCCAACTGGGTCAGCCGCTCGGCAAGCTTGACATATAGCCCGTTCAATTGGGGGTAACGGAACACCAGCAGACGCGAACCGCGGTCGCTAAAAGGAACCCGGGTTATGTCGATATGGTTTTTCAGCAGTTCGAGGTAGTCGTCTCCGGTCACGCAGCCATCTCCATAATGTCAAACCTCATCTCCAGCTTAATTCCCTTAAGATGGAACTGTTAAAGAAGTCTATCCCAACCTTTAAAGCCTGTCAAACGCGTCGATTGGGAGCGGCTAGTCATCGCGAGGCGCCATCAACCTGTCCAGCCCCGATCTAAGGGCAATGCTCATTATTTTGCGGACACCTAATTTATTGCGGGCTTGTCCTAACCTGACATAGGTGTCCAACGTATTG
>JAJZTR010000099.1 GCA_021848775.1 Chloroflexota bacterium | reverse complement strand
CTGCCCGATGGTGGCGCCATCGATGGTTGCAGCCTCATAAACTGCTACCGATATGGATGTCATGCCTGCCATGAGCAGGATCGTGGTTTGCCCAAACCACATCCACCATTGGATAAAAACCACCAATCCCCGCATGGTTGCCGGGCTTCGGATAAAATCGACGGCTTCGGGCATAAAACCAGCCCGCACTAGAAACTGGTTGACCGGCCCGTAAAACGAGAACAGGCTAAAAAACAGTGCCGCAACGGCTGATGCCATCAACAAGTTGGGCATGTAGAACAACATCCGCCAAACCCCGCCGCCTTTGATCTTGAGGCGGGTGTTGGTGAACCAGACAGATAGCAGCAACGCGATACCCAGCTGTGGAATGAAGTTCATGAGCCATAAGGACCAGGTGTTCTTGATGGCTGTAATGAAGGTTCTGTCGGCAAACAGGCGTTCGAAATTTTTCAATCCAATAAAATTGGAGTCAGCTCGCATCAGGGTGGTGTCGGTAAAACTTAAGGCTATGGTGTTATACACCGGATACAACCCGAATATCAGGAATCCAATAATGAATGGGGCGACGAAGAGATACCCGTAATTATTCTTTTGAACCTTAGAAAACATCATCTCCCTCCTTTCAAAATGAGTCAGTGTATTCTTTATGTATACACTGACTCATTTGTTAATGTTAGCGCAAAAGACTAGGGGATGATCAAATCTGGGAATTCGTTGCGTACTGCGTCCTTCCAGAGGGTCCACATCTCTTCCAAAGTGACCGTGCCTTCCAGGTAAGAGTTAAGCGGGTCATTCAGTGCGCGCTGGATTGCATCGTCAGAGCCTTGCATCAAGCGGGCATTGACGGATGGGGCAGCGGCAGCGAAACCACCGTAGGAGTTCTGACCACCAAGAAATTTGCTGAGTTCCGAATCGTCGAACGAAGCGGTGATTTTTTCCACCACGACCTGGCTGCCAACGAAGTCGCCAGCGGCCTGGTATTGATCATCGGGTACGGCCGGGTCAATGGCTTTGAGGTATTCATTGGTGTAGACGCCGGTAGCCCAATTTGTGAGGTTTTCCTCGTCCAGGGTGCAAAAGCGTACGAACTCTTTGGCAAGGTCCATGTTCTGGGTATCGTTCATAACACCCAGCCAGGTGCCGCCCCATTGATAGGGCAGCGGGCCGGTGATTACAGCCCAGTCGCCAACAGTCGTCGATGAGCCGTCGGCAGATGTGGCATTGGGAGCCAGCACATAGGGAAGACCCCAGGTCGGCAGGAAGTAAGAGAAAATTTTCTTGGGGTTGCCTTGGGCATCGGCTAGGGTGTCATTCATGCCGGCGAACCAGCCTTCCTGCCATTGGGTTGCCTTGGCCTCGTAGCCGTTGTCGCGGAAGATCTTGACGGTTTCAACCATCTTGTCGACCATCGGGTCCACGGTCAGAGTGTCATCTACCACCCAGGGCTGTTCGCGGTTGGCGTAGAACAGGTTCATGAAATCGCCATTGGAGGCCACCATGTAGGTGTTGCCGCCGGATTTTTCTTTCACAACTTCGGCTGCCGCAATGTATTTATCCATGTCGCCCAGAATTTCCTGCATTTCCGCAGGATCATCGGTGCCAAAGTACTCTTTGGCAAGGCTGCGGCGGTAGAACAAAGCGCCGGGGGTCGCCTGGTAAGCATAGGCCTTCGTCACGCCATCGTAGGTGCCCACCTCATAGACGAAGGGATACATTTTGAGTTCTTCAGCGTAGGGCATCAAATCACTGATGTCAGCCAGGAAGTCGCTTTCAACGTAGCTTTTGACGAAAGCAGCTTCCAGAGCAACGACATCGGGCACGGCGTCGGTGCCGAGGGTGGCCATCAGTTTGGTCTGGTATTCACCATTGGTCATGGGGATCATGGTGTAAACCACATCCACATCCGGGTGGCTTTTTTCGAAGGCCACTGCCATGGTGAGGATTTCATTGGTGAAAGACCAGACATTTAGGACAGTTTTTCCAGCAGCAGGGGCTGTGGTGGGTTGTTCAACGGCTGGTTTGTCAGCAGCAGGTGCTTCTGTCGCGGCTGGTGTACCGCAGGCTGCGAGAAGCATGCTGGCCAAAATTAGAACGGATAGGATGAGACTTAGACGTTTCATTTCTTTCTTTTCTCCTTCGAAATTAGTTTGGATCGTAAAAGCATGCCTGGAAAAAATAAAGCTTTTTTTCTTCACCTCCTTGTATGCAATCACAGCTGATGAGAGCGCTCTCAGATACCGGCAAAAAAACTACCCTGCGGTTTGAGACTCTCCAATTTTCTTGGCACCGCAAGAGTCGCGAACCACAAGTTCTGTGGCCATGATGATGTTCCTTGCGGGGGTGGTGCCGTTTTCAATCAAGTCGATCAAGAATTCGACAGCTTTGAGCCCGAATTTCAGGATAGGTTGTCGGATTGTCGTCAACTGGATTTTCGATAATGAAGCCAGGGGGATATCGTCGAAGCCTACGAAAGCGACATCCTCCGGAATTCTGAGATTTGCTTCCAAAGCAGCACGCATGGCGCCTGATGCCATGATGTCAGAGGCGGCAAATACCGCATCCGGTTTGGCGGGGATGAGTGAACGCATGGCATTGTAACCGCTGATTTCGGTGAAATTACCCTCAGCGATCAATGCCGCGTCCATTGATCTACCAGCATCTGCCAAGGCATTTTTGTAGCCAGTCAAACGGTCTGCGGCAACCGTGCTGCCCTTATTGCCAGTGATGGTGGCAATCCGTTGGTATCCCAGGTTCAATAAGTGCCGGGTCGCGGTTTTGGCGGCATTAACGTTGTCAACGTCGATGAAGCTTACCCCATCCGGCTCGTTCGGCCGGCCAAGGATGAGGCTGGGCACATTGGATTTGATCAGCCGCTGAATGAGCATATCGTCCGGCTGACCCGACTGAACGAGCAAGCCATCCAGCAAACCGCGGCGCGAGATGCGCGGTGAAATCTTTTCTTCATCCTGCTTATTGCCAACCAGAAATAAAGACAGCGTTAAATCGTTATTATTGCAGCCGTAGGCAATACCCTGGGTGAGTTGTGGAAAATATGGGTCGGTGAAGAAAGAACTCACACTGTGCGGCAGGACCAGCCCAATCATTTGGGAACGCTGCGATGCCAGTGAGCGGGCAGCCGCGTTGGGATGATAGCCGGTCTGACGAATCGCTTCCTGAACACGCTCGCGAACTTCCGGGCTGACATTGGCAGACCCATTAATCACGCGTGACACAGTGGAGCGATGAACTCCGACGAGTTTCGCTATGTCTTCGAGCGTCAATTCTGGCATTATGAAGGGGATCCGACCAACAAGAAAATAGTTCGAGAGCGACAGCAGTTGTAATGAGAGCGCTCTCATGACCTAACAATATAATACACGCTTTATATCAGATTGTCAACTTTTATTTATTTTCCTCGGGCTAAGCTTACAATGGTTTGGCTAATTTCAACTGCTCAGTGCGTTAATTTCCAGCGGGATTCAATCGCTTTAACCCTAACATTCACGCGCACCGGTGATCAAATCGGCGATGTCTTCTTCAGACAAATCCCCTTTACGGTACGTCCCGATGTTGTGACCCTGCCGGATGATGGTGTAACTATCAGCCACCTGATAGACTTGATGGACATTATGGGTGATAAAAATTACCGCTAATTGCCTTTCTCGAGCGTTCTCAATATAGGATAAAACCTTGCGGGTTTCTGCCACAGATAGTGCGGAAGTTGGCTCATCGAGGATTAACACTTTGACGCCAAAGTGGACTGCCCGGCCGATTGCGATGGATTGGCGCTCCCCGCCCGAAAGGCTGCCCACCCGTTCCGAGGGTGAACGAATCTCGATGCCGATATCCTGCAGCGATGTCTGGCAGATGGATTCCATCCTTTTACCATCCAGGAATGAAAAGGGACCTGCTTTTTTGGTCATCTCTCTACCCAGAAAGAAGTTCCGCGAAATACTCATGAGATTTACCAAAGCCAGGTCCTGGTAAACCGCTTCAATTCCTGTTTCACGAGCCTCCCTTGGCGAGCGAATGCGCACCGGTTTGCCCTCGAAATAGATTTGTCCACTGGTAGGTTGGTGAACGCCCATCAGCACCTTGATCAATGTCGATTTCCCCGCCCCATTATCGCCCAATAAAGCTCTTACCTCAGCTTTTTCCACGCCAAAATCCACATCCTGCAAAGCAGTGATCGTTCCAAATTTCTTGGTTATTTTTTTCATCCACACCAGTGAATTTTGGCCTTGTGCGACCGTATTCTCGCTCATATTACTGTCTCCATCTCCGAAATTTAAACTGCCGCCGGAAAAATTATTTTCTATTGCTAATATAAACATTCAATATTGCAGCCAGTATGATCGTCACACCGACGACGGCTTCAAAATTATCTGCCGGAATAAAGGGAATATCCATCAACACCACGCCGGTTCGCAGGGTGCTGATGATCAATGCGCCGACCAGCGCTCCCCAAATACTGCCAGAGCCGCCTGTGATCAGGGTGCCTCCAACCACTGCTGCTGCAATCGCGTAAAGGTCCATGCCGTCTCCGGATGCCACCCGCACGGTGTGATATTGGCTGAAGAGGAAGATCCCCGCCACACCTGCCATCAACCCTGAGATCGCAAAGCTCAGGATTTTTACCTGCTTCACATTGACGCCCTGCCCTAAAGCTGCACCGGCATTTCCACCTACCGCGAACACATGGTTACCAAATTTTGTTTTTCCCAGGATAACCTGGAAAATAATTGCCAGAAGCAATAACCAGAACAACGAATTACGGAAATTGGCTTCACTGCCTATGAGATTATTAAAAATGTCCATCCGCCCGGTGAATACTTTATCCAGCGGCAGCACGTCTACGGTTTGCAGCATGGTACCCGAAGTGATGACCCACAGCATGCCCCGATAAAAATACTTGGTGCCCAGAGTAACGATAAATGAAGGAATCCCCGTCCAGACCAGAATAATTCCATTAACAGCACCCAGCAAAGCAGGAACCAGCAGGGCAAAAATCAATCCCAATACGGGCTGCCCCATCACACAAAAGCTGCCATAGATATATCCGCTGATCGCCAGATTTGATCCAACCGAAAGATCGAACTCGCCGGAAATCATTAAAAACGCGATCCCGATGGCTAATGCGCCATTGAGGGTCGCGGCATTGATGATGCCTGATACCGATCGGAAGCTAAAAAACTTGGGTACGAATAACGACAACAATACGAAGATGACGATTAATACCGCCAGCGGTGCGGCGACGGTTGATCTGGAAAAAAAGTGCCTGATCTTGGTTGTCCAGATTTCTGAAGCTCTCATCCAATGTTCACCGTTTCAGCGAATTGCCTGTTGACCGGTCAGGTTTTCATTTTCCCGCCCGGTCAACAGGGTATTAAGTTGCCTGTACTTCCAGTCTATGGATTGACCAATCTTTCGCGTGCTCATTCAGGCGAATTTCTGGTCAATCGGGTGCCTCACTTACCACGACAAGCCGGAATTAATCCCCAAGCATGTCTACGGTGATGAAGCCTGGTCCTGTGGCAGTAACCGCCGTGGCGGGTGTGATGCCGTATCTCTGGCGCAGCATCAGATACATAACTGCGCCGTAGCCCTGCAGGAAGGGCTGCTGGTCAACCGCGGCGATGGTGGTGCCATCCTTGATCTTAACTTCCACCTCAGGCGTCAGATCGAAGGTGATGTGGTAGGCTGCAGCCGGCTGACTAGCCTCAACAAAAGCGTAGAAGGGGTTGGCGCTGGAGGGACCGAGTGTCAGGAAGGCATCCACATCCGGGTTGGCGGTGTAGAAGTCGCTGATGGTGGTCTGCGATTGAGCCGCATCTTCACCCTTGACACCCAGCACCTCGGCTGTCAGGCCGCTTTCTTCGAAGGCATCGAGCAGGCCGCGGCAGCGGGCATCCAGTCCGGCGTGACCAACCTGATGGTTGATGCAGACCCCCTGGGTTCCGCCGGCTGAGATCAAGCGCAGACCGCTCAGGTACCCGCCCTGGTATTCATCCATGCCAAGGTAGGTCATGTAAGGAATACCATCCACGACCGGGCCGCTGCCGGCGTTGTAAGCCAGCACCGGGATGCCGGCGTCGAGGGCTTTGGTGATCGGTTCTTTGAACAGGACCGGATCGGTCACCGTCAAACCAATGCCGTCCGGCTGGGCAGCGATAGCCTGCTCGATCAGAGAGGCGGTTTTCTCCAGATCGAATTTGTCAGGTCCGAGCACGGTCACATCGACGCCCATGTCTTCAGCGGCGGTCATGATGCCGTCCTCGACCGTGCACCAGAAGGCGTCCCAGGCGCACAAGGCATGCTGGACCATGATCAGATTCAAGGGTTTCTCGGGATCTGCAGCCGTGCCAAGCAAATCGGCAGTGATAAATCCTGGGCCGGTTGCCGAGACGGGCAGCGCCGGGGAAATCCCTTTTTCGATCCTCAAGACCAGGTAAACCACCGCGCCATAGCCTTGCAGGAATGGCTGCTGGTCGACCGCGGCGATGGTGGTGCCGTCCTTGATCTTAACTTCCACCTCAGGTGTCAGATCGAAAGTGATGTGGTAGGCTGCAGCCGGCTGGCTGGCCTCCAGGAATGCGTAGAAGGGATTGGCGCTGGAAGGACCAAGGGTCAGAAAGGCATCTACATCCGGGTTGGCGGTGTAGAAGTCGCTGATGGTGGTCTGTGACTGGGCAGCATCTTCACCCTTGACACCCAGCACCTCGGCTGTCAGGCCAGCTGCTTCGAAGGCATCGAGCAAGCCGCGGCAGCGGGCATCCAGGCCGGCATGACCAACCTGATGGTTGATGCAGACTCCCTGGGTGGCACCAGCCGCGATTAAGCGCTGACCGCTTTGCAGGCCGCCCTGATATTCGTCCATGCCAAGGTAGGTCATGTAGGGAATGTCATCCACCACAGGACCCTTGCCAGCGTTGTAAGCCAACACCGGAATGCCAGCGTCGAGGGCTTTGGTGATCGGTTCTTTGAACAGGACCGGATCGGTCACCGTCAAACCAATACCGTCCGGTTGGGCAGCGATAGCCTGCTCGATCAGAGAGGCAGTCTTCTCCAGATCGAATTTGTCAGGTCCGAGCACGGTCACATCGACGCCCATGTCTTCAGCGGCGGTCATGATGCCGTCCTCGACCGTGCACCAGAAGGCGTCCCAGGCGCACAGAGCATGTTGGACCATGATCAGTTTCAGGGGCTCCTCACCGGTTGGTTCTGGTACCGTGGTTTCAACGGGGGCCGCGGGTTCAACTGGCGCAGTGGTTGCTATTGGTTCAACGGGAGCTGCCGGTACTTCGGTTGTTGGAGCTGCCTTCGGTTGGCAGGCTGTTAGTAACAGCATCGCAATTACGAGCACAGCGAAAAACGCATTAACCTTTTTCATTACCTTCCTCCTCCGGTCTTTCTGAAATTGCTAAATTCAAGGATCGATCCTTAACCATACCGCAAAATGCGCTTTCTCTATACACACCTCCTTGCCATTCTCGGAAAAACTGAACCCAATTTGTTTTATCAGCTGGACTTCCCCAGGTACGTATTGCTGATGACCGACAGGATAATAATCAATCCTACGCTGGCTTGAAACACTTGAATCGGGATACCCATTAAAACCAGACCCTGGTCAAGCATTTGCAGCAAGAGCGCTCCGGCTATTGCGCCAAGAATGGTGCCAGACCCGCCCGTCAATCGAATCCCGCCAATGGCACAGGCTGCTACAGCAAGCATTTCCATTCCATCTCCACGCAAAGGATCCACGCTTAACCGATGGGAAAACTGGATAACACTGGCTATTCCAACCAGTAGACCGGTGATGGTGAAAGCCATGACTTTAACAAAAATCACATTCACCCCCTGGGCGAGAGCGGCGCCAGGATTTCCTCCAGCTGCGAATATCCAATTTCCGAACGGGGTGCGCATGAGCAGGATAATAAAAATGATTGCCAGTAGAAAAAACCAGATCATGGACGTTCTGAATGCCTGAACATTGAACCAGGAGTTTAATAAAGTAAAGTTGCCATTCAAAATTTTGAAGAGAGCGATTTCTTCGCCTTTATAGGATGCAAAGTCGCCGCTGCCCACGGCTCGAACAACACCGCGATAGGCCAGCATGGTACCCAGCGTGGCGATAAAAGATGGAATGTTCGTCCGGGTGACAATCAAGCCGTTGATAAAACCCAATAAGGTGCTGGTGAGGATGGCCAGCAAGAGTGCAGGCACAACGGATATGCCGGCATTTAGACTCAAAGCGAGAACATAACTGGCTAAAGCGAAATTAGAACCAACGGAAAGGTCAAATTCTCCTGCGATCATCAACATGCCAACGCCGATCACAACAATGCCGGTGATGCTGCCGAAGGTCAGAATATTCCCCAGAGCTAATGCGGACAGAAAATGAGGTGCTGAAATCGAAAAGAATATGAAAAGAGCCAGGAAACTGATCAGGACTACTGCTTCGGGAATATAAGACAGGCGGTACCGCGTACGAGCAATTTTATCGGACAGGAGACCCATTACTACCCTCTAAATATTGTTGACTTAATTAGCGACCGCTCAAAAAGTGAGGGTGCTATGGATTATTATATTTTATGCAAACCTGTGCATGGGTACATATTAGCGTAGCATAAACAAATAAGGAAATCAATAATAATCTACAGTTTAGAGAATTGTAAGAATGCGAAAATTGAAGAAAGCACAACCATGGTCCTTGCATCTGGTTTGGGAATCATCCATTTCCAGCTTCAACCATGCAATTACGTCAAATGTCATGGCCAGGCTTTTTGATAATTCTCCAGCATCCGGTCAACCAGCATATTGTATTCAGGGCTGATTTTCTGCCGGCTCGGATCAGCCAGATGCCATTCGATGATCTGCCTTGCGCCTTCGGCAAACGGGATGTCCGCCTGAAATTCCGGCACAACCTGCTTGATTTTGCTGTTGTCGAAGATGGCGCTGTGCGCTTTATCCCCTAGAAAGCTGTCCCCGATGTGCTGGTCATATGCGGCGAGAAGATCTGACGGGATGTGTACCAGCTCAGGCTCCACGCCTGCGGCGTTTCCCAGCAGCTGGTAGATTTTATTCCAGGTCAGCCACTCATCCGAGGTGATGTGAAAAACCTCTCCAAGAGCGCGTGAATTGCCCAGCAGCCCGACCAGCCCTTTCGCAAAATCCATAGTATGGGTGAGGGTCCAGATGGAGGTGCCATCGCCGGGAACGAAGACCGGTTTGCCGCGCAGCATCCGGTCGATATCGGTGTAACCTCCCGGCAGCGGGATGTAGCTGCGGTCGTAGGTGTGCGACGGTCGCACGATGGTAAAGGGGAAATGGCTCTGGCGGTAGGTGCGCAGCAGCAGCTCCTCGCAGGCGATCTTGTTGCGTGAGTACTCCCACACCGGGTTATCCAGCGGCGTGGATTCGCGGATGGGCAGGTTGGCGGGGGGAGTTTGGTAAGCGGAAGCGGAACTGATGAATATGTACTGCCCGACCTTTCCGCCGAACAGGTCGATATCCGCCTGCACCTGGTCGGGCGTGTACGCCACCCAATCGACGACCACATCGTATTTCTGCCCTTCAAGCACCTGTTCCACCGCTGCAGAGTTTCTGAAGTCCGCGCGCAGTACCCGGGCGCCGGCGGCTGGAGCGCGAAGCGACTGACCGCGGTTGAGCAGGGTCAGGTCGATTCCTTTTTCCAGTGCGACGACGGCGCAACCTGAACTGATGATGCCGGTTCCGCCGATAAATAATACTTTCATCCCTCTACCTCCTGCGTGTTAAGCGTGTTCCATCCCTGAAAATTTTATCCTGCTGGAATGTCCGGTCGCCCTTAATAAAATTGACAACCCTGATCGGCAGCATTATTGAAGAATTCATTTATGATTATGACACAGGATTGAAAAAAGAATTTTTCCCTGATAAGCCTGCCAGACGAGGAGGATGAAATGTTAGAGCGGCTTCATGAACATGTAGTAGATGAATTAGGCCAGAGCAGCCGTACGGATACGATATTTGTGGTGGTGGCGGTGATTTTCAACCTCATCGCTCTTGGCATCAATTCTTCCATTGCCAGTTCCAATTCTTATAATCGATCGGCTGACAACGATATCATCCTGGTGATTATGATCGTCATGACCATCCTGGTCAACACCATTTCCATTCTGGGGTTAATGGTCGGGCGCAGCACCCGCCAGAGGCTGCTGACCGGCCTGATCGCCATGTACCGTGACAACCAGATCGATCAATACTATGACACGGGTCTGGTGCTCAATTATGGAAAACGTTACACGCTCTTTGGGGCGATCATCATCGTGCTGGCGGTTACCGCCATTCTGGTACCGGTGATTTTACGGCTGGTGTAAGAGTGAGCCAATAATCCACCTGTAATTAGCCCGGGTCATTCACGGAGCTTTTCCGCGGGTGCTTGGTATTGGAAGCAAGCGAGTTTCGAGATTCACATGGGATGAATCAACC
>JAJZTR010000098.1 GCA_021848775.1 Chloroflexota bacterium | reverse complement strand
GTTAGCGCGATGGCCCTCAGCCTGGTCTGGCCGGGACCGGGCTTTTTCCTGGCGTTTTTCGGGTGTCATGCTATTGTCGCATTCGGTTTGATGGCGTTTACCTACAAAACGGAGCGGAAGGTAAAGGCACACCGGCTGCCCGGTCTGCCGATTATGCTTCTGGCAGTCATTTCATCACAAATCATCCAACGGATATGAGGTAACGGGCTGATCGTTCGGTTTATGCGCTCATTGGGTCTGGAGGTAAAATATGCACCTTCCAGGCGAACGTTTGTGCTACAATTTATCCATGCTGATGATAAAATTCGTTCCTGAACAGAAAATGGCTCGCTTTTATGAGGTGCATGTTCAGTCCACCCTTCTGGATAGTCATGCCGTTGTATGCACCTGGGGGAGTATCAAGAATGGTTATCATCGGGTGCGAATGATCAAAACACAGTCAATAGATGAAGCGGAGAAAATAGCCAAACGGATCATCCAAAAGAAAACAAAAAAGGGGTATGCCGAAATGGGCCCATGAATTTGACAGAACAAACAAAACCGGATATACTTTCTCAAAATATGGCACCTACCATTCGGCGGTCTCTCTTATTGATTTTGTTGATTATGACAGCCATAAATCTGGCTGGTCATTTTGCTTCGCCTGCATCCTGTTGTTCGGTGCCAGCAACCTTTGATAATGCCGGGGATACGGATTGCCTGGTATGTACGTTACAGGTTGGAGTCTGGACGCCTGATTTAGTGGCATTAAAACCTATTCAACTTCCTGATCTAATTGTCAAATACAATCCATTTGTTCCATCCGGATTCGTCTTCAACTTTTTCCATCCCCCTATCGCTTAAATACAACTGAATAATCGCATTTGAAAAACCCATTGAATATTCAATGGCTGTTTCGTTTGCGTATCTCAGTGAACGAGTTAACCGGTTCAGGCACAATCTTATTGCTGCCATCCGTTGTGTATGCATTTACCTTATAGAAGGAATTTCATAAATGAAAAAAAGATCTGTTTTACCTTATCTCCTGATCATAATTGGGGTTGCGATATTGATAACATCCATATCGATCAGCCTTCAACCACGTGCTCAAACTCCGACTACTCAGCCTTTGGTGGCTGAGGAAGAGACGTTCCCCGAGATTCCCCGAGTTTCCTTAGAGGATGCGCTCGCCGCAAATAAATCGGGCGATGCGGTATTTATCGATGTCAGAGACAATAGCGCATATGCCGAAGCACATATCGCAAATGCGCTATCCATTCCACTCGCTCAATTGGATAGCCAATATAAAGACCTTGATCCGAATGCATGGATCATTACTTACTGTACCTGACCGTCAGAAGAATCGAGCGCCCGTGCGGCGCGAATTCTCTTGGATAACGGTTTCAAGAATGTTACCCCTATTCTTGGCGGTTTTCGTGCCTGGCAGAATGCCGGTTATCCGGTGGAAACGGGTCCTTAACTTTGCATAAGAGATGACACAATGATCACTCTACAAAAAAAACAATCTACCATACGTCCAGCTCTGTTCCTACTGTTACTACTGATTACCGGGATCCTGGCAGCATGTGGCGGGAAGGCTCCACAGATCAGCGTAGATCCCGCTTTACAAGATCTGGGAACTCAACCTCAACAACCGATCGATCTCGTATTCGAGGTAAAAAACACTGGTAACGCAAACCTGGTGATCGAAAAAGTAAGTGTCTCGTGTGAGTGCACAACGGCTGAGTTGGAAACAAACACCATCTTGCCCGGTGAATCAACCAAACTACGTGTCAGGTTTGACCCGGCAGAAGATAACTTATTCGGCGATATCCAACGCATTATTTACTTGCGTAGTAATGACCCGGCAACCCCGGAAGCGGAAGCAGAATTTCGAGTCATCATCCAAAAGCCGGAAGGATAGCTCAATGCTCAAACAATGGTTAAAGAAGTTGAGCGTTGGAAATACCCTGTACTATCCTGGCTGCGTTACTCGCTATGCTCTACCCGAGGTACAAGAGCGGTACGAGTGGTTGCTGCGCAAGGCCAAAATCGACTTTATCGTCTTACCCGGTGAGCTTCAGTGCTGCGGTAGTCCCGTCAGGCGGGCCGGATATCAACAGGATTTTGACCGGTTGAAGGCCAAAAACCTGGAGATATTTGCTCGCTTCAGCGTCAATAAGATCATCACCAACTGTCCTGGCTGTTATCACACTTTGAAATACGAGTACCAGCTCGATGTCTATCATACGACACAGGTTTTGTCTGAAAAAGGCAGGATCCCGCCCGGTCAATACGAACCGGATGGAAAACAATCAATAACCTATCATGATCCTTGCCATCTCGGTCGCTGGTCAGATATTTACGAAGAACCCCGCCGTCTCCTGGATCAGGCAGGTTGGGAGGTCGTAGAACTGCCAGATAACCGGGAGATGAGCCTGTGCTGTGGGGCTGGGGGTGGCGTTAAATCAAACTACCCAGATCTATCCAACACAATCGCTCAGGCCCGCCTGGCCCAGGTGAACAATGGCCGATTATGTACCGCCTGCCCCCTGTGTTATGCCCATTTCAAGGAAAATGCCGGCGATATTCAGGTGATGGAGTTCAGTGAAGCCTTGACGCAGGCTGCGGAAGCGAGGCGCTAACCCATGGAATCGCTCGAATCTTTATTCCAACCCGGTCAGGTGTCCACGCGTGCAGAAACGAAGGTGGCCTACAGCCGGGATGCATCTCGCATTCAGGGTCCGTGCCAGGGGGTTGTTTGGCCCGAAACAGTTGACGATGTTGTCCGCCTGGCGCAATGGGCTGCCGAAACTGGGATCGATCTGGTGCCGCGCGGGGCAGGTACGGGACTGTGTGGCGGAGCAACACCGCAAAACTCGATCGTGGTTGATTCTTCCTGTCTGCGGAAAATCGGCACTCGTGATGTTCAATCAAAAATGGTGGTAGTCGATGCCGGCGTCCCCCTGGACCAGTTCAACCGAATGCTTCGCCCAGATGGATTATTCTTCCCCGTGATACCTGGCAGCCATCGCTCGGCGACCCTTGGTGGGATGATCGCCACCAACGCTGCGGGGCTGCACGCCGTCCGCTACGGCAGGATGAGTGATTGGGTCGAGGAAGTGGTTGTGGTGGATGGGAAGGGTGAGGTTCAGCGACTGTCTTCCGGCGATCGGAAAGCTTTCGCTGGCCGGGAAGGGATCACCGGGATGATCGTACAGGCTACGCTCCGTCTGACGGAGATCCCCGAGAGTCGCTCGCTCACTCTGTTCTCGTTTGAACACCTGGCGGAAATGCTGAAGCAAGTCAAACAATTGAAAACGAATTCTACCCTTTCCGCGTTGGAATATCTCAATCCCCATGCGGCTGCTCTGGTCGGGTGGAAGGCAAGACATTGTGTATTGGCCGAGTACCATAGTGCTGAAGGGGAGATTCGTGAACCTGCTGAGATGGCAAACCTATGGGGAGCGCGAGAAAGCCTGTCTGCCCGATTAACGCAGGCGGGATTCCCCATTTCCGAGGATCCCCAGTTCCCCCCCGAAGCCCTGGAAGATAACCTGGACTGGCTGACGGTGCAAAATATTCCCGTCTTCGGCCATCTTGGGGTTGGTATCCTGCACCCCCGATTTTTGCGGGAGGATGCGCGCATCGCGGAGCTTTACCGCCGGGTTTCTGCCTCCGGTGGGCAAATCAGTGGAGAACACGGGATGGGGCTGAAAAAGCGGCAGTGGGCCAGTGAGGCATTGAAGGCGGAAGTTCTGGCGCTGAAAAGGCAGTTCGACCCACAGCATATTTTCAACCGAGGGAAGTTATGTTGATTGATCTTACCGAAAACCCTGCCTGCACCGAGTGTGGACTTTGTCGAGAGGTCTGCCCGGTTTTTCAGATCCAACGCCAGGAAGAGTACAGCCCCCGTGGTCGCGCGATACTGGGTTCCGCTGGCATTCAGACCCTGGTCTTTTATCAATGCACCCTATGTCGAGCCTGCCGGGTCGTTTGTCCAGTTGGGCACGACCCGGGTGGTGAGATCATTCGGGCAGGCTTAATATCAGCCGGCATCGAAACGGAAGCCAATCAGATGATGATTACCAATATCCGCCAGTACGGCAATCCCTTCGGACCGCTTGCCGAGGGCGAGTTGCCCAAAACGTTAACGTGCTGCTAAGAAGGACATCGGAATGAACATAAAAAAACTTCGATTGATTGCCATTACCCTATTCGTGCTCCTTCTCTCGGCACTGCCGGTCAACGCCGATAGCACCGGACGGCAGGCGGTGATCTATTACAACGAAGCGTGCGACGAGTGCGCGACCTATATCAATGGCGAACTGCAGGAAATCCTCCAGGCCAACCAGGTGCAGATGGTTCGAAAAGACTATATCAACCAGCGGGAGAACCGCAAGGAATTGAACCAAATGAACGATTCCTTGGGTGTACCGCTGGAATTGCAAAGTCACCTGGTTACCTTTATCGACGAGGGCCAAATTATCTTGCAGGGCGAGCCGCCCAGGCGCGTGGTTGAAGGCTTGCTATCCGCCCAAGAGCTACCCGATCGGATCCTGATTTACAGCGAAGAGGGCGAGAGCGATGGATACAAGGCTTGGGCGTTTGCTGGCCCCGTGCAGACTTACGGAGTAAATGAACCCATCACTACCTACTTGACCTGGTTTGAGGCAAACCAAGCATCTTTTGCTGGCGCAAGTAGCGTCGGGGCAAAAAGCAAGCTGCTTCCGGCTGTTCTATTAACTGGGCTTGTGGACGGCATCAATCCCTGTGCAATGGCCATTTTGCTCTTTTTTATCACGTTCTTGTTTACGATCCGAAAGGCAAGAGCAGCGATTGCCCGGATGGGGTTGGTCTACATCGCCTGTGTGTACATCGTTTATTTTCTAGTCGGCCTGGGTTTGCTTCGCGCGACTTCCCTGGTGCAAGGGCACTGGCTCGGGCAGGCAGGGGCAGGCTTGTTGATCCTGTTTGGTCTGACCAATCTCCTGGGGGCCATATTCCCAAAGTTTCCCATTCGTTTGGAGCTCCCCGAAATCGGGAAAGAAGGACTCAAGAACTGGATGTACCGGGCAACCTTACCCGCCACCATTGTCTTGGGTACGCTCATGGGTCTGGAGAGTTTCCCATGCTCTGGTGGGCCATACGTCGCTATTTTAGGATTATTGGGCAGCCAGACCGGTTTCTGGGAGGGTTTTGGATACCTGGCGCTATATAACTTGATGTTTATTATGCCGTTGGTGATCATCCTGATCCTCGCCTTAAACCCAGTCATGGGAGCAAAGATTCAAGCGTGGGAACGCGCCTCTTCTCATAAGGTGCGCGGGATCACAGGCGGGGTGATGGCGCTCATTGGGTTAGTCCTATTAATTTGGGTTCTATAAGAACACGACACAAGAAGGTGATGAGATGGCTAAGAAATACGCAAAGTCAAAATCAAGCAGACGGTCAAGAAACACGCCGAAGCAGGCGAACTGGTGGGTGATTGGGTTAATCGTCGCTGTGGTGCTCGTTGGGGTGAGTGTAATCGCACTGCAACAAAACCAGAATAAAGCGAAAGCCGAGCCGGTCGAAACCAGCCAGGATAAGAGCATGGGTGAAGTCGAAGCCCCGGTTGTAGTGGTCGAGTACGGCGATTATCAGTGTCCGGCCTGCGGACGATTCGCGTCAACGGTCAAACCTAAACTTGTAGAGGAATTTGTAAATTCCGGACAAGTACGTTTCGTCTTCCGTAGTTTTCAATTCATTGGCGAAGAGTCTTTCTGGGCAGCTGAAGCTGCGGAATGCGCCAATGAACAGGGCAAGTATTGGGAGTTTTATGAGAAACTGTATTCTTCCCAGGACGGTGAAAATGCGGGTGCATTCAGGAAAGAGAACTTAGAGAAATTTGCTGTTGATTTAGGATTACAGACCGATACTTTTAACGAATGCCTGGCAACCGGTAAGTACACCGATAAGGTGAAAGCAGAAACCCTGGAAGCCCAAAACCTTGGACTTCGGAGCACACCCTCTTTACTCGTAAATGGGAAATTGGTTGAAAATGGCAGCCAATTTGATATTTTAAGCCAGGAAATCCGCCGCGCGCTTTCAAAATCGAATTGAGTTTCTTTCATAATGCAGAGAAACATGGGATAAAAGCAGGTCAGCCAACGAATGAAATCGGCCAATTTACAACCTTTTGGTTTGTCGAAGAGCAAACTTCAGAAATTGTCATTTGCCATCAGTTGGATCATAACCACTGTGGTTGTATCCGGTTTGATACGGTTTGCCTGGCTCCAATTGTATGGGATTCAACCAGTCACGGAAACAGGCAATCGTGAAACAGAGAGAATAATGTTGGCCACGCAACCTCCGCCTGATGTTGCCATTCCTGGTTTCGTGGTTAATACCGAATTCGATGGGATTCAAAGAATGGCAATCCTTCAGACTGTTGTCCAGGAAGGGAAACATCTCAATGCCATCACTTATACTGTCATGAAAGGCGATTCGATATTCAAAATTTCTAAACAGTTCAACATCAAACCCGAAACAATCCTGTGGGCAAACCCGGAAACGTTTAATGATAATCCGGAGTTGTTAACCATTGGTATGGTTTTAAACATTCCATCATCGGATGGGATTTACTACAAATGGAAATCAGGAGACACGATCCCCGATGTTGCCACGCGCTTTCGGGTCGATCCTGACGCGATTCTCTTATGGCCAGAAAACGGATTGGACATAATCGATCCGGAGGTTTCCCCAGATACATATGTGATGATCCCAGGAGGGACGCGCGAGATGGTCTCCTGGGTCATGCCGACCATCCCACGGGGAAAATCAGGGGTCTCCAAAACATTGGCAGGCCCAGGCGCTTGCGATACTACCGACGGAGCTTATGGCACGGGTACATTTGTGTGGCCGGCTGTAAATAACTATCTGTCAGGGAATGATTATTGGTCGGGGCATCTGGCCCTGGATATCGCCTCAAACATGGGCTCTCCCGTGTTCGCTTCAGATAGTGGATTGGTAGTCTATGCCGGATGGAATAACACCGGGTATGGGAATATGGTCATGATCGACCATGGGAATGGTTATCAAACCTTATATGCACATATGAGTCAGGTCTCGGTTTCCTGCGGAAGCAGCGTCTATCAAGGCTCTGCGATCGGCTCATCCGGAAGCTCTGGCAATTCTACCGGACCGCATTTACATTTTGAAACCCGCTATCTTGGTGGATTGGTAAATCCTTGGAGCCTTATGCCATGAATGATGGGAGGTGTCGATCATGTTCTTTGAGTTATTTTCCCGAAGAGGTGTCTCCCCTTGAGCGAAGAGATTAACTGCCAACCCCGAAGGATAACGGCGCAGGGATCGTTTGTAGACAATGAGTGATGAAGAAGCTTTTTGGTCTAATCCTGTCGAATATTTTCGCCGTTGCAGATGAATGGATTTCTCATCTGTTATTCCGATCCTCCCGCGAACAAGCCATTCACATGCTTCGACTTCAACCGATGGAACGGCTGCTGATTGTTGGAGTGGGTGCAGGCAAGGATATCCCATTACTTCCACCAGGTTTATGGATTACTGGTATCGATTCCAGCGCTCAAAAACTGCAAAAAGCGCGTGTGCAAACGAAGGGTCATTACGTCACGCTGGAAATAATGGATCCGTTATCGCTTATTTATGGAGATCGCAGTTTTAACGCGGTGATATTTAGCCCAATTTTGGGCAACGAAACGGATCATGCTAAAGCATTGCGCGAAGCATGGCGCGTCGTTCGTCCAGGGGGCCGGCTAGTTTCTTTGGAGCGTTCCTTGAAAGGCAAGGATTGGCCGTCTCGTCTTTACCAATGGTACAGAAGTTTCAAGATTGGTGGTCAGTTGCATCCCTCCCAAGGACTTATCAATGTCATCGAAAGTCTCGATGACATGGAAAACAAGCCCGCTGTGTGGAACGGCTATTGCCGAATTATTCTCATCCGAAAGGAAAATCTGAAATGAAATTTCTTCGAACGATGCTGATTTTGATCAGTATCGTTGTCGTCTTCCCACACAACGGGCAAACTGCACAAGCAAGGTCTGAGGAGCCCACCGAGCCTTATCCGGGCATGCCTCTCTGCCTCCCGGATGTTTACTTGCTTCCGCCTGAAGATTGCCTGCCATTAGGGCCGTCACAGACTTTGACTCAATTGGCACAGATGGGAATGAGCTATCCATTGCGACCTTTGCCGGTGGTGTCTCCCCCCAAAGATCTAACCAGGAATCCGGCATTTATTGCCAAGATCAACATCGATCCCTCTGAACCCGTTCGCTTATATGCCACGCTAGATGATGCGGTTGGTGGGGTAAACTCGGTTCGGTCAATTGCGCCCGGGAATGGATTACGTTACGTTTCTTATATCCAGGAATCGCGCATCGATGGAAACTCATTTGTTATGCTGAAAAGCGGTGAATGGGTGCGCGCATCACCAGCCGGTTCTTCCACATTTCAGGGGGTTTTATTTACAAAAACACCATCTACCGGCTTTGGCTGGGTGATCGATACGATCAGGGCACGGTCCCGGCCCAGTTTTACCGCCCCGGAAGTGGGTGATGTCATTTTTCGAGAATCTTTTGTTCCAATTTATCAAGTGATTGAAGCGGAAGGGATGGAATGGTATCTGATTGGGATGGACCAATGGGTCCCTTATCTCAAAGCTCGCCGTGCGAGGGTAGATACCACGCCACCACAAGGGGTAACCGGAGACCGCTGGATTTCCGTAGATTTGTATGACCAAATCGTCACGGTGTATGAGAACCGCCAATTGGTATTTGCCACACTGGTCTCGACTGGCGGTGAGCCGTTCTATACCAGGCCGGGCCTTTTCCAAATCTATCAGAAAAAACCTTTTGAAACCATGACCGGCGCATTCGAACCTGATAAATCGGATTATTATTATTTGGAAGATGTGCCATGGACCATGTATTTCGACGAAGCCCGAGCTTTACATGGTGCGTATTGGCGACCCTGGTTTGGGGTAGCCGGTTCGCATGGCTGTGTGAACTTCTCATTGGGGGATGCAAACTGGTTATTCCAATGGGCCAAAGAGGGTGATTGGGTGTATGTCTGGGATGCTTCAGGTCAGACACCCACCGATCCCAGTTTCTATGGCGCAGGTGGGGCGTAATGATCGTAGAACTGGCCCCAAGCAACAGGTTTCAAATTTATGAATGAGAAGTTATCGATGAAAAGACAAGTGTCAGGATTTATGTTAGGAATCGGTTTTGGTTGCGTTGTTCTGGCGCTGGGCGCGGTTGCTCTGTTCCAAATCCCATCAGTCCGGGACCGGTACGGTTGGCGGGTGGACTTTGCTCTCACGTTTCTCCGCTCTTTGGTGGATCCGGTCAAACCATTGCCCGCAATAAGAACAACCCGAATTACGGATGAGCAATTGGAAATTAAACCCACAGATCCCCCTATGGAAACACGTATCCAGCAGGCGACGCAACAAACCAACGTGACCACATCTTCACCAACACCCTCGCTAACGCCTACCCTTACCCCGACCCCAATTCCTGGAGTTGTGCAATTATCCCCGCCTGCTTATGAAAAGCAGGAGATCAACAACTGCGGGCCGGCCACTCTGGCCATGTATTTACGCTATTACGGCTGGGAAGGAGACCAGGCGACCATCGCCAGCAACACCAAACCTAAAAGTGAAGATCGCAATGTGAACGTTGAGGAACTGGTCGCTTACGTGAACACCCAAACGCCAGGGTATGAGATCCAATTCCGAGTAGGTGGGGATGTGGAAACACTGAAACGTCTTTTGGCAGCCGGTTTTCCCGTGATGATCGAGGAATCCTTCATCATGGAAGAAAGTTATTGGCTGAATGATGATCGCTGGGCTGGTCATTATCTGCTGTTGACCGGGTATGACGACAGCGCACAGGCATTCCAGGTTCAGGATTCATTTCTTGGACCAAATATGCAAATCCCATATGCAACACTCAAGGAGCGATGGAAGTCTTTTAACTATGTTTATGTCCTGGTCTATAAACCAGAATCACGCCCTTTGGTCCAATCCCTGTTAGCTGATCAGTGGGATGTTGAGACAAATCGAAAACACGCATTGGAATTAGCAAAACAGGAGGCTGAACAAGAACCAGGCGATGCATTCGCCTGGTTCAACGTCGGGACAAACCTGGTTTACTTCGAAAGCTATGCCCAGGCTGCCGGGGCATATGACAATGCCCGAAATATTGGACTGCCGCAACGTATGCTGCGTTATCAATTCGGACCTTTCTTTGCATACTTTCATACGGGCAGAATCGAGGACCTTTTATCGCTGACCGAATATGCGCTAAAACGAACCCCTAATTCGGAAGAAGCGAAACTTTGGCGTGGTTGGGCGATGTATCGCCAGGGGAACAAAGAGGAGGCTATCAAGTTGTTCAATGAAGCATTAGCTGTGCATCCGAATTATTTCGATGCTGAATACGCCTTAGATTTTGTTCGGAACAATTAAGTGTAAGGAACCTTATATCCTGTTAAGGCGCTAGATCGGA
>JAJZTR010000097.1 GCA_021848775.1 Chloroflexota bacterium | reverse complement strand
ATTCGCCAATGGTTTCCTACCGGTTCCGATCCTGACATCGGTCTTCCCATACGGTTGGCCGGCCATCGCTACCGGTGCGGTTTTGGGTATCCTCATGAACCTGATTACCGTCTGGTGGAAACCACCGTTCGAGCGCGTTGCTGCGCACAAGTAATAAACTGTAACAGTTCTAATCTGCTCTGGATTTGATTTCTGATCTGTCAGATCTTGCCCAGGGCAACAAAGGCTCCCGATGTCGATTGGTTGGCGTCGGGAGCCTGTAATCTCCAGACTGGTATCATTCCACTTGCGAAAAATAGAGTCTGGTTTTTATAATTGCATGGGCTACAATAACCTATCCCTCAGGGAGAACAACGGATGATACTGGTCACAGGTGCAGCCGGTAAGACCGGCCGGGCAGTCATCAAGGCTTTACTGCCATACGGCGAACCTGTCCGCGCGCTGGTGAGGCACACCTCTCAAGCCGAAGAACTGCGGAGGGTCGGCGTGCATCAAGCCATTGCCGGCGATATGCGTAATCCTTCTGATTTAAATCGGGCGTATTCCGGTGTGCGCGCAGCCTACCACATATGTTCCAATATGAACCCCGATGAAATCCAAATTGGACAGAATGCAATCGAGGCAGCTAAAAATGCCGGGCTGCAGCATTTTGTTTATCATTCTGTTCTGCATCCTCAGGTGCAGTCCATGCCGCATCACTGGAACAAGCTGCAAGTGGAAGCCTTGCTGTTCGAATCTGGTTTAACATACACCATCATGCAACCTGCCGCTTATATGCAAAACGTGTTGGGGTACTGGTCAAAAATACAGGCAGAGGGGGTGTACGCAGTACCCTATTCGAATGAGGCGCGTTTCAGTTTGGTCGACCTTGAGGATGTTGCCCTGGCTGTTGCCCGGGTTATTCATGAAAGCGGCCAGCATGACTATGCCATTTATGAATTGTGCGGTACCCAGGTCCTTTCCAACGCTGATATTGCCCGACTGGTCGGAACTGTCATCGGCCGGTTCGTCAATGCTGTGGCATTGGATCAGGCAGAGTGGGAGAAGAACGCCCGGTCTCAAGGTATGAGCGATTTCGCGGTTACAACGCTGTTAAATATGTTCGAATATTACGACCAGTTTGGTTTTATCGGGAACGGGAATGTGCTTTCCTGGCTATTAAGGCGCACTCCCACCCGCTTTGAGGAGTTCCTTAGCCGCTCCCTAAATCCTACCCCATCCAATTGAGATTACATAAAAATGAGAAAAGATAAAAGTCAGCATTACAACTTTGGACATGAAGCACTGCCGATACTATTTCATAAGCAAACCAAGAGTTTTTTTGAATACCTTGATAAAGATGGAGTGAAGTTCCTTAAATTCTGGTGGGATCACGTCGGTGAACGCCTGGATGATTCACTGTTGGTTCCTTTCAAAGGCGTGAGCTTCGAGATCCGCGATATACCGGAAAAAAAATCAAAAATTATTCTTATTCACTTTCCTCAACCAACCGATTTCGATGAATTCTATTGGGTGGCATTGGTGAAGAAACCTGACATAAGATCGCCGTTTTTATTCGTAAAGTTTCCCACAACCCGAATGTTTGCTTTGTCGCATGTTCCGTTGAGTAAAAGCGAAACAGGCACGCTTATTCATGAAATCACACCGCGTGCCCGCTATCTGCCGGTAGCCCCGGGCACTCCAGTGACAAAAGAGGCTTTTTACAACGCTTGTTATAAGCTGGTCTGGAAAAAATGAATGGAGAATTTCAATGAATATTGATTTTGGTGTTGGCATTACGATCGCTGCATTTGCTTTGTTTTATATCCGGCTTTACATTCTACGCCAGCAAAAGCGTCGTGAACTGCGTGAAATTGCCTTGCAGGTGAAACGCCAGGGCAAAGGGGCAAAGATGCCCATTTCAGAGGAAAACCGGCCTGGTTATGAAATCAAAAGTTGGGTATTGGTGGTCCTCGCAGCAGTGTTGATGGTTTTGGGGATGGCTGCGCGGCAGTATACCAGTTTCCCCCTCTGGGCGCAGGAGTACTGGTGGGTTGGCACGACTCTGGGTGCAATACTCCTCGCCTTTTGCTTTAAATGAGAATGGCGAATATAATATTTATAAATTTTTACATATAAATTATTACTGGTAGGAAAAGGACATATCATGAGTAAATTGGTTGAGAAAACGGGCTGCATCACGGTTGAATTTACCAATTTAGCGCGGGTGATCGCGGGAGAACCAGAAATTGACATGGAAATATCTCCTGAAGATACCTACGCGGATATCGTCGAGCGTTTGGCGGTGATGTACCCCGATCTGGTGGGTATATTGATCGACCCGGACGGCCGAACCTTTTTGAGTTCGAACATGTTCATTATCAACAATGAAATGGGCGATCCAGTCATGGTGATGAACGAGCACCCCAGGCCTGGCGACCGGTTGACGCTGGTGGCTGTTGCCACCGGCGGTTGATAATCAGCGAATCGATAACTCAGTTACACCGGTGGATGTAGTCCATCGCGCGAATAAAAATTAAAGCAAAAATGCCTGGTCAACAGCCGGGCATTTTCGTTTTTTCAATGAATGTTTTAAATTAAGCTTATGGTATCTGGTGGTGGGTAGATTATGCCAGGAAGATTGCCAGAGCAATCAAGATCACAAAGAAAGAACCTGCCAAAACCCCGATGCGTTTCAAATCTTTGATCACATAGCCGTAATCTGGATTGAATTCCGCATTCGATGTGCGGGTCGAGGTTGCAGCCGTAGTCCTGGCGGGAGTCTCAACCTTTGCCTTTCCGGATGAAGTTGTTCGTTTGACCTTTTTTGCCATTTAAATCTCCTTTTCAAATAATTCCTAGCGCTCAGTTTCAAGAAGGGCGGTTACCACAATACGCTGGTTATCCACCATATATGGAAAACAGGAGATCAGTGTAACAACCGGTTCCTGGGTATTTGCCAGTACCTCAACCTGGGTTGGTTCCACGATCTGGGTTTGGTTAACTTTGTAAACATACGCCTGCTGGTTGGTGTAGACGATGACCTCGTCTCCGTTTTCCAGCCTGTCCAGGTGCTGAAAAATCTGGCCGAAAATGTCGTTATGGGCTGAGAGCACCATATTTCCATTTTGACCCGGGTTCGTTGTGCCAATGAGCTGACCTACCCCTTTTTTGAGCTGTTCCCAGCCATCTCCCTGCACAATAGGCGCATCCACATCTATCGCAGGAATTTGGATTCGGACTGCCTGCTGCGGACTAGGGGTCGGCACTGGCAGATTAGCCATGGTTTGCACCAAAGGCTGCAGATGCTCAGGAATTTCCGCTTCATTGAAACGGACCCCTTCCGGAGAGTTCGGTGGTGTATGCCCGGATGGCAATACCACTGCCTGGATAACGGCTGTTGGAGTCAGGGTCGGCTGCACCAGAGAGGTTGTCACTTCGTTGTTAAGGTTTTGCAGTATCTTTACACCACTATACAGGACAAATCCCAGCCCAAATACCGCCGCGATTTCGATCGCCAGTAAAACATGGTCCAGCCAGGATTTGCGCGTCGGTGGATATGCATCCGATTTGCTGTCACGCATCGTCAATGGACCAGCACCAGTCCCGGCGAGTCTTCCGGGTGGTTCAATGGGAAGCACCCGGCCACTGCGCCGGTAACGCTCCAGGCGTATTTGCCGCTCGCTGAGGCGCTTTTCTGCCAGCAGTCTTCGGAGTTCGTCGGTACTCAAGTTATTGACGGAGCGGCGGCGGGTCACAGGCCTTGTCCCTTCGAATCTTACCGGTAATTTGCGCACTGAATTATACCTTAATTTTCCTCGCACCTCGCCCTGCCTGTTATTTTTAATCAGGCTGAATTCCGTAATGAAATAAAAAAGGGGGGAGGGATGCACAGGCTGTTGCTCCAATTGTGGTAATATTGCCCTGCATCCGGCATTCTATAAGGAGATCGAAAATGCGTCGTCTAATTTTGGTCTTTTTTATTATTGCAGGCTTATTTCTGGCACGACCAATCCAGGCACAATCAGACCTGGTTCTCGAGAGTATGGACATTGGGTTATGGCCGGAGTATGACCGTCCCGATGTTTTGGTCATCTACCGGATGACACTTGCTAACGAGGTCCCGCTGCCGGCGCAGATGAGCATTCGGATCCCGCGCGAGGCTGGAGCGCCGTACAACCTTGCCATGAAGGACATGGATGGGCTGCTTTACAATCTGGCGTACACCTCAGAAGTTCAGGGTGAATGGCTCAAGGTGACTTTTACCACGCCATCAGCAGAATTGCAGCTCGAATATTATGATCCCCAATTAATCAAAGAAGAATCCGCACGTGAATTTGAATTTATCTGGCCGGGGGATTATGCAGTCAATAACATGCTGCTGGCTATCCAGCAGCCATTAACCGCAACTGAAATGCAGGTTTTCCCGGATTTTGGCGAAGGAATACCCGGCGAAGACGGCTTAACGTACTTCTCTCAACAGGTCGGGAGTGTGAATGCCGGGACGCCGATTACCATTCGATTCAGCTACAATAAACCGGACGATGCGTTGAGTTTCGGCAGCCAATCCGTCCAACCGGTGCAGGCAGCCAGTACCGGCGAGGCGGGGCGGGTGGATGCCAGCACCATCCTGCCCTGGATCATCGGAGGGGCAGGTTTGCTGCTGATCGCGGGCGGGCTGGTCTGGTTCGGGATTACGCGTAATCGGGCGGCAATCGCCGGGCACACCGGAAAGCGGCGGCACCGCGCTACCCGCCAAATCCCGCTAAAAACAATTAATGAAAATTCACCCTCGGTCTATTGTTCACAATGCGGGCGAAAAGCGTCCTCAACGGATGTATATTGCCGATCCTGTGGCAACCGTCTGCGGACTGACTAATCAGTTTTTACATCAGTCCCAACCAAAACCCCGTATGTAACCTTTACCTGCGGTTCGATAAGTTCTATAATCTTGCTATTGGATGGTTTGCCTGGAGGCATCGTTGGTCGAAAATCCTTATCAAAATTTTTTAGAAACTCCCGAAGAGCAAAAACCTCAGCGGAACAGCACTTTTCGTCTTTTTCTGGAAGTCCTGCAAACCCTGGCATTGGCGGTGGTTCTATATTTTCTGATTGATCTCGTAATCGCCAGAGTGCGGGTCGAAAACATCAGCATGCTGCCAACGCTCCAACCCGGCGAATTTGTGCTGGTAAACAAAATGGCATACCAGTTCGGTGATTTTGACCGGGGTGACATTGTTGTTTTTCACTATTCTGAGCAGGAAGATTACATTAAACGGGTTATCGGACTGCCTGGGGACCAGATCGAGATCAGTAATGGCGAAGTACGGGTGAACGACCAGCTTTTAGCGGAACCCTATATTTCTGCCGCTCCGCAATACAACGGCAGTTGGGAAGTGCCGCCTGACAACCTGTTTGTGCTGGGTGATAATCGCAATCAATCTTCCGATTCGCATCGCTGGGGCTATATTAATGAGGAGAGTGTAGTCGGAGAAGCAATGGTGGTATACTGGCCATTGGACGAGTTTCAAATTCTTTCGCAGCCTGTTATCGTGAAGGCCAATAATTAGAGCAATGAAAGACCGCTTCATACCCTCAGATCAATTATTCCCCTGCGTCGAGTGCCAGGCAGGTCAAATGCACCGGCACCTGGTGGTGTATTATACCTGGATCGGGGACGATTTGATCACTGTGCCCGATTTTCCCGCCTGGGTCTGCGATTTTTGCGGACGCCGCGAATATGACATGTCCGCGCTCAGCCAGCTCTCGCTCATCCTCAGCCCGAATGCCGGCAGCGCAACCAACCGCCAGCGCCGCCTGAGACCACGCCCGCATCCCAAGACTAAAAATCCGCGGGCCAGTCAGCCAGAATAACCAGCAGCGCCGATTTCGGCGCTGCTTTTACAAAGTCGAGCAAATCGTTGACGCTTGCGTCAGGCGGTGATAAAATACTGCTCACGGGCGCGTAGCTCAATGGTAGAGCAGTGGCCTTTTAAGCCATTGGTTCAGGGTTCGAGCCCCTGCGCGCTCACAAAATATTCCCGGCAAGGGATTTTTTGTTGGTTCAAGGTCCCTCGCGAAGCACCCTTGAAGCACAGCGGAAAGGGCAAAAGGGGATGATATTTGAGCCGCCCGCGCTGCGCACACTTTGGGTATGCGCGCTAACGAATTAGCTGGTTTAGGAAACGCAACTTCTAATCTCCTGAGAGAGGTCGGAATGAACCCTTGGACAGGTTGCAGCGTTTAGGACTCGGTTAATTGCTCTTGGAAATTAGAAATTTCTGATTGTTGGAATTGGGGAAATATTCCCCTTGTGGGACCATGATGTTTGACTTGTGACTTGACCTGAATCTTTTAATGAATAAACACCTATAATCAAGCAGGAAGTAATACTAAAGGGCTCTTCGGAGCCCTTTAGTATTACTAGTCTAAGTGATGCCTACCTTGAGAGCTTTTATTACTCGAAGATTGACATGACTTCGTCAATTACGGAAAGAAGTGTATCCATGGCGCTCTCTCCGCCTTCTACCAGATAGCCGCCCTGCTCAATGTGCTTGGTGAAGATCAGAAGATCTCCAGCAGCATCCTCATTGATCAGTTCAGCCTTGTGGCAGGCACCGCAGGCTCTTGTGGCAGGACCAGCGATGTAAACCGGCACATCCCCGATTTTTCTGCCCCAGGTGTCATTGGCATCCGAAGCTGACAGAATGCCAGGCAGTGATGCATCCTGGTCCGGAATCTCATACCTCCCCGCAAAGTGGCAAGATTCGCAGTTTGTAATGCCATGAGTCGGATACGGGAATTCGATGTGATGGTTGTACTTCAATGCCTGTACCGGATCGGCAAAATTGATATCGCCGACATCGAATGCCTGGAAGGAGTGGATCCCATGGACATAGGAGTCGATCGACCTCGACTGCATTTCCAGGTGAGATCCGCCGGCTTTGGTGATGTGGCACATCCTGCATACTACGACACTTCCGCCTCGGTCTGCAGAGTGGTAGTTCGTTGCGAGTGCTTCATGACAGGAGTGGCATTTCTCAACATCCACGATGGGCTTAAAGAACTTATCGTCGAACGCGTTCGCGCCAAGGTCAAAGGTTCTGGATGGGGCATCGAGAGCATACACAAGGCCATCCGCATTTTTCAGCGACGGCATAACGGCGATTTCAACCCTTCTTACAGTGCCGTCGTCAATCATATCCGCCCAGGCGGACATGTCGACCACTACTTCCCATTTGCCGCCTTCAGCGGACACTGTGGTGGCTCGCGGGTGCTCCTTGCCTACTGCAAATTCAAGCGTTCTGGAATCTTTGGAGTCGATGGTGCCGTCGCCGTTGTCGTCAAACAGCCTTTCATGCGGCCCGATGATAAAGTCCTTGGTGTCCCAGCCGTACAGACCGACCATAACCGTTGGCACAATGTCTGCCACGTCGATTGCTTCGAGGTCGGGATCTTCAAGCGCACTGAATTTTGCTGTCAGTTTGTAATCGGCTACTGATGCCTCATCTATGGTGACGAGGATGACATCCGAATACTTCTGATCGGCAGCGGCATAGATCGCCTTGTCATAACCGGTATGAATCTCGTTGAACGCGGGAGCTGAACCCTCAGTGCTGTGGCAGGTCAGACAATCCGTGGTGGCAAAATCCATACTGCCGTGAACTCCATCCGGGATGACGGTTTTCAATGCCAGCGTGGTGGTGTCATAGAGTGTTTCTTCCCCCTCCATGGCTACGGCACCCGTCATAGGATGGCAGCTTTTACAGGTCGCGATGTTAAAATTTTCATCGGACAGCACGGTATCGAGTTTGCCTTCGTGGCAGGTTACGCAGTTCGCCATCGACTGAGGATAGGGGAATTCCATAGCATGCGACATGTGAACATCGTTCATCACCGATGTCGTGTATGCATAGTATTCTTTTTGCTCGTCCGTCAAAATCGAGTCGTCTGCCAGATACGCTGCCGCCAATACTGGATCATCCACCAAAAGCTGCCATTCGTAATGGCCGCCTTCGCCGTTATCCAGGTGGCAGGCTTTACAGGTGAGGAAGTCGGTTGCTGGATCCAGGTTAACCTGGCCATAGATGTACCCATGCTTCAGGTAAGGATCGGTGTGGCATTTTTCGCAACCGTCGTTGTTGGCAGCAGAAACATAGTCAACCCCCGCTCCTGTTTCCAACAGACCCGCAACTGCGTATTTAGTTTGATAAATCCGGGCAGGCAGCCGGCCCATATCCTCATTCCTGCCGTATATGACGACCAGGCCGTCTACACTGCGGAAATTGGTGTTGTAAATTGGGTCTTCCCCCACCAGGACACTCTTGCACTTGCCAGCAGCATCACAGGTCACCGTGCCCTTAATGCTCAACCTTTCCAGCGGTGGATCAAACTGGAAAGCCCCATTGTCATAGGGCGCGAAGTAGATCGACAACCCTGTGACTTTTTTAGCGTCAAAAGGTGCTCCGTTTTTGGCCATGGTGAAGGCTACTGTGTGAGTAGATGGGGCCGTAAAAGTGTAGGCTATGTCTGAGACGGTTAAGACACCGTCTTGATACAGCTCATTGTAGGAAGCTTGATGGTCAGCACCAGCGCCCTTATGACAGGTCGAGCAGGTTTCGATGTTGATTTCCTCTGAAACGGTTGCATCAGCCCCGGCGGGCCCAACGGGTCCGGCGGGACCGGCAGGACCGGCAGGACCTGCAGGGCCGGCGGCACCCTGGCAGCTGACCAGGATTAAGGCAGACATGACGAGGAATATACTAAACCAAATATGCTTGTTTTTCATTAATTACCCCTCCCTATCAAATTATTTCGATTAACGATGCACGGAGTCTTTAATGGTAAAAACTCTTTTTCCCTCCACCTCCCCGCTATTCAATTTGTGTGAATGATTATTGGGTTTATTAAAATAAGATGAGAACCTTAGATCATTATACATACAATTTTAATAAATGTCTCTATGATTTTTATCTTAATTTTCCATTTCAGAGAATAAAAATAACAATTGGGTTATTAAATTTTCGGGACATCCTGACTTTGAAATCTTTTTTATACGGGATTCCGGCTGCTATGATCTCGAATTCGTCAAGCGAGCCAGCCAGTCGCGCGTGGCACGCGGCGATCGGAGGCGCATTACTGCCAGGTGCTGATTCTCAGGCCTAGAGAACAGGATGGGGTATTCGCGGCGCTGACCCATGTGAGACCGGAGTGCCGTGAATACCCCCCTGGCGCCCGAGATTAATTTTTTAAGGAGACCAGTTTTTTCACCCGCTTCTGCTGCCTGGGCTTTGAGCTCTGAGGTGCGCCACAATGCCCGCTTCCCGAGTCTCCACAAGGACACCGAAAGGGGATAATCGAGCCAGATGATCGTATCCGCCCGCGGCCACACCAGGTCGCGCACCGCCTTCTTGTTGCCGTCGGTGACCCAGCGTTCTCCCGCGATCGCCGCGCTGGTGCGTTCCCGCAGTACAGTCAGGGGCACAGTGGTGAAATTTGGACCGAAATACAACGCGTCGAGTTCCACATGCGGTACACCCAGAGCAGCAGCCAGCTCCCGCGCCAGCGTTGTCTTTCCCGACCCGGTCCTGCCTAAAATAAGGATGCGGTTGCACCCGTCCAGACTCGTCGCAGGATCGCGCTGAGAGGCCATCGTCGCGGGTTTATTGGAAGGGAAGGTAGCCTCGGCAGACTCTCCGTCACGAACACCTGACCCAACGCCCTCCTGTGGTGCCGATCCGGCTGTGTTTTCATCGAAAGTCATTTGAGGTACTCCTTTGGCAGAACTGATACTGTCAATTACCACCAGTAGTTACAATAGAAAGAATTTATCTATTTTACACCGCAATTATCAAGGATCGCTCAGCGATTCTCCCAATAAAGCGCATGACATGCTTATTGTTGACTACCATTTATACGCGTGCTTGAGTGAGCTAAATTATAAAAATAAAAATGCATATTAAAGTTGCAAGACTTCCTTACTCGCTTTGGGTGATCCTGGCAGGGCCTACTTAACTGAAGCATTCCATTCCCGACAATCCAGTTCGTGAAGGTGCCGAAGCGATCAAAAGATCACTTACCTTATTCCTGCCTTCAACACAAAAAGGGAAGCGGGGTAAAAGTTTGTTTCGCTTACTCCTCGAACCCGTACACCCTATACTGCTGCTGTTCTGTCAACAACCTCAGGCCGTTTCTGACGATTTCCGCCTCTACTTCCGGGTAATCTGCGAACGCAGAAGTATCCACCACCACATAGGTGATGCCCAACTCTTTTAGTATATCGATCGATTTGGGGCTGGGGAAGTGCTCCATGGTTGGTTTAATGTAGGTATATTGCGGCGGCTGATTGGCATTGAACAAACCGCCAATAAAGGGTTTGTTGTGGATCAGGGTCGTGTAGATATTGAACTGTTCCTCGACCTGTTCGAAGGGGAACATAGCCACCGCGCCATCGCCGGGCTGCGATGCCAGCCAGGTGTCCAGCGGACGCGGCTCGATTTGGGTTAATGAGCCGGCATAAGACCCGGGATAAAAATCGAGCAAAACTGCGAGCATAAGAACCACAGCAGCGAGGGTTTTCCGTCGTCCGTGCAGGTGTGCCAGCAGCACCGCCGCCCCCAGCCC
>JAJZTR010000096.1:429-10604 GCA_021848775.1 Chloroflexota bacterium | reverse complement strand
ATCAGCCTGGACACCCTCGATGCAAAACGCTTCAAAGCCATCACGCGCTGGGGCTCATTCAACCAGGTGTGGGAAGGCATCCAGGCATCCGAAGCTGCCGGCTTAACCCCGGTCAAACTCAATGCTGTGGTGGTGCGCGGCTTCAACGATCAGGACATCGCCAGTATGGCGGGTCTCACGCTGGATTATCCATGGCAGGTGCGCTTTATCGAGATGATGCCCTTTGGCGGAGCCACTGAACTGCAGCGCCAGCAGGTGGTTACAGCTGAAGAGATGCAGGCACGAATTATCGCCGAGCTTGGACCGCTGACGCCTGGCAATAACGGTCATTTAGACGGCGAGGCGCGCATCTTCCGTCTGCCAAACGCAAAAGGTGAGTTGGGATTCATCTCCTCGGTTACCGCCCCGTTCTGTTCAGGCTGCACGCGCGTGCGCCTGACATCGGATGGCAAGCTGCGCCTGTGTCTGCTGCGCGACAAGGAAGTGGATTTGCTGACCCCGCTGCGGCAGGGCGCCACGCTCGAGGAACTGCGCCAGATCGTCCTGGATGGGGTGTGGGCCAAACCCTGGGGGCACGGGTTGGCTGAAGGTGATTTCGCCACCAACCGCGTCATGAGCGAAATCGGGGGATAGATCATTGCGGCGCTGACTCCTGCTTTACTCGGCTGAGCCCGCTGATAACGATTAATATTTAAGCAAGTAAACCGGCATGCCCTGGACTTTCGCGGGTGCTTGTTAGTAAATTCATCACGCGGCAGCCTGCCACCATATACCCGTTTTCTCCCGTACATACTATAATAATTTTTATCCTTTGGTCATTTCAAAGGGTCGAGGGGAAAAACATGATTCGAACGGAACAACTTTCCAAATATTTTCAAACCCGCAAAGGCAGGCCGCTAATCCGCGCGGTACAGGAGCTTACGCTCGAGGTGCCCGAGGGAGAAGTGTTTGGTTTTCTTGGCCCAAATGGCGCCGGCAAAACCACCACCGTACGCATGCTCACCAGCCTGATCGGCCCAACCGCCGGGCGCGCCTTCATTGGCCGGTATGAAATCGGCAAGGACGACCGCAAGATTCGCCAGACTGTCGGCATTTTGACTGAATCCCCGGGGATGTACGAACGGTTGACCGCTGAAAAAAACCTTTCCATTTTTGCCAATCTCTACGACGTGCCGGATGTTCCCGGTCAGGTGGAGAAATACTTGCGCATGCTCGGCCTGTGGAACCGCAGATATGACGAGGTGGGCAGCTTCTCGAAGGGGATGCGTCAAAAACTGGCCATTGCGCGCGCGTTACTGCACGAGCCGCAGGCGCTCTTCCTGGATGAACCCACCAGCGGTCTTGACCCGGAAGCAGCAAAACTGGTGCGCGATTTCATCGAAGAGCTAAAAACCCACGGCCGCACCATTTTCCTTTGCACCCACAACCTGGACGAAGCCGACCGCCTGTGCGACCGCATTGGGATCTTCAAATCCCGTCTGATCACGGTGGATACACCGGAGAACCTGCGCACCAAACTTTACGGCCGCAAGGTCGTCTTCCACCTGGCCGCCCTCGAACCAGCCTGGCTGGATCAGGTGCGCACCTTCCCGTTTGTCACCGACGCCCAGGCTGTCGATAGCCGTCTGATCGTCAGTCTGGCGGACCCCGAGGGTCAGAATCCGCTCATCATCCGCCGTCTGGTGGAAATGGGCGCCGAAATTCAATTTGTCGGCGAGCTGCGGCATTCACTGGAAGATATCTACCTGCAAACCATTCAAGGCGAAGAACGATAAGGAGCTGCAGATGAAACATATTCGGGTGATCATCGCCAAAGAATGGGCGGAAGTATTCAAAAACAAAATGGTACTCTTTACCATTGTGTTAATGCCGGTATTGTTCACCGCGCTGCCCTTGATTATGCTGCGCTCCTCGGCCGGCAGCGTAGTGGAGGGCGGCGGCACCACCGATGTACCTGCCATGTTCGCCCAGATATGCGGCGCAATGAATGCGAACGACTGCATGCAGATTTATCTGATCAACCAGTTTCTGGTGTTGTACATGATGATGCCGCTGATCATCCCCATTACCATCGCGGCCTATTCGATCGTCGGCGAAAAAACCACCCGCAGCCTGGAACCGCTGCTGGCAACGCCCATCTCAACCGAGGAGCTGCTGGCCGGCAAAGCGCTGGCAGCCGCCATCCCGGCCATCGGCGCCACCTGGGGCTGCTTCGCCATTTTCCTGCTGCTGATGCCGCTCACCGGGGCAAGTGAAGCGGTTCGGCAATATGTCCTGGGTCCAACCTGGCTGCTGGGGGTTATCGTTGTCGGCCCGTTGATGGCAGTCGCGGCGGTGAATTTTGCCATCATGGTATCCTCGCGGGTTAACGATCCGCGCGTAGCCGAGCAGATGGCAGCTGTCCTGATCGTGCCGGTCATGTTACTGCTGTTTGGCCAGGTTGCAGGAATACTGGTCATCAACCTGCAATTGATGCTGATTGTTATCGGTGTGCTGATCGTGGTTGATGTTGGCCTGGTATATTTCGGTGCGCGTTTGTTCCAACGCGAGACCATTCTGACCCGCTGGAAGTAACCCATGAAAAACAAAACATGTCCTGCGCTGCCAATTCTTACCGGTTTGTGGCTGGCGCTTACCCTGCTGTTTGCCAGCGTTATTCCAGCACTGGCCCAGGATGGCTACCGGGTCAACGTTAACAAAGAGTTCGGTTTCGCCAACGGCTCCGAAATCCGCGGCGATTTTTCCATCAGCCTGATCGGCGACGAATCCAATATTGCATCCGTCACATTTTTGATAGATGGTCAGGAACTGGCGGTCGTATCGCAGGCGCCTTTCAAAACCAATTTCAAGACCCAGACCTACCCCAATGGCGGGCATCAACTGAATGCTGCTGTCACGTTTATGGATGGAACCACGCAAACCGTCGAAGCCAAGCGCTTCATGTTCCTGTCTGCCGATGAAGAACGCGGTTCTATGAGCGAAATCCTGGTTCCACTGCTGGCTGTGGTTTTTGGATTGATGGTTTTTGGCATCGGTGCACAGTTCCTGGCTGGCCGCGGTAAACCGGCCGGCGGACCTGAACCGGGTACCGCCCGGTCTTACGGCATTGCCGGAGGTTCCATTTGCCCCAGGTGCAAACGCCCCACACCACGGCACGTGTTCGGATTTAACCTGGTGGTCGGCAAACTTGACCGCTGTGAAAACTGCGGCAAGTGGAGCATCATGCGAGCCTACCCAATCGATGTGTTGCGGGCAGCCGAAGCAGCGGAATTCAAAGTTGAACAGGGCGATGGGTTAGCCCCCGAAAAAAGCGAAGAGGAAAAACTTCGCGAGATGCTGGACGACTCGCGCTACACCAAAGATTAAGGCTTATCCGCGCTGGTTTACGCCAGACACTCGATAACGGTCGCCTCACCCTGACCGACGCCCACACACAACATCGCCATACCGTAATACGGATGGTCCGCTTGCGGCGCCCGGCGTACCATTTCATGGACCAGCGTGGTCAAGATGCGCGCCCCGGAGCAGCCCAGGGGATGCCCCAGCGCTACCGCGCCGCCGTTGACATTGACAATTTCCTCGGATAAACCTAATTCGCGAATGACTGCCAGTGCTTGCACAGCGAACGCTTCATTAAGTTCCACCAACCCTAACTGGTCGATGGTCAGCCCGGCCCGTTCCAACGCCTTGCGGGCTGCCTGAATTGGCCCAATTCCCATAATCCGCGGGGGTACACCTGCCGCAGCCGAACTCAGCACCCGTGCCAGCGGTTTCATGCCAAGCGCTTTCGCTCTTTCAGCGCTCATGATCAACAGCGCAGCCGCTCCATCATTCAAGCCTGATGAATTGCCGGCTGTAACGGAGCCGTCCTTGCGGAAAGCCGGTTTGAGTTTAGCCAGGGATTCCAGCGTGGTATCGCGCCGCGGGCGCTCGTCAAGGCTGACCGTCAGCGGGTCGCCTTTGCGCTGCGGAACCGGCACCGGAACAATTTCAGCGGAAAATTTACCCGAATCCATAGCCGCCACTGCCCGTTGGTTGCTTTGCAGGGCGAAAGCATCCTGTTCTTCGCGGGTAATGCCGGTCATGTCGGCTACATTTTCGGCCGTCACACCCATGGAGTCGGTTCCATAGGTCGCTTCCATTTGCGGATTGGGAAAGCGCCAGCCCAACGAAGTGTCATACGCCGTCAAATTGCCAAACGGGAAGCCGCGGTCGGCTTTGGGCAACGCGTATGGCGCGCGTGACATGCTCTCCACCCCGCCGGCGATGAAGATCTCGCCTTCGCCAGCCCGGATGGCCCGCACTGCCATATTCACCGCGTTCAACCCGGAGGCGCACAGGCGGTTGATAGTCACCCCGGCGGTTTCCACCGGCAGTCCAGCCAGCAGGGCAGCCATGCGCGCCACGTTGCGGTTATCTTCGCCGGCCTGGTTGGCACAGCCGAAATAAACTTCCTCGATTTGATCCAGCGGGACCTGCGTCCGTTCCACCAGGGAGCGGATAACATGCGCAGCCAAATCATCCGGCCGCACGCCTGCCAGCGCGCCGCCCAAAGCACCGATCGGTGTGCGAACAGCATCTACGATAACCACTTCAACCATAAATCTGGCTCCTTATAGGATATTTAATATTCAATCTCTCAATTAAATCAGATTCACGTCATGCGGGCCGGATTCCTGCAATCCGGCCGATGTAATACGTACGAATTCCGCATTCTCCCATAATTCAGGTATCGTTCTTGCGCCGGCATAACTCATTCCCGAATGGAGTCCGCCCACAAGTTGGTGAAGAATATCGCCAACGTCCCCGCGGTACGGCACCAGGGCTTCCACCCCCTCCGGTACCACCTCGGCCCATTCATCTTCCGAGAATTCATCCTCCGTCTGGTCCAGTTTTCGCCTCTCGACATTGGCCGAGAGCGACGCCATGCCGCGTACCACCTTAAAGCGCCGCCCCTGACGCACAATTTCAGCACCGGGCGCTTCCTCGGTACCCGCCAGCATCGAACCCAGCATGACGGTGCTGGCACCCGCCGCCAGCGCTTTGGTCACGTCGCCGGAGGTGCGGATTCCCCCGTCAGCCACAATCGGCACATCGTGCTTGCGGCCCTCCTCAGCGCAATCAGCAATAGCTGTCAACTGCGGTATGCCGAAACCGGTCACCACCCGGGTGATGCAGATCGACCCTGCCCCCACCCCGACTTTGACGGCATCTGCGCCAGCCTCAACCAGATCGCGCACCCCTTCGGCGGTGGCAACATTTCCAGCCATCACCTCAACTTCGGGGAAGGCTTGCTTCAAGCGTTTCACCATCTGAAGGGTATGTTCTGAGTGCCCGTGGGCGATATCGACCACCAGTAAGTCGGCACCCGCCTCGAGACAGGCTGCGGCGCGTTCCAGATCCTCGCCGCGCACGCCCAGCGCCACGCCAACGCGCAGCCGTCCAAGGTGATCCTTGGTGGCTGAAGGGTGCTCTTGAATCTTTACAATATCCTGGGCGGTGATCAGCCCCGTCAGGGTGCCGTCAGCAGCCACCAATGGCAGTTTCTCCACCCGCGCCTGGTAAAGCTTTTCGCGCGCAGCCTCCAGCGACTCATTCTCTCCGGCAAATACCAGCCGTTCGCGCGGGGTCATCACATCCCGAACCAAAGCGTCTGTGTCCGTTACCAGGAGCAAATCGCGGGTCGTGACCATCCCGGCCAGCCTGCCTGATTCATCCACCACAACCAATCCCCCAACGTTTTCTTCCGCCATCTCCTGCCGCGCCTGAGCCACCGTCGCCAGCGGCGAAATCGTGAGCGGGTTTTGCACCACCAGACTTTCTGCCCGTTTAACCCTGCGAACCTGTTCAGCCTGGCGCTCGATGCTCATAAAGCGGTGCAGCACACCAATCCCGCCTTGTTGGGCAATCGCAATCGCCATCGACGCTTCCGTGACTGTATCCATATTGGCTGAAATTACCGGCAAATGCAGGCGCATTTTGCGCGTCAACATGGTTGAAGTGTCCACCTCTTTACGGCTGCGAATCGAGGAGAACCGCGGGACAAGCAGCACATCATCAAATGTCAGAGCAACATCCGGGCGAAGTTTCATGATAAACCTCGTGGTAAAGAATTAACCGGGGATCCTCATTGGTGAAAATCCACTGCGATTAGAGAGCAGGTAAAGGTATTGTACAATACATCCATGGGGCTGTCATCTTGCTTAACCAGCGACTGGTTTTCCCGCGATGTTATCGTGGTCGCGCGCGAACTGCTCGGCATGCATTTGTCGCGCGTGATCGACGGTCAGACAATACGCAGCCGCATCACTGAAACTGAGGCTTATCGCGGCGAAGAAGACCTTGCCTGTCATGCCAGGGCGGGAAAAACCCGGCGGACAGCGGTCATGTACGGCCCGCCCGGTCATGCTTATATTTACTTCACTTACGGCATGCACTGGTGTCTTAATGTGGTCTGCATGCCGGAGAACTTTCCGGCGGCGGTTTTGATCCGCGCGCTAGAGCCGCTTGATGGATTGATGAGTATTGCCTCCCGCCGCACCGGCCGCCCGCGCAGCGAGTGGACCAACGGCCCGGCCAAGCTGACCCGGGCGCTGGGTATCGATAAAAACCTCAACGGCGTTGACCTGACCACCCCGCGCAGCTTGTTATGGATCGAACGCGGCGAGGTTGTACCGGAGGATCAGGTCATTTGTGGACCGCGTGTCGGTATCAACAATGTGCCTGAGCCCTGGCGCAGTCTGCCCTGGCGGTTTCGAATTTAATCCATCGCTGTACGAAGCGGGAAAGACCCTCAACTGCGGATTGTACAAACCGCCGATTCTCTTTATAATTCCCAACACGTAGGCTGTTTTCCATTCCAAAAGAAGGTCCATTTCAGGAGTCTCATGTTTCGTAAAAATCCACCTGCCAGTCCCGGTACAGTCGCGCCAGTCGAACGCGTTACCTCGGTCCTTGGCACCGGCATTAACTGGAAGGGCGACCTGCACGGCAGCGGCGGCATCCGCATCGAGGGCACCTTCGATGGCGAGATCGCCGTGCGCGGTCTGGTCGTGGTTGGCGAGACTGGCCGGGTGACCTGTGAAGAACTGCGGGCAAACACGGTTGTGGTCGCCGGTTCAGTCCGCGGAAATATCACCGCTGAAAAGATAGAAATTCGCTCCACCGGACGGGTTTGGGGTGACGTGACTACCGTCGCATTCGCCACAGAAGAAGGGGCTTTCCTGCGCGGTCAGGTGCGGATGGAAGAAAGCGTCGAGCTCCAGTTCGAAACCCCTGCCGATGAAGCAGTCCTGGATGAGCAGACCGCCAACCTGGCTGATGATGAGGGAGAACAAACCACTTGAGCGTCACCGGCATCATCGCGCTGTTGAGTGAAGTGCTGGGGGCTATTGCCGTCACCATGCTGATGACGCTTAACCCGCGTTTTAAACAGCACCGGCCCATTACATTTCTCTTCCCAAAGCGCGAGAGCATGGCGGCTGCCATCGTGGCGGTCGGCGTGTTCGTTATCGGCTTTTTCATCTTCCGCGGCCCGACCCCCGCTCCCTTTACCCGCCTGACGGAATCGACTCCCACCCTGGAAGCTGCCATCCAGCACCTCACCGCTGCCGGCGCAGGTGTGCTGCTGGTTGTGATCGCCTTGATGTACCGCCGCCAGCCATTGCGCAGCGCTGGCTGGAACCGCTCGCTGTTTATGCCCGCCCTGCAGATCGGCATTGGCATCATTATGTTGACCACCTTCCTGAGCGGCAAATTGTCCCTGTTGATGGACGGCATCAGCCAGGACGAGTCCACGGCGCTGCCGGTCATCACGCTGCTGGCATTGGCTGAAGAAACCATTTTCCGCGGCTACATCCAGCCGCGATTCGAATCCCGCATCGGGAAGATCCCCGGCTGGCTGCTGACTTCCGTGCTATTCGCCCTCTGGCAAATTCCGCGGCTGTTGGGCGAACCCACACAAACCATCCTTATTGGTGTCGGGTTGGGTCTGGTACAAGGGCTGCTGGCAGGTTGGATGATGCAAAAATCTCATCATGTATTAGCACCCGGTATCTACCGTGCCATCTCAGAATGGCTTGTGTTCATTGGTTAAGAATTCATACACGATTTAAGCAGCTGCCAAAGGCATACCCTTTATATGAGCAAACCAGTGCCCCCCCTCGTTCCCATGTCCTCCCCGGATCTTACCGACGCAGAACGCCAGGCCGTGATGGGTGTCCTGCAAACGCCAAATCTAAGCATGGGTCCGCAAATTGGAAAATTCGAAGACGCCTTTTGCGGCTATATCGGGTCGAAACACGCGATTTCAGTCAGCTCCGGCACGGCCGGGCTGCATCTGTGTGTACGGGCAGCCGGCATCGGCCCCGGCGACCTGGTCCTGACAACCCCTTTTTCATTTGTGGCGTCCACCAATGTGCTGCTCTTCGAGCAGGCTGTGCCGGTTTTCATTGACGTTGACCCGCTCACGGGCAACATGGATCCGGCGTTGACTGCCCAGGCTGCCAGAGACCTGGTTGCGGGCGGCAAAGCTGCCCAACGATGGCTGCCGAGAACAGGCGCCGGAACGACTGGAAACTTGAAAGCCATCCTGGGGGTCGATGTGTTTGGTCAGCCGGCTGATTGGGACACGCTGGGCGCCACCGCCAGGGAATATGGTCTGGGATTAATCGAAGATTCGTGTGAGGCGCTCGGCGCTGAATACAAAGGCAGAAAAGCCGGCACCCTGGCCGATAGCGCGGTCTTCGCTTTCTACCCCAATAAGCAGATTACCACGGGCGAGGGCGGTCTCATCGTCACCGATAATGACCAGGCCGCTTTGCTGATGCGCGCATTACGCAACCAGGGGCGTGCCCCGGGTGACACCTGGCTGCAGCACACCCATCTGGGTTACAACTACCGGCTGGATGATTTGAGCGCTGCTCTGGGCGCCGCGCAGATGAACCGCCTGGAAGAATTGCTGGTCAAACGCGAAACGGTCGCGGAATGGTACCGTTTCCGCCTTACCAAAATCGCTGGCATTACAGTTCCTTTCATTGATAAAACCACAACCCGCGTCAGCTGGTTTGTCTATGTGATCCGGGTGGACCCGGGGATCGACCGTGAGGCGCTGGCGCAGCGCTTGGCGGAGCGCGGGATTCCCGTCCGGCCATACTTCCTGCCCATCCATCTGCAGCCGTATATGGTAGAACGCTTCGGCTACCGGTCAGGCGACTTCCCGGTGACCGAGGATCTCGGTGAGCGCGGGTTGGCCTTGCCCTTCTCGGGCGTGATGACCGAGGAGCAGGTTGAACTGGTTTGTCAGACGTTAGAAGCAGTATTATAGGCGCATGAATCCCCCGCTGCCTGTCACCTTTTTACCGCCACGCCGCCGGGCGCTTTTCCTGCATGCGTTGGCAGCTGTTGGATTTCTGACAGGCAGCGTCATCAGCTTCATTCTTGCTCTGCAGCAGCAGGGAACCGGTATCTTTGTAGTGCTGCTGCTGGTTTCGCTGGCTTTGTTTATCCCGCTGCCCGTGGTTTCCTACCGGGCTTATGCCCTGTACACCGCCAGTTACTCCCTGGAACGCGACGGGCTGCGAATTCGCTGGGGATTGCGCGCCGAGGATATCCCCTTACCTGAAATCGAATGGGTACGCCCGGCTAGCGACCTTGGATTTCGCCTGCCCTTGCCGCCGTTGTCCTTCCCGGGCGCAATTATCGGTCTGCGGCAGGTGGAAGAACTCGGCAAAGTGGAATTTTTAGCCTCCGCCACCCAAAGCATGCTGTTGCTGGCAACGCCAAACAAAGTTTACGCGATTTCACCCGAAGATACACGCGGGTTCGTGCGCACCTTCCAATTAGCCATCGAAATGGGAAGCATTACCCCATTAACAGCCTATTCGGCTGAACCGGCTGCCTTCGCCCGCCGGGTGTGGGATGACCGCCCGGCACGCGCATTTCTTATCGCCGGCCTGATACTGACCATCGCCCTGCTGGTATTGATCGGGCTGACCATCCCCGGACGGACTACAGTTTCCCTGGGTTTCGATGCGCAGGGTTTGCCGCTGGAGCCGGTTCCCGCCCAGCAGCTTTTACTATTGGCGGTGCTGGGAATTTTCGCATTCATTGCCAACCTCAGCGCTGGCCTTTTTTTCTACCGCAGGTCCGCTGACCGGCCGGTTGCGTTTATCCTC
>JAJZTR010000096.1:0-419 GCA_021848775.1 Chloroflexota bacterium | reverse complement strand
TTCTGCTTTTACGCCAACGCTATTAATTCTGGCGACCATCCTTATCCTTTAATTTTTCTATTCTGAACCCCCGCGCATGAATGCATTTACGCCTGATTTCTCGTGGTACCAACTGGCAGCAGGCTTGGGCCTTGCTGCTTTGATCTCTCTGGCCGCATACGCAGCCCGCAGTCTATCGATCTCGGGAGCGATTGCCGCTGCACTTTTGGGGACCGCGGTTTTCGGTCTGGGGGGGTTCGCCTGGGCCGTCCTGCTGGTCGGCTTTTTTGTGTCTTCCTCGGCGTTATCGCGAATGTTCAAGCGGCGCAAGGCGGGAGTGGTTGAAAAATTTTCCAAAGGCAGCCGCCGCGATGCCGGTCAAGTGCTGGCGAACGGAGGAGTTGCAGGTTTGCTGGCTCTCACGCAAGCGTTATTCAGAT
>JAJZTR010000095.1 GCA_021848775.1 Chloroflexota bacterium | reverse complement strand
GATCGTCTCAGAATCGATGGCGCTCTTGAGGACGGGAACCTGACCCTGACCAGCCCATTTTAACTGAACCTCTTCGGAGAGCATATAGCGCATGAATTCAGCTGCAGCTTCTTTATTCTCGCTCTGCTGGAACATGACGATGTCTTCACCACCAACGACAGAGATTGAACCACCATCGCCGGCAGGCATGGGAGCCAACCCGTATTCTAAATCGGGAAATTGCTGGTCAAAATACGGGGGAAACCAGGGCCCTTCCAAAATCATAGCTACTTTGTTTTGCGAGAAAGCTCCCCAGGTATCATAGCTGCCACCTTTCATCGATGGATTGATGTATCCTTTATCAATGGAGTCTTTCAAGAAATTGTACGCTGCTGCTGTAGCTTCACTATTGAAGAAGCCAGTGGACTTTGTGACCTCCGGATCGGTTACATCACCACCAAAACTCCAAATCCATGGATTGGTAGCCCAGGCATACGTGCCGCCATCTGCAAAACAGTAGGTGTCATCGCCGAGAGCTTTGATTTTCTCGCAATCTTCAAGAAATTCATCAATCGTCACTGGAGCATTTTCGATGCCAGCAGCAGCGAAGACAGCTTCATTGTAGGCCATAACCCGGGTATTTGTGTCGAGCGGCAATCCATAGTAATTGCCATTAAAGAAATTGGTTGATAAGGGACCAGGTAACATCTGATCTGCCAAAGCCTGAAAGTCAGGCAGTAACTCGTTCAATTTGGCCAAAGCACCCGTATCAGCTAATTCGGGGACCCAAATGATATCGATACGGGCTAAATCCGGAGCTTCGCCGCCAGACATTGCGATCAACAGCTTGCGTCGGAATTGGTCATAAGGGACCACCAGTGATTCGACGTTAATGTCTGGGTGCAAGGCTTCGAAATCCGGGATCAAGGTTTCGTCGAGGAATTTTGCTTCCACATCGGCATTGTAGCCATGCCAGAAGGTGATCGTGGTCTGCTCCGCTGCCGGGGCAGCCGGCGCATCACCTTGAGTTGGGGCAGCCGGCTGATCAGCTGCCGGTGCTGTCGTGGGAGTTGCCTGGGCGCATGCGCCTAGCAGCATACTCATCACGACTAAGATAGCTAGTAAGTAATATGGGAAACGCGCTTTCATCTTACACTCCTTTGGGTTTTGGGGGTTCCTGTGGTTCACAGGCTGATTCAATACTTTGTATATTGAATGAATAAACTTTTTTTAAAATTTTTTTACATCTTGCTTTTTTCCGTTGTCTCCTCCTTCTGAATTGGTGATTTAAAAATTTCCGCAATCACCAGGCTGGCTGCCCCCAAAGCCCAGATATCATCTCCCCAGGATTTAATCCGGATCTCCGTGTCCTCTGCTAAGCCAGTCATGACACAATCGTGAAAAGCGGTGCGAACTGCGGAGAAAAACAGTTCACCCATCCTCGTGCCTTCACCACTGATAATGATAAGTTTTGGGTCGAATAAATTTACCAGGTTAGCCAACTGTGTTCCCAGCAGGGCGCCCGCATGAGTCAGCACGCTTTTCGCTTCAGCATTTCCGTCGTTTGCATGATTGATAACATCATCCAGATCGGCAATTTCCGGTCCAACCGCCTGGCGCGCCTGCGCGACCAAGGCTCGATCGCTCACCAGGCTTTCCAGACACCCGTGCCTGCCGCAATCGCAAAGTGGACCATTGCGATCCACTACGATGTGACCAAACTCGCCTGCCCCGCCAGCTTTACCCCGGTAGACCTGCCCGTTGATAACGATACCCATGCCGATCCCGCGTCCAACCGTAATAAGGATAAAATTATCTTCAGGCTGGCCCTGGTTCAACCATCTTTCGCTCAGTGAAAGCGTGTTTACGTCATTATCGATGAAAACCGGGACTTGCAGCCGTGTCCCCAGCAAATCACCCAGCACAATATTCCGCCAGCCGAAAAATGGATTCTGTCTGACAATTCCATGAGCAAAATCGACCACACCAGCCAGGCCAATTCCCACTCCCAGCAGCTGTTTCTTCCGAATACCGCTGCTTTGAACCAATCGATTAACCAATACGCTGAGCATTTCAACGCTGGTTTCTACTTTTTTATCTGCCAGGGCAATCGTATCTTTAGCAAGGATGGTGGCATTCAAGTCTGTCAACGCGCCAATCGCATGCCCTTCCATAAGCTTGATCCCGATAACAAAACCGCCGCGCGGATTGAGCGCCAGCATAATCGGTGGCCTGCCGCCTGTGGAATCGCCCATGGCCTTTTCAAACACCAGCCCTTCCTGGATAAGCTTGCCCGTAATTCCGGTGACGGTGGCCGGACTGAGACCCGTCAGGTGGGCCAGGGCAGCACGCGAAACTTCCCCCTGTGTTTTAATACCATTCAGGAGGATGGAGCGATTGATGCTCCGTATCAGGTCTCGGTTGCCGCGAAGAATTGGACTCATGGGAAAGTTACTTTGTTTATTGAATGAACTATATATAATTATAGAGACTGATTGATTATTGTCAATACCCTTTCCGGGAGAATTTCATGACATACTCTGGTTCCTTTTCGCCCCCCGTTATATCTGCTCAAGCGAACCTTGATGCAATGATTGTATTTCCAAAGGTGCGGTTCACTTTGCTCACCCCGCGGCTGGTCCGAATTGAAATCAGCCCGACTGGCAGCTTCGAAGACCGGCCTTCCCAGGTGTTTTGGTTTCGCCAGCAGCCGCTTCCGGTGACAGACATCCAGCGCACAGACCGTGATCTGACCATCGATACCGCGGTCTTCCAGCTTATATATCATGATTCCCACAGAAAGTTTTCGCGTCAAACTCTGCAGGTGATCATTAAAGAAACCGGCGCCGTCATACACCTCGACGACCCCAACCCGCAACGACTGCCGGGCACGGCTCGTACGCTTGATGAGACCAACGGGCCGATTCAATTGCAGCCCGGATTGCTTTCCCGGGCCGGCTGGGTGCAACTGGATGACACCCAGAGTCTGGTTTTCAACGCCGCCGGTTGGCTGGAGGAGCGTCCGGCTCAACCGGGTTATCGTGACCTTTACCTATTGATCTGTGGTCAAGATTACAAAGCGGCGCTGCGAGATTATCAGCACATCGCCGGAACCCCCCCTCTCCTTCCACGCGCCATTCTCGGAAATTGGTGGTCGCGCTTCTGGGAATACACGCAAGATGACATTCAACGCCTGGTGGACCGGTTTCGAGAGGAGGAAATTCCCCTTTCTGTTTTCATCATCGATATGGACTGGCACATTACGCATACTGGCAATAAAAGCAGCGGTTGGACTGGTTTCACCTGGAACCGGGCTTTACTCCCGGATCCTCCGGGTTTAATTAGCTGGCTTCACGATCGTGGTTTAATTACAGCGCTCAACCTGCACCCGGCCGAGGGCATTCATCCGCACGAAGAACGCTATCCGCAAGCTGCTCGAGCCATGGGCTTAAACCCTGCCAGTGACAAACCCATCCCCTTTGATATCGCAAACCCAACCTTCGCCAGAATGTACTTTGACCAACTATTGCATCCATTGGAGGACCAAGGTGTCGATTTCTGGTGGCTTGATTGGCAGCAAGGCGACAAATCCACGATCCCCGGCCTGGATCCCCTGTGGTGGTTGAACCATCTACATTACTATGATCTAACTCGGGATAATCAAAAACGTCCATTTATTTTCTCGCGTTGGGGCGGAGATGGCAATCATCGCTATCCCATTGGTTTTTCGGGTGACACGGTTGTTTCCTGGAAAACCCTGGCTTATCAGCCGTATTTCACTGCCGCTGCGGCCAATGCGGCTTATGGTTGGTGGAGCCACGATATTGGCGGTCACATGCAAGGGATGGAAGACCGTGAGCTCTATACGCGGTGGGTACAGTTTGGCGCCCTCAGCCCGATCTTCCGGCTGCATTGCACGAAAAACGAATTTATTGACCGGCATCCCTGGGGATTCGATGCTGAAGTTCTGCAGTTAACGCGCCAGGCCATGCAATTCCGCCATGCTTTAATTCCCTACCTGTATACCATGGCGTATCGGAACGAACAGGAAGGACTACCCCCGATTACGCCGCTCTATTACGATTGTCCAGGTGAGGAAAGCGCATACCTGGCAAGCGGCCAGTACCTGCTTGGCAGCCAGCTAATGGTAGCGCCAGTCACTTCGCCAGTTGACCCTGACCTGAATCAAACCCGCCAGGCGATCTGGTTTCCTCCGGGAGATTGGTTTGATTTTTTCACCGGTGAGCGCCACACCGGTCCGCATTGGGAGATCAATTATTACGAGCTGGCCAAAATTCCGCTTTTCGCAAGGGCAGGAGCTATTCTTCCCCTGCAAGCTGAGACCACGCAAAACGGCTGTAACAATCCGAAAAATATGGATCTGGTCGTTTTCCCAGGTGCAGATAATTCGTTCACGCTGTACGAAGATGATGGTGTTTCACGTTCGTACCAGGAAACGGGAGGATGCCGCACCGAATTCAAATCGAAGTGGACGGATACTTCCTGGTCCATACACCTCATGCCCGCCGTGGGCGATTCCAAAGATGTTCCTCCAACTCGTTCCTACCGCATCCTTTTCCGCGGTATCGTTCAACCAGAGACTCACAGCTTATGGCTGAATGGGGAAAGGTTGGATTTACCAACCTCATATGATCAGGCTGCCAATACTTTGATCATCGGTCCAATTGAGGTTGGGGTTGACCAAAGCCTGGATGTGGAGATCCACAACACAAATCGATCTTTGTTCGCACCTGCTACTACAGTTCGCGCACATGTAATGCGTTTACTAAAACTGGCACGGATGGATACCGACACCAAATGGAGGATCAGCCAACGAATCGCCGACCTGCCTGACAATATCAAATACCTGGCGGATCGCAAATTGAATCTAACGGAAAGCCACCTGACCGCGCTGATCGAAACGATCATGGGAACTGGTGCAATAAAAATATTTCATCCCCAAGGTGGGTCCTGCGTGATAGTGATTAACCCAAATAAATTGGCAGGATTCAAATGCCGCAGCAAAACGATCCTAAAGGCGGGTACCCAGGAGACTTTGCTTTCTGAAGATCAGGGCGCAGTAAAAGTTTATTATTTCGGGTTGATCAAGAAAATCCTTTAAGTGCTTTTTAGCCCATTTGCGTCGGTCAGACTCAACCGACCGTGTTTTGATAGATTCCTTCGCACCTCCTGACCAAAAGTGCGCCGATTCCATCTCGGACATAAATTTTGGGTGCGACATAGGTGCCAGCTGGTTTTAATGGTATAGATTTTATGGACGATTTTCGCTAAATCTGGTGATGGATTAGTCGCATGCATTTTGGGTTCAAAGCCCCCAAAGAGGTCGAAGTTTGCGAATCTGAAAACACCACTTCATATTGTATGAACATCATGGAACACATATACTTATAAAAGATAGCTGACATTTCCCCTTGGAATTCAATAATTATTTACCCTGAGCAAAATTTTTGACGGGAGGCGGTGTTCTCATGAAATTTTTCCTGGTCAAATTCGCATCATTCCTCGCCGTTCTTGCGCTGGCTTTAACAGCTTGCGCTCAAAGCAAAACCACACCTGCCCAAGAACCCCCAGCCGAACCGGGTGCCACAAAAACTCTGGTCGAGAGTTCGCCCACGCCAGTGCCAACCGCGGCGCCTGGAGAGTCACCGATGGGATTCACTGACCTGCTCGATCAAAAAATTACCCGGGGAGAGTGGACACTTGAGGAGGGTCTGGTGGCATTTCTCAAGCTGTTCGCCGGCGAGGTTCAGCCCTCCGGGGATCCTGCAGGAGTTGGCGTTCAGGAGGCTGAGGGCACCGGTATTGTTCAAATGGCGTATGAATATTTGCAAAATGGCACCGACGAGGAAATCAAGACTGAAATCACCAGATTGCTGACGCTGATCGTCCCGACCCAGGCGATGCTGGATCCTTACTCCATTCCTGAGGGATCTTCCCAGCGTGGACCCGGGTTGGCGGCCCCCATCCGACAGACCAGTGAGGAGTGCGCCTCTTTATGGTCCAGCGGTTTTCCCGATCCGCGCACACCCTCCTTCATCTGCTTCCTCTCCGGGACCCGCCAGATTGGGGGAAATGATTACCGTGTCTATTATCCGCTTGCCTGGCAGGGAGATGCCAGTAAAGATCCCTATTACGCTGCCACGCTGGAGGCAATCGAGAATGCCATCCCTGTCTACCAGGCGTATGGTCAGGTGAAATCGATCTACTTTGTCTTTACAACGTTAAGCGGTGCGACCAACCCCACTACCACACTGGCTGTTACGCATATTTACCAGAATGCAACAGAAGCCTGTCCGGTAATCCTGTATCCGGCGTCGCTTGCGCTCTCGCTTCCCGACTTCAAACAGGTGGTTGCCCATGAGATTTTTCACTGCTTTCAAGCCTGGAACCTGAGGGATCAATTGATCACAGCCGGGTACGCGTCCGCCGATTGGTGGGTGGAAGGGTCGGCTGAATATTTCAGCAACGTTGTTTATCCCAATACCGATTACGAACACCGCTTCGCCAGCTGGTTCGCCAGTAATTCGACCACCAAGCCACTGACGGATATGACCTATGAGAATTTTGCCTTCACCCAGTTCGTCGCGGAAGCAGACGGTGGCCCGACAGGTGTATTAAAATTATTGGCGACCATGCCAATCACCGCTGGCACCGACAAACAGCTGGCTGCGTTGGGAGCCTACCCGAATATTGATACTCTATTTGAACGGTTTGCCCAGGAAGTCATCGACAATGCGCTTATGGACACCTCGGGTTCGTCGATTACCTTCCCCGATTATTTTTCCAGAAGTGATACCATCACCGCTACCACGAGCACCAACTACGTTGCCGATCCGTTCATTTTGAATCGTTATCAGCTCTTTTTTGTGTCGAAACACCGCTTCTCAATGGCGTCAGCCGAAACCGGGGCAGCCGGTCACGAATCAGCCCGCGAATACTTTGGGAGTGGCAGCTGGGCGCCGTTCCCTGCCGAGTTCATATCAGGCTGCCAGGATGGTCACTATATTCTCTATGTGCTCAATACAGAGCCCGGCAAACAGTATCATCTCACCCTTAATACTACCCCGGTTGGCGATGCGCCATGCGATGAATGCCTGCTGGGGGGATGGCAGGCAACGACAGAAAGCTACACCAGCTACATGCAGTCAGTCTTGAGCCCAACCGGCGATATCACCGTGACCAGTATCACCGGTGAAGCCTTAGCCATATTCAATGACAACGGGATTGGCACTGCTCAATATCAGGATTTTGTCGTCCATTACACCAGTGACAGCTCGGATTTGTTTGATAACCCCATCCCCATGGATTTCAGTCTCACATTCACCGGATACGGCAGCGGGTACTGGACCGCGGACGGTACCAACCTGACTTTCAACGCTGGTGAGGGCAATATCACATCCTCGATCCAGGCGTTTATCAGCGGCGAGCCAATCGATCTTGGCGAGACTGCCAATTTGCTGCCAGAGGTGCCCCCCGCTCCCATAGGCAGCGGTCCGTATACCTGTTCAGAAAACACGCTCACCTATTGGCCTCCAGTCACAACGGGTACTGTCTCGCCAATCATTTTTAAAAAGATTTGGTAACCAAAAGGCACAAGAAATTTTAGCGCTTTTTTCTGCGCTCTTTCGCGCCTGTAGGTATCAATCCCAAATAAGTAGTGTCACGGTTCCCATTGATTCAACCACGACGTTTTAGTGATGGGCGAGGTACCGGCCTTGGTTTCAGAATCGGGGAGCTACCTGCCTGTCCGGTAGAACTGTGATCCCGCGCAGCGAATGGGCGTGCGGAGGACGACAGCGCATCCGCAAAGACAGCCTTAGCGCGGCAAATGTGTCTTCATTATATTGACCAGCACTCAACCATATTTTTTAGATAGCGCCAGGAAATTTTCATGAAATCCATCTAACCAGGCTTCGATAAATGACCTTTGCTCAAACAAGGAGAGCAAGTCAACAGCCAGATCGGCGCGCCGAATGGTTTGAACCTTCACCCGCAATTCCTGCATGGCGGATGCAACCGTGTAGGGCTTTTTACCGTCTTTGGCCAGCTTTTCTTCCAGCGGATGCACATCCTTTTGCATGAGCCACAGTAGATCGTAGAAGTCCCTGCCTTTGACAGCGGTTCCTTCGCGTCCGTGTTGAAATTCACGCTCCAGGCAGGCGAGGATCTTGCCGGCCATCATCGTTTCCAATGAAAAATGGAGCGGCACAAAGCTGCGTCCGTAAGCAAAGACCGGCGTCTTTTGCATAACAGCCACCTGTTTATGGTGGCTGATCTCCAGCTTTAGATGCAGGACTTCGTTAGGGTGCAGAGATAAGCCAATGGCGTTCAGAATCGGAAATTTCAATGTGACCCGCAAAATGCCGTTTTCACCCATCTGCGTTTTGGCGGTCAATTCAGAATAACCAAAAGTCTGCTGAAAATACGTGATTAGATCGGTTTGCAGATGTTCCGTATTCAAGCCCTGGCCATTATCGAGGTCGATGTCCTCGGACAGGCGGTTCAAGCCATAGACCACATGCAGGCAGGTCCCGCCATAAAAGTTCAATAGCCGGTAGCTGGATTGATTATAAAGAAAATCCAGCACATAAGCCTGAAGCGCCTCTTTGAGTACGATGCGCCTGGTCTCATTGGGCAGCAGCGGATCTTTTTGCGCCAGGGTGTATTGCAGCATCTGGATTAGGTTCGCCATATTGTTTTCCTCAAGTTATTCAGGATGGAGTCCATTTTCGGGCTGTGACTGCCGGAGATATAGCCGGCGAATTCCTCGCGGTCGGCGGGTGAAAAGTCTTCGATATTCAGACGCAAGGCCTCGGTCAGGCTGAAGCCCGGGGAAGTCAGCCCACTGTGCGCGGGGCGCAGGTAGAGATAATCAAACAAGGCCTTGGCAGCCGAGGCTTGCGCGAACAGGATGCCGTAATAGGAAGCGATGCTAAACCCGTGGTACAGATCGCTTCGGATGTGGCGGTAAGAGAAGGTACCCAGAGGGTTTTGGATCACCCGCGTGTTCTTGCTGGTCACGCAGGAAACCGGATAGGTTATTTCCGTCAAAACCGCGTGCCGCTGCAAGACATACTCCAGCGAAACGTAGGACTGCGGCAGCAGAATGGCGCTGACGGCGGGCGAAAAGTCAGGGTCGGCGCGGTGCAGCTCGAAGAAGCGGCGCGTCATGTAAAGCCCTTTTTTAAGCTGGATGATCTGCCCGCGTTTCATCCAGCGGTAGAGCGCGGTGCGCAGTGTAGCATCCTTCACGTTAGCGTCAGGCCATAACTGCTTCACACTTTCGATGGTGAAGTAGGGAGCGGCGGTCAGGGGTTCAAGGATTGAAGTTTTCATATTGGATAATAGACACTTTATGTCTATTATCCAATATAGAATGAGAAAATGCAAGCAGATTCAACAACCGATTTTTGTCGGGTTGTTTTTTATGGGATTTTCCGCGGGGCAAGTCAATAAGGAAAACCTGATGGCGTGCGGTCTGAGGACCGGCGCGATCAACTTGGAATCGTTTTAAGGACAGCTTTGCCTTTGCCCATACTGTTCCAAATATTCGATCAAATCTTCTTCGACAAAGTTGGTTCCGCTCTGATCGCTGCACTGAATGATCGTATCTTCGGCGCGTTTGGACTCCGGGTCAATGAACACCCGTAACCGAACCCCTTCCCAGGATTGTTCGGTGGTCGCTGGTTGGACCTGAGTAATCCTATAATCGACCGCCAACTCGCCGCTCCGATCGACCAGGATCTCGGCTTTCGGAAACCGCTCCAGAAAAGCCTTGGCTTCTTCCGTCTCACTGGCGACGCGAATGTACTCCTCGTCGGATATCCCATCGTCATAATATTGCTGTGACCTCGAACAGGATACCGCGGCTAAAATTGCGAACAACGAAATTGACAAAATCAAAAAGGTCTTCCTGATCATGTTCGTTTCCTTTTTTATCTTACCAGAGATCGTCATCGGTCGAAGGCAGGCGCGAACTGCCGGGTGAATCCGGTTAGCGACCGACGACTGGCAGGAACAGGTCATAGGTGACAGAGGGCGGTGGAATTTCGATGTTCAGGCCGACAAGCAGCGGATCATGGTCGGAGGAGCGGAAGAAGTGGTCAGCGTAAAGATCGACCGATTTATATTCGCTATTGTAATCAATAAGCGATGGCTCGTCGGCGTTGATGTGCCAGAAAGCGGCATCTGTGACCTGCCCGGCCAGCGATTCGGTCGCCAGGGCGTGGTCGAGGTAGCCGGACTGCCCATCGAAAATGTAGCTGTAGCGGTCCGCGGCGGGCACATAGGCAGCAACCAGGTCTGTCAGGCCGCCGCTGGTCAAGACTGCCACCGGTTCCTCCGCGCCGTAGGCGTTCAGGTCGCCAATGACCAGCACATCCGGGTCAGTAGAAGCGGTTTGAACATCTTCCACGAAGGTCAAGAGCCGCTGCGCCTGCTGCTCCCGCAGGGCATTCCAGCAGCCCTGGCCGTAGTCGCGGTTGAGGTCGCTCACACCGTCCGGGCAGCTCCCTTTGGATTTGAAATGGTTGACCACCACCGAAAACACCTCGCCATCAGTGTTGGCGCTGAAGGTCTGCGCAAGCGGAACGCGCGAATAGACGGGATCATGGT
>JAJZTR010000094.1 GCA_021848775.1 Chloroflexota bacterium | reverse complement strand
GATCTACAAAACGATTGTTGTCATGCGCGAAAAACCCGGCAAGCCAATCCTCGCCGTAATCCCAGGTGATCATGTGGTTAACCTGAAAACCCTGGCAGCCTATTTTGGTGAAAAGAAAGTCAAAGTACCGACTTTGCGCGAGGTGGAACAACTCACAGGGCTGCAGGCAGGTGGAATTTCACCTTTGGCATTGATGAACAAAGGATTCCAGGTGGTCATCTCCAGCGAGGTGTTAGGGCATGAGCAGATTCATGTCTCTGGCGGGCAGCGAGGATTAAATATTCGCCTGCCCGTACGCGCACTACTCGACCTCACCCACGCCCATACAGCAGCTATCAGCGATCCAATGCTGCTGAATGCTGAAGATGAAGAATATTAAATTATAAGAAACGCTTGTCAGATGGAAAACCAGCCGAACTGATACGGCTTGAGTGTGATATTGGTCAGATCAGGCTGCAGTTTCAAATACCCGCCTAACAAATCCATCCGGTACTCCTGGCGTATTTCTCGTGGAATTCGCGCCCCACAGGTACGATCGGATAAATTATAGACTGCAAATAATGTCTTTTCATCCTGACGGCGAATGAAGGCGGCAACCGCTGTATTATCCGTGTCAAGCCACTCAATCGACCCCACTGCTAACTCCGGGTGATCTTTTCGGGTTTTAATCAGGTCCTTCATAAAATTAAGGTGTGACTCAGGATTGAACTCCTGATTGACAACATTGAGTGTCCGATAGTCGAATAAGGGCTGACTAACCGGTTGAGCATACAACTTTTCAACCGGAGCACGAGAAAAACCTGCCCCTTTCGTTTCATCCCACTGCATGGGGGTCAGCAACTCTGATAGTTCTGAAATTGCGAGGTTATCCCCCATACCAATTTCATCGCCGTAATTTAATGCCGGCGTTCCTGGCAAACTAAACAACAGGGCGTATAAGAGCCGGATGATGCGTTGATCGTTGCTCACGATCGATGCCAACCGCCGCTTAATCATAGATCCTGAATGGGAGGGGATATCAGGGACGTAAACCTGTCGTAGTGTTTTTTGTTCGTCACTCGTAATCTGTTCGAGATTTAATCCATGTAGACTCGTCAGGCGGTGTACCCATTGGCAGGAAGCGGGAATCAACGGGAAGTGATCAATTATGCGCTTGAGCTGTGCGGCATCCTGTCCGCTTAAAGCCAGCAAAAGCTGAGCACCAAGTGAAGGGTGCAAAGTCAGATGCAATTCATTTTCTTCCCCAAGGTAGGTCGCGGCCACTTGCTGTGGTTGGTTCATGCTGCCGAGCAAAATATAGTCAGGATAATTTTGATTTAGAAACGCACGCACCGCTCTAATGTATTTGTGGTTTTCAGGCAGATTTTCACAATTTGTATCTTCTTTTTCAAATAAAAATGGGAGTCCATCCAAGCAAAACCCATCCACGCCTTTGCTAAGCCAAAAGCGCATCACTTTAACCATCTCAGTTCTGATTTCGGGATTGTCGTAATTCAATTCCGGCAATGCTGGTGAAAACCTGCTCCAATAAAATTGACCGGTTGCTGCTTCGGGATGCCAGTTGGATTGGGATTGTTTGTGAGAAAGATGGCGGGCGTCACGATATTTCGTGTCTGAATCTGCCCAGACATAATAATTCCGGTAAGGGGATTGTGGATTTATCTTGCTGGTAATAAACCAGGGATGTTTATCTGATGTCTGGTTCATCTCTAAATCGATGATCAACCTCATTCCAAGGGAGTGTACAGCTTGTGTTAATGCTTCGAAATCAGCCATGTCCCCGTATTCTTTTTGGATATCATAAAAATCAGTCACCCCCTTGCTTCCATCACTGTGAGAAGGTGGGAAAATTGGCATCAACCATATACAATCCACGCCCAGGTCCTCAATATATGCCAGGCGTGAGATCAATCCTTGAATATCCCCGTGACCATCAGCATTGCTGTCGTAAAACGCACGCAAATACACTCTGTAGAAAATTGCTTGGGGATGCCAGTTCTGATTTTCTATCATATATCTCCCCTCAGCGTGAAAGGTATGCCAATGGAGCTATGCGGGTCTGCAACAATGTGAATTATATCAAAAGCCGCTAAACTCAAATTGGTTCTTGCTATTTTAGATCAATTGTTCTATAATTGTGGATATCATCGTTTGGGAGCAGCAAGGTGAATGACATCCGAAAATTTTTGATCCCGGCAATTATATTTGCCTCAACGACGGTCATTTTCTTAACACAGGCCTTATACAGTCCTGACCAGATGGTCTTGGCCAGCAGCGAGGTCCCTGAATTGGAACTGGAGCCGATTGACCAACCGGCAGGTCTTCTCATCCAGGTGGAAAGCGGCAAAACAGACTGCTCGATTCCAGCCAGGTACCCCCAGGAAATCCTGCAATGGTGCCAGCCGATCGAGCAATATGCGCAATATTATGGATTGGATCCAAAATTGATTGCTGCTGTTATGCTGCAAGAATCAGGCGGTAACCCGGATGCTTATTCTAAAAGCGGGGCTGTCGGCCTGATGCAGGTCATGCCGCGAGATGGCATGGCAGCTGAATTTATGTGCATCAATGGGCCTTGCTTTTCCGCGCGACCATCCATGGAAGAATTATTTGACCCATATTTCAACATCGATTTTGGCACCGGGTTGCTTTCCGGCTTGATTTCCAGATACGGAAGCCTGCGGGAAGGGCTGCGCGCTTACGGGCCCATGGATCGCGGCTATTACTATTCGGATCTCGTTTTGGAAATCTACGAAAGCTATCAGGATTAATAGGCTTGGTATCCTGCAGTACAGAATATCTAACCTCGAGCATGCGGGAACTCCGTTCAAGCGGACATCGTCCATGGGTATAATAGTACCAAGGGAAGTAAAGTGACCATGAAGCTGCGTCCCCTGCTCATCATCATTTTGTTGCTTGCCCTATCGGCTTGCTCGAGCCCAGTCCAGGAAACCCAGATCATCCCAACCCCTTTTGATGGCGGAGAAATTCAGCCGCCTGCAGCAGCCATATCGGCGCAATCGGCATTAGCCGCGGAGTTGGGGGTTGCCTCGGATCAAATATTGATTCGGGATATTCAATCAGCGCAATGGTCTAATACCTGTCTAGATGCAGCCACAGTGGATGAGTTTTGTGCCCAACAGCTCACAGCCGGGTATTTGGTTGTACTGGAGTACGGGGAAAACACATACACTTACCACACCGACCTTGAAGGAATCCAGGTTCGCCGGGTGCAGCAGGTGGCAGACCCGTCGGCAGCAGCGCTGCAATCGCGGCAATTGTTAGCCGGGCTTCTTGGGTACGACCCCGAAGCAGTACGAATCGTAAGCGAAGAATCCGTCCTTTTCGCTGATTCCTGTCTGGAAATTACCATTCCCGAAACCGTTTGCCCTCAGGTTCAGATTCGCGGGAAAAAAATTACCCTCGAAGCGAATAACAACTTTTTTGAATTCCACAGTGCCGATGAACCCATTGAGCCAATTCTGGCAGTCGCTGCCGGCGTACTGGCCGGCCGACCGGTCATCATGCTCTCGCGGAAAGGCGGACCGGATAATACTTGCGACAATTTGAACATAACCCTGAGCGGGAAAGTGATTCAATATTCTTGCCGGGGTGTGCCGGGGGAAGTTCCTGGAATTTTTGAATTAACATCGGAAAACCAGGCACACTTACTGCGCTGGGTGCTCAAGTTTTCTCCCTATGATGTTACCCAGACTCGTCAGGATGGGACCACCCTCCGCGTGACATTTTACGGAACCGGCCCCAATGAAACGCAATTTGAGGATCAAGAAGTCATTCGACTGTTCAGTGAAGGATTGGTTCGCGCCCCGCGTCCTTTCCCAACCCCAATGCCAACCGTCGGTCCCGAGGAATAAATCTGACGAAGGTTTGAGCACTGCTTAAATATGCTTTGACACCTGTGAGATGCATAGGGCATTGGTTTAAAGCCATTCGATAAAACCTGGCCTGACTGCTACCCTTTGGAACAAAAATAATGAAATAATTACCCTTTTTAACCATGAATGTTGCACTTGTGTTTAGAATTTACGATATAATATGGCCTGGAAGTTTCGAAAAGGAACCGGTAGCCCTGCGAAAAACACAAGGCTACTATGCGGGCATAGTTCAGTGGTAGAACGGTAGCCTTCCAAGCTACATACACGGGTTCGAATCCCGTTGCCCGCTCTAGCTCAAATGACATGCACGCGTCCCCGCAAGGGGATGCTATCCGAATCCCGTTGCCCGCTCTAGCTCAAATGACTTGCACGCGTCCCCGCAAGGGGATGCTATCCGAATCCCGTTGCCCGCTCTAGCTCAAATGACATGCACGCGTCCCCGCAAGGGGATGCAATCCCACAAGGGGACGATGTTCGAATCCCGTTGCCCGCTCTGGATCAAACTAACAAAACAGTATGCGCAAATCACACATACTTGCGGATCACGCGTGGCAGCAAACCGGTGGTAACTTCATAATTGATCGTTCCCGCCAACCGCCCGACTTCTTCGGCAGAAATGCGCTCATTACCCTGCCTGCCGACTAGAACAATCTCGTCATCCTGCTGCACATCAGGGATGTCGGTCACATCGATGACAAATTGATCCATGCAAACCCGGCCAATTATCGGAGCGCGCTGTCCGTGGACCAAAACCGACCCCTTGTTCGACAAGATCCGATGATAGCCATCGCCGTAACCTACGGTCACCAGGGAGGCTATGGTTGGCCGGCTGGTGACAAAGGTCCTCCCATAGCTAACCCCCGCCCCAGCTGGTAGCTTTCTTACCCGGCTTACCCGGCTTTTGAGTGTCAACGCCGGGAATAGTTCAAACACCGGCTCCCACTCGCTGGATGGATTCATGCCGTACATGGCAATACCCGGTCGGATGGCATTGTAATGCGCCTGCGGCAATTTCATCGCCGCGGCGCTATTGGCGGCATGCACGATTGGAATATCGATTCCGGCATTTTTTACAGATGCAATTACCTGGTCGAAAACCTTGATTTGCTGGTTCACCCAGGTCTGGTCTAGCGAATCAGCGGTAGCAAAATGGGTGAACAGTCCTTCGGGCCGCAGAGCGGGCATAATGTTGACGGCAGCCAGGAATGGCACCACTTCTTCCGGCAGCAACCCGAAACGGTTCATTCCGGTGTCAACCTTAACATGGAATGGGACAACTTGCCCTTGAGCAGCAGCTTGAGCCGAAAGCGCCTGGGCAAATTCGATCGTGATCATGCTGGGTGTAAGATGCCACATTACAAACTCGCCGGCTCCTGCCGGAGGTGTGTAACCAAACACCAGAATCGGGGCTGAAATACCCGCCTGACGCAGTTCGATGCCTTCTGTAAGGCGATGGACTGCCAACCGGGTAGCACCCGCCTCCAGTGCGGCTTTTGCCACCGGAACAGCGCCATGGCCGTAGGCATTGGCTTTGACGACTGCCATGACCTGTACGGTACCGCCAACGTGTTTCTGAAAAGAGCGCACGTTCCGGCGAATCGCCTCCAGATCGACCTCCGCCCAGGAAACTAAACTATTGATATCCGTCATAAGCGTACTCCCCAAAAGAGGGGTCTTGACCCATCGGCAAAACCCCTCCAAATTTATATCCGGTTATACCTTCAGAACCGCAAAATTAACCGCCGAGATAAGCCTCGCGTACACGATTGTCGTGCAGCAATTCATCTCCACTGCCGCTAAAAACGATGGTCCCGGTTTCGAGCACGTAGCCGCGCTGAGCTGTTCGCAACGCCATGTTCGCATTCTGCTCGACCAGCAACACGGTTGTGCCAGTTGCATTGATATCCCTGATCACGCGGAAAATTTCCCGCACCAGAACCGGAGATAAACCCATAGACGGTTCATCCAACAACATCATTCTACCGCGGCTCATCAACGCCCGTGCCACCGCCAGCATTTGCTGTTCACCTCCTGACAAGGTCCCGCCTAATTGGGTTTTCCGTTCCTGCAATCGGGGAAAGATGGCAAAAACCCGTTCATAATCACGATTGATTTCTGCTTTATCCTTTCGCTGCCAGGTGGCGAGTTTGAGGTTTTCGAACACGGTCAGGCTGCCAAATATACCGCGGCCTTCCGGCACTTGTGCGATGCCCAATCCTACAATTCGATCTGCAGGAATTTTGTATAAGCTTGTTCCCTTGTACAAAATTTGACCGCTGTATGGAATCACACCCGAAATTGCTCGCAACGTGGATGATTTTCCAGCCCCGTTGGCGCCGATAAGGGTGACGATTTCACCTTCCCTGACATCGAAGCTGATATTCTTGACAGCCTTGATGTTGCCGTAGGAAACGCTTAAATCCTGGATCGACAGGTATGCTCCATTGCTCATGAGTCACCTCCTTCACCCAGGTAGGCTTCCAGCACCTTGGGATCTGATCGAATTTCCGCAGGCAATCCCTCCGCGATGGTTGCGCCAAAATCCAGCACCTTTAATCGCTCGCAAATTCCCATGACCAGGCGCATCTGATGTTCGATGAGGAGGATCGTCAAGTTGAACTCCTTCCGAATCCACAGGATGAATTCCATCAGTTGTTCGATTTCGCGAGGGTTCATGCCTGCTGCAGGTTCATCGAGCAGTAAAAGCGTGGGACCGGTAGCCAGGGCGCGGGCAATTTCCAGCCGGCGCTGAGATCCGTACGGCAGATTTTTGGCGAACTCACCGGCGAAATGGTCGAGTTTAAAGTACTCGAGCAAATCCATTGCTTTGTAGGTGTATTCTTCTTCCTGTGCCTGATACCGGCCAACATGAAATAACGACTCGAATGGAGAGTAATTTAGCCAGTTGTAGTAGGCAATTCGCACATTGTCCAAGACCGTCAAGTCTTTGAAAAGTCGAATATTTTGAAAGGTACGGGCAATTCCAAGTTGGGTTATGGCACTTGACTCCATCCCTACCAATTCTTTGTCTTTTAAAATGATATTTCCACTTGTTGCCTTATACACGCCTGTGATCAAGTTGAAAATCGTCGTTTTTCCAGCACCATTTGGGCCAATGATTCCAACCAGTTCACCCGGCTCAAGTTCCAGATTAAAGTCCGAAACTGCGCATAAACCGCCAAAGTAGTGGGTGACTTTATCAATTCGCAGGAGTGTCATTGGACACCTCCTTCTTAGCCCGCCAGTATTTCAGCGCGTAAAGGTCGAAACCAGGAATAATCCAGCGGAATTCTCGCATCCCCATGATGCCTCGCGGTCTAAAGATCATCAGCAACACCAGCAGTAGCGGCATTAAGACCATCCGCCACATCCCTAATGGCCGCATGACTTCCAACAGAACGGTATAAACTGTCGCGCCTAGTATTGAACCGGTGATTGATCCAATCCCACCCAGGTAAACCATGATCAATACATCGGTGGATTTGATAATATCGAAAACTCTTGGGCTGATGAATTGCAGCACATGGGCAAAGAGCGCTCCGGCAACACCGGCAAAAAATGAACTAATGGTAAAGGCGAGAAGTTTCACCTGCCGTGTATTCACGCTCATCAAGTCACTGGCGATTTCATCTTCGCGAATGGATTGAACCCCGCGGCCGTAATTCGAATAAACAAAGTTTCGAATGACGAACAAGGCGAGCAAAGTCCAAAAGAATGCCCACGGCAAGGTGGTAAGCTTTGCTATACCTGGAATCCCGCGCGGGCCGCCAACTGCCTCGATATTTTCGAATACCGATTTCACAATCATGTTGAATGCCAGGGTCACAATCGCCAGGTAGTCACCGCGGGTTTTAAAGGATGGGATAGCAACTAACAATCCAACCAGCGCTGCGCCGATCCCGCCAGCCAAAACGACCAATGGGAAAAGGACCGAGCCAAGATTGTCCGGAAGAACCATCGATGTCAGAATGGCGGAGACATAAGCCCCAACAGCCATAAAACCGGCATGGCCAACTGAAAATTCGCCCATATAGCCGTTGATGAGGTTAAGGCTGGCTGTCAAAATGATATTGATCATGATATAGATCATGATCAGTTGTACATATTCGTCGACCAAGGTAAATCGAGGTGTCAGGATGGAAAGCACAAAACCGACCGCCACCAGGATGGGCAATGCTTTCCTGTTGGATGCAATCCGCTCCCACAGTGCTTTCAATTTCTGCAGCATCGCATGACGTTTGGAACCAGAGGTAGATGTCGAAGAAGGGTTTGTGTCCATAGTCATACCTTTTGAGGCCGTGGTTTGCCCAGAATACCGTATGGCCGGAAAATGAGCAGTACCAGAAGTAATGCAAAGGCGATAAAGTCACGGTAGGTGGAAGGCAAAAACGCTGCCACCATAATTTCCACAGTTCCCAGGATAAATCCCCCAATCATCGCTCCGCGGATGTTACCAATCCCGCCAACGACAGCCGCAATAAACGCCTTCCAGCCGATTAATATACCCATGTAAGGGTCAATTACCGGAAAGGCGAGTGCGTACATGGTGCCTGCAGCCGCCCCCAGACTGGTGCCCAGGGCAAATGTGGCGGAAACAATCAGGTTGAGCGGTACGCCCATCAATGGGACCAAGGTCTTATCCCAGGAGATTGCACGCATTGCCATGCCCACCATCGTGCGTCTAACAACTACGTCCAATAAAATCATCAACCCGATGGAGAGAAGGATAATAATTATTTGAAGCGATGAAATAGAAACTCCGCCGACATCCCAGGTAGTGGTTGTTATCAATGTCGGAATATGTTGGGGGTACGGGAAGAAGACCAGGGTGAAGTTCTCCAGGAACAAGCCTACGCCAAGCGCTGTAATTACTGCGGAGACACGCGGGGCGTTGCGCAGCGGGCGATAAGCGAAACGCTCTATGAGCACACCCAAAATCGCCACGCCAACCATTGAAATCACCAGCGTAGGCACGAATGGCAACCCGAAATAAACTGCCGCGATAAAGGTAAAGAAAGCCCCCACCATAAACAAGTCGCCGTGGGCGAAATTGATCATGGTCAGAATGCCATAGACCATGGTATATCCCAATGCGATCAAAGCATAAATACTACCCAGTTGCAGCGCGTTCAATGATTGTTGAAAGAAATAAGTCATAGTGCCGCCTTGAGGTATAGGAATAAATGCGACTCTCTCGCTGTGCGGTACAGCGAGAGAGTCAAATGATCGTCTATCGTCTAGGGAGCCGCGTTGGCAAACCAGACGAATTTATCGCCCTTAACCTGCAGGATCACGGCACTCTTGACCGGATCACCTGATCCGGCTTCAAAAGCCATGTTTCCGGTAACGCCTTCATAGTTTGTGATCATAGACATGCCTGATCGGACAGACTCGCGGTCAACCGCACCGGCTGCCTTTAAAGCATTCCATAACAAACCAAAGGAGTCATAGGTGAGAGCAGCAACATCATCCGGGGTGGTGCCGTATGCAGCTTTGTAGGCTTCAATGAATTTGGTAGCGACCGGAGTAGCAGCATCTGCCGCGTAATGGGTGCTGAAGTAGTACCCATCACAATCGGCGCCGCAGAGCGTAATCAATTCAGCACTCCCCCATGAGTCAGAGCCAAGGAACGGCACATCAATACCGAGTCGATGCGCCTGCTGGATCTGCAGCGGAACTTCGCTATAGTAATTCGGCAGGAAGATGACATCCGGTGCAGTATCTTTGATTTTCGTCAATTGGGCCGAGAAATCTTTGTCACCGGTGGTATAGGTCTCAAATGCAACAACCGTTCCACCGTTTTCTTCAAAGGTTTGCTTAAAGAACTCTGCAATTCCCTTGTTATAATCGGATGCCACATCGTATAAAACTGCAGCCTTCTTGGCACCCAAATTGTCCAATGCAAATTTAGCCACAACGCGGCCCTGGAATGGGTCAATGAAGGCAGCCCGGAACACGTATTTTTTGGGATCGGTGGTGTCACCCTTCAAAGTGGTTTTCGGGTTGGTAGACCACGGGCTGATCAGCACAACTTTCGAACTTTCAGCAATTTCAGAGGCTGGGATAGCGTAACGGCTGGCATTCGGCCCGATGATCGCCACCACATTTTGCTGGGTGATTAATTTCGATGCAGCCGAAGCAGATTGATCAGCCTTGCCTGCATTGTCTTCAATGAACAATTCGATCTGATAGGTCTTCCCGCCAACTTCCAGACCGCCAGCATCGTTGATTTCCTTTACTGCCAGTTCTGCGGCATTTTTACAGGAAGCACCAACAGCGGGAATGTCGCCGGTCAGTTCAGCAACCACCCCAACCTTAATCACATCACCCTCAACTCCACCACCACAAGCAGCCAGGAGCAAGCTGGAGATCACAAGTACTGCCATAACAAGAATGCTCTTCTTCATATTTATTCTCCTCGTTTTGGGTTAGGTCCTAAAATTTCTATTCTCCAATGGCCAGTTGAACAGTTAACGCATTTTTCTATAGTTCACCTCCAGTAGAACCCATGTATTCACCGTTGAGATCGAACGGTGAAAGCGAAGCAGGCGGGGTTAAACCATCGGAAGAAGGAGCAACCTTCCAATAGAAACAATGCAACCATCCACCCGCACCTATCGGAGGGTTGCGTCCATTATCCGTAGAGAAATAAATAAATACCTTATGTATTTTCAACAACCAATCCTGCGAATCACCGGGTCTCTGTGTGCAGTTTAGTGGATGTAGGCAGCCAGCGGTCATGGTTATAATGGTGGCGGCCACGAAACAACAGGTATTACGATGTAAATGGTATTGAGGGGGGAAAAGTGAAACGGGATAGCGCTATGCACATTAAACTTACATTAGTAAATATAGCATGGATTACTCATATTGCAAGTTGTATCAAAGCCCATTTTTTATTAACAAACCTCATTTTTGATTTATTTCCCGAATCGAGGATTATCAACG